>JAZQAS010000020.1:0-35066 GCA_045545335.1 Candidatus Avispirillum sp. | reverse complement strand
GGGCTATGCGGAAGCCCGCGCCGAACTCCGCATATTCGCGAATGGCGCCGAGGCGCTTCTCCGCCACCTCGGAAAGCTCCTTTCCCTTGCGGTAGGTGAAGTAAGCGTAGGCATGCCGCCCGGAGCGCCCCACGCGCCCTCGGATCTGATGGAGCTGAGAGAGCCCCATGCGGTCGGCGTCCTCAATGATCAGCGTATTGGCATTGGGCAGATCCACGCCCGTTTCAATAATGGTGGTGCAAACGAGGATATCCACCTCGCCGCGAACTAAGGCTGCCCATATATCCTCAAGCTCCTCGCGGTCCATTCGTCCGTGGGCAACGGCGATACGGGCATCGGGCAGCTCCTTTTGGAGCTTTGCGGAGAGGGTATAAAGATATTCAATGTTGTTGTTGAGATAGAAGACCTGACCGCCGCGGCGAAGCTCACGGCGTATGGCCTCGGCGATTATTGCATCGTCGTGCTCCATAACGTAGGTCTGAACGGGGGAGCGCAGGCCGGGAACGTCGTCAAGAAGGCTCATATCCATAATTCCGCCCATTGCCATATTAAGGGTTCGGGGGATAGGCGTTGCCGTCAGGGTAAGAAGATCGGCGCCTATGGCTATCTCCTTTAGCTTTTCCTTCTGAGCAACGCCGAAGCGCTGCTCCTCGTCGATGATAACGAGGCCGAGATCGCGGAATTCTATATCCTTTGAGATGATTCGGTGGGTTCCGATGATTATATCCGTCTCGCCGCGTCTGAGCTTTCGGAGAGACTCCTGCTGCTGAGCCTTTGAGCGGAAGCGGGAGAGCATATCAATGGAAACGGGAAAACCGCGGAATCGGGAAAGGGCCGTCTGATAGTGCTGATATGCAAGGATAGTCGTGGGAACGAGGATGGCCACCTGCTTTCCGCCGTTGACAGCCTTGAATGCCGCGCGCATGGCCACCTCGGTCTTGCCGTAGCCAACGTCGCCGCAGACGATTCGCTCCATGGGAAATCCTGCCTCCATATCGCGGTTGATGTCCTCGATCGCCGAGAGCTGGCTGTCCGTTTCGTCGTATTCAAAGGCGGAGGCAAACTGGCGGGACATATCGTCGTCGGGAGGATATGCGATACCCTTCGCTCTTCTGCGGCGGGCATAAAGCTCAATAAGCTCCTTTGCCATTTCCTTTGCGGATTGGCTTGCCTTTGATTTTGCACGCGTCCAGTCACTACCGCCCATTTTTGAAAGCTTAACGCCGCCGTCAGCGCCTGCGCCGATGTATTTGGAAACGAGGTCGAGCTGATCAACGGGAAGGAAAAGCTTATCCGTACCCTGATAGGTGATCTTTACGTAGTCGCGGGATATGCCGTCAACGGTGAGGTTCTCAATGCCGAGATACTGACCGATGCCGTATGCCTCGTGAACTACGTAATCTCCGGGCTCAAGGTCGGAATAGGAGAGGATGGACTGAGTTTTCTTTTTGTATTTCGCTCCCTTGTGGCGGCTGAGAACTCTGCGCTGTCCCTCTGATACGCCGGAGTGGTCAAGGAGGGCGAAATGCGCGCCGATAAGCTCAAAGCCGGGGAGAGTGGTGCCGTAAAGAACTGCAACGGGGTATCTTTTCTTTTTCTCTCCGAAGAAATCAGCTACTCCGTCGCAAGCTGCGGCGGAGTAGCCCTCATCGGTGAGCATTTTTGCAATATTTTTTGCCTCCTGCTCGTTTGCGGTCAGCACCGCGCAGCGATAGCCCCCTTCAACGAATTTGGAGAGGTCCTCGCGGAGAAGGTCTGTATTGGAGGCGTAGGGAGGGATATGTCGGGTCGCAAAATCGTAGCGCGCCTCGGGCATCATACCGGGGTGATTTTTTGCAAAGGGATCGAGAAGCACCGTGGGGAGAACGCCCGTTGCAACCTCAACACGGGCAAAGCCGTTAACGTAGGTGTTTGCTATCTTTGAATATATCTCCCCCGCCTTTATCATATCGAGAACAGACTGAGAGAGAAGCTCCTCGGCAGCGTTTGCGCGGTCACGAACGGCACCCGTGTCGTTGATTATCATCAGGCCGTCGAAGTAGTCGAAAAAGCAATCCGCATCAGGGTAGATAAGAGGAATATATTTATCGAGAAAGCCGCATTCCGCGCTTTCCTTAAGGTCTGCCTGCTCCTGCATAAGAAGCTGTATGGCGTGAAGGTCGGCATCCTCTGACTTTGAGAGCTTTTTGATCTGCTTTTCGGCCGCCGCCGCAATAAGCTCACGCCTCTCTTCGTTGAGAACGATCTCGCGGGAGGGGGGGATAAGGAGGTCGCCGTCAAAAAACTCAACGAAGCGCTGAGACTGAGGGTCAAAGGTGCCCATTCTGTCTATCTCGTCGCCGAAAAGCTCAATACGGTAGGGGGACTCGGAGGGAGGATAAACGTCGATGATACCGCCGCGAACAGCAAACTGACCCGCGCCCTCGCAAAGCTCGACCCTGCGATAGCCACCGCGGGAGAGGACCTGACAAAGGCGCTGCTGATCGAGGGGATGGGAGGGCTTTACACAGTAGGTGAGCTGAATAAGCTCCTCGGGGGGGACCGTTACCTGCAGGGCGGCCTCTGCCGTTGCGCAGACAACGAAGGGGTCGTCTGAGAAAAGGCACTGAGACAGCACAAAGAGCCTCGCGTGCTCATACTCACGGGAGGCTGTGGTGTTATTGAAATTGTAATCGCGGGCGGGGAAGTGATATGCACGCACTCCCTCGTCGGAGAGCCTTGCGGCCTCCTCTGCGGCATCCTTTTCGTTTGCAAAAAGGATGAGAACGCGCCTGCCTGCTGTGACCTCGTCCTTGGCTAATGCCGTGATAAAGATGGGGGACGCGCCCTCGGAAAGGCCCGTAACTGCCGACGGCCTTTGCTTTGCCCGTCTTCTCGAAAGGGCAAGTCCATCGGAGAGCGCGCGGTATTCCCGCGACGAGCTCATAATTTGTAATAAAAGATCGTTTTTCATAGTAGTTTATCTGCTTCTTTGTATTCTTATCTGCCGTGCTGTCTTCCGTCAAGCTCTATTGCGATCTTTACTTCGGGGATATAAAAATCGAGGATATAGTTGTAAAGCACTTTTTGTCTTTTTGCTCTGATGAACTTGGTATAAAATAAAGGGAAAATCTAAGGAAAGCCTTTGCTACTATAAAGACGGAGAGAAAAAACAAGCCGTTAATTCTCTTCCTTTATCTCAGGCTTCATGCCGTTGTATTTGCCCATGGCCTCGTCTGCTTTGCCGTTCATAATGAGCTTTGAGGCATCAAGGCAAGCGTCAAGGCAGGGGGTCATAAGATCGTAAGCGGCGCGGGAAAGTCGGCCCGTTACCCAGGCGGCAAGGTCTGCCTCCTTGGGCTTTGCCCCAACTCCAAGCTTTATACGGGGGAAGTTATCGCTTCCGAGATGCTCGATTATATTCTTAAGGCCGTTGTGTCCGCCCGCAGAGCCTTTTTTGCGTATCCTCATATATCCGGGCTCAAGGTAGATATCGTCTACAAGAACGATTATATTCTCCGCTGGGATATTATAGTAGCTTGCGGCCTCCCCGACAGCCTCGCCCGAAAGGTTCATATAGGTCTGGGGCATCATAAGAAGAACGCTCTTGTCGCCTATCTTAACGGTATTCGTAAAGGCCTTGAATTTCACTCTCTGACACTCGCAGCCAAGTGAAGCGCATATCTTATCCATTGCGAGAAAGCCTGCGTTGTGGCGGGTCTCTGCGTAATCCTTGCCGGGGTTTCCGAGACCTACTATCATATGTGTGGGCGCGCCTGCAGCTCCCGAATTATCCTTTGCTATCTGCTTGAAAAGCTCAAATATATCTGCCATATTTTTTATTCCTCTGATTGTTTTGTTTCGCAACTTCGTTTTATGAAAAGCATTGAAGCTCGACGGTGTTCCGAAGGAACAAAAATGGGTTGGGCCCCATTTTTAGGAAGAGCTTGAGCGCGAAAAAGGTAAGGTTGGGTTTTTGATTGTTTTGTTTCGCAACTTCGCTTTATGAAAAGCATTGAAGCTCGACGGTGTTCCGAAGGAACAAAAATGGGTTGGGCCCCATTTTTAGGAAGAGCTTGAGCGCGAAAAAGGTAAGGTTGGATTTTCGATTTTTTTGTTTCGCGCAAAAGCCCCGTCACAGAGACTGCGACGGGTGTATTTTCTATATTTTAGCTTATTTTCGTCGGGTTTTCAACAGTTTTCAGTCGAAAACCAAGGCCTTTAGGTGAAAATAATTCAAAAGTTCACAGAAAGGCTATTGTAATATCAAAAAAATGCTATATAATTATAATGAGAAAAAATCCGAAAGGAGGGATATCTGTGGGAAAGAAGAAAAGCAAGAAGAATAAGAACAAGAAAAACGCGGCCGCTGTGAATAAGGCGCCCGTGAAGAATGCGTCCGTTGAACCCGAGGAGGCTATCGAGGCCGCCGAGATCGAGATCGCATCAGAGCCCGTTCTTGCAGAGGCAGCGCCTGAGATCGCAGAGGACGCCGTAAAGGACGTGGAAGAGGAAAGCGAGCTTTTCGGCACCGTTGAGGAGATCTCACAGTTTACCGATCCTTCAGAGGCAGAAAAGCCCGAGGCAGAATACGTGGATTTCGTTCTTGACGAGGCCTGCGTTGTAGTTATAGATGAGCCCGCCGTTATTGCCGAGCCTTCGGCAGAGGGCAAAAAGAAAAAGGCAAAGAAAAAGAAGGAAAAGGCTGCAAGGCCGAAAGCGAAAGCAAAGGAGTCTCCCGCCCCCGAGAAAGCCGAGAGCGAGGAGGAGAGAGGGGAGGACTTCGTTCTTCCTGCGGCTCCCATGGTGGATATTCCGTACAGCGAGACCTTCACCGAGGAGGATTTCACCGCCTCCGTCAAGGAGCTTGGGCCTGAGGATATCTCAGGCGATGCGGCCGCTCCCAAAAAGAGAGCAAAGAGAAAGATAAGCAAAACGGAGAATATCATCCAGCTTGGCCTGCTCTCCGTTTGCGGCGTAGTCGCTCTCGTTTGCATCGGCCTTCTCGTGAACAATATCTGGGGCAAGATCCGCGGTCAGGAGCTTTATTCAAATACTGAGTTTGACGGCTTCATCCTGGGAGAAGAGAACGACGACTCCGACAGAAGAAACCTTGCCAAGATCGGAAACGACAGCCCCCTCCTCACCCTGTTTGAAAAGATAAATTCAAGCGATGACGGCGTTAGCGAGGACACAAGCGGCAAATACGACGAGCAGCTTGCTCAGATGCGCGCAAGCCTTTCAGCGCTCAAGGCGCAGAACGACGATATTTACGGCTGGATATACGTTGAGAATACCAATATCAACCACCCCGTTGTAAGATGCGACGATAATAACTATTATCTTGACCACGCGTACACCGGCGAATATCTCCCCATCGGCGCGATCTTTGCCGACCTTACCACAAAGGACCTTATTACCGATAACTACAATACGGTAATTTACGGACATAACGTTGTGTCAACGGGACAGAGCTCCATGTTCCACGACGTTGAAAAGTTCCTTGACGAGGAGTTTTTCAGAAACACCAAGATATACGTATATACCATGGACGGCGCCTTCGTTTATCAGCCCGTGGCTATCTACGATACGGTGGCGGATTACTTCTATTTCCGCACCGTGTTCGGCTCCGAGAACGACTTTTTGAAGTTTGCTCAGGAAATGGTAAAGAACTCAAGAATATACAGCGGAGCTCAGTTCGGCACGGGTGACAGAATGCTCACGCTCTCCACCTGCACCAACGGAGCCACCGACGGCAGATATTCTCTCCACGCAAAGCTTGTGGAGGTCATTAAATAATGAAGTTTGAAGATATGCTTCTTTGCCCTCTCTGCAAGGCCCCCCTTGCAGCTGAGGGCAGAAGTCTTTACTGCCTTGGGGAAAGGCGCCATTGCTATGACGTTGCCTCCTCGGGCTACGTCAATCTTCTGCCTCCCGGCAAGAAGTCCAATGCCAAAACGGGAGACGATAAGGAGATGCTCAGAAGCAGAAGAGTATTTTTGTCCGGCGGATATTACGATGAGATATCAAAAACGGCGGCCGAGGCTGCTCTTTCGGCCCTTTGCGACACCGCAGGAGAGGTAAGGAGCCTTTCCTTCGTTGATGCGGGCTGCGGCGACGGATATCACGCTCTCAATATTGAGAAATATTATAAAGAGCAGGGGATAGAGTGTACCCCCATCGGCCTTGAGGCATCAAAATACGGTGCCGAGCGCGCTTCAAAGCTTGCGGGCAGGGCAGGGAGCAATGCCTTTTTCGCGGCGGCAAATATTTTTGCAATGCCCCTTCGGGATAAGAGCTGCGATATAGCTTTCAGTATGTTTGCCCCCGTTCCCGATGAGGAGGCTATGCGTGTCCTCAAGGATGACGGCGTTCTCCTTGTTTGCTCCTCGGGCAGCCGCCATCTCTGGGAGATGAGAGAGGTCATATATGATGAGCCGAGGGTATCTCCCCCGCTCAGCCGTGTTCCCGAGGGATTTGTGCTACGGGGCCATCAGTCCCTCAGCTATAGCTTCACTCTTGAAAGCCCTGAGGCTATCGCCGCCCTCTTTACCATGACCCCCTTTTATTACAGATGCCCCCGAGAGGGCAGAGAGAGGCTTCTTTCTCTTTCCTCCCTCACAGTTTCGGCGGAAACTGAATATAACGTTTACGTAAAGGCGGATAATGTTAAATAAACCGCCCTGAAAGTCACAGCTATGAAATTATCAGTTTGCATACCTATGTATAATGAAAGCGCCATATGCGCCGAGACCCTTCTCACCCTTGCGGAGGAGGCCACACGCCTGAAGGCAAAGGGCTACCCCTGTGAGCTCGTCTTTTTTGACGACGGAAGCGCCGACCGCTCGGGAGAGCTGCTTCGCCGAGAGGTGGAGGAGTGGGGATATACGGACGTCAAGGTGCTTATCGGAAAGAAAAATCTCGGCAAGGGCGCCGCAGTCCGCGAGGCGGTCCTCCATACGGAGGGGGATATCGTGGTCTATACGGATTGCGATCTTGCCTACGGAACGGAGCCCATCCTCAGAGCCGCGAAGATGATCGAGGCGGGAGAGGCGGATGCCGTTCTCGGCTCAAGAAACCTGAAAAAGGACTCCTACGGAGAGTATACGGCCATTCGCCGTCTTGCCTCCAAGGTGTATATCAAGGTCATCTCCGTTGCCGCAGGCTTCAGGATGTCCGATTCCCAGTGCGGCTTCAAGGCCTACCGCGGAGACCTTGCAAGGAGGATATTTGCCCTCTGCACGGTAAACGGCTTTGCCTTTGACCTTGAGGCTATCAAGATCGGCCAGAAGATGGGAGTCCGCTTTGCCGAAATGCCCGTCAAGATCATAAACCATCGCGATTCCAAGATAAGGCTCGTAAGAGATACTCTGAAGATGCTCTCCGATATCCGCGTTATCAAAAAGAAGGTAAAAGCTCTGAAGATATGAAAAAAACCGACGTCCCGTCGGTTTTCAGTCTGTCGAAAAAGGCGCAGAACAAAAGCCGCAAAGCATATAGTATTTAGTTAAGTGAAAAACGCAGTAAAAAAGTAGAAATCCGCCGAGAAAATCGGCGGATTTCATTGTTTTTGTTTTAGATAAATAGAGTTTTTATTCGTTTTTATCCGCTGCCGCGGTGTCGGCTTCGGTCTCTGCTTCTGCCCCGGTTATCAGATAAGAGCTTATGGCGTAGACCGTTTGCCCGTTATACTCAAGCCGTGACCAGCCGTTTGGGTGTATTCCCGTGCGGCGGACGTATTCTCCGTTGGGGAGGGCGTACACGATCTCGCTGTTTTTCGTAGAGGGAGCTGTGCGCAGGTTCGTAAGCTCCTTTGCCGTGACCTCTTCGCTGACGTCGCGAAATCCCTCCGTTACGGGAGGCGCAGTTTCGGGCTCGGGGGCGCTTGTATCGGGTGTCGCGGCGGTTGTCAGATAGCTCGTCACCGCATAGACCTCGGTGCCGTTATATTCAAGGCGGGACCAGCCCTTATTGCTCAGGGCCGTTCTTTCAAGAAAATCTCCGCGTTTCAGCTGTCCTATGATCTCGCTGTCCGTGGTGGGGAGGGCTCGTAGGTTTACCAGCTCCTTTGCGGTTACCTTATCGGAAACGGGTGAAAAAACGTTCCCCGCGACCACGTCCTGATCCACGGAGTCGTTCTTGCGGTCAAGATCCGTGGTCAGATAGCTTGATATTGCGTATACGGTAGCTCCGTTATAGCTGAGCTTTGACCATCCGTTTGAGCCGATGCCGATGCGGGTGGCCGTCTCGCCGTTGCTGAGTGTGCCCACGATATCGCTTTTCGTTGTGGCGCTGCTTCTGAGATTCACCTTTTCCTTTGCCGTGACCTTTTCGTTTGCGGCCGAGTAGATCTTTTCCTCCTGCGTCAGGGGCGCGGGCGCCTCGGCGGGTGCCTTTGAGGGGTCCTTTGCCTCCTTTTTCTCGGGAGTGAAGTAGAATACCGCCATATCAACGTTGCCGTCGATTCCGTCAACCTTACCGCGGTTTGTATATTGCCAGGCGGCAAGAGCGGCGCTGTAATCGGGTCTGTCCTTTTCGGGATAGGTGATCTTGGGGTATTGGGCCACCCATATCTTATATTCGGAGTCTATCTTTTCAATGTGCCAGTATGCGCTGTCGGAAAGCTCGCTGACAGCGCCGTAAAGCATTGCATCGTAGCCTGCGCTTTCAACGGTGCTGAGAAAGGCGAGGGCGTTTGCAGTTCTCTCAGCGGCAGAAAGCAGATACATACGGCTTGACTTTGACTTATAACCCTCGCAATCGTAAACGACGGGGTAGGATACGGCGTAGCACTTTATTGCCTTGAGGGTCCAGAGGGCCTCCTCGCGGGCCTCCTCCTCGCTGACGGCGGTAGAGAAGAAATAAACTCCAACAAGAAGTCCTGCCTTGCTTGCGCTCTGTATATTGTAATCGGCGTTTTCGTCCTTATAGAGCTTGCCGTTTTCTCCGCGGTAGCCTATACGAACGTAGGCGAAATCAATGCCTGAGGCCGCGGCCCGTTTCCAGTCTATCCTGCCCTGCCATTTGGAAACGTCTATACCGTTTGTCCTCTCGGAAACGGGAGGGATATCATCGATATCCACCTTGGTGCCCTCCTCGCCCTCGGACTCCGTGTTTTCGGGGTCGAGCTCGGCATCTCCCGTGAGGGTCACGTCGATGCGGCTGTCGTCGGGCTCGGTATCGCCGCTTTCCTCAGCCTTCGTTTCATCTGCGCCCTTGCTTTCTTCGGCATCGCCGTCGGGCAGGGCTACTATCAAAACTATACCCACGATAAGTGCTATGCCAAAGAGAAGCACGGCGGCGGAAATTATCAGAGTGCGTATATTAATATTTTCAAAAATGTCTTTCATTCTTAAGTCTGTGCCTTTCTTTGGTCTGTGACCTTGAAATACCGCCGTTGCGGTAAAAGTCACAGTTTGGTCTGAAAACTGCGGTCTTCAAGGCTGCTTTCAGAGCTTTTTCTCCTTGAGCCATTTTCCGCTGCCGAGGCGGATAAGGAAGATGACCCCGCGGAACACCAGCTCTACGGTCATTGCTATCCAGTAGCCGTAGAGGCCGAAATGAGGAGTGAGGATGGCGGCAAGGCTTATGCGCACGGCCCACATACTGATAAAGCTCATACAGCTTGGGGCAAAGGTGTCGCCCGCGCCGCGGAAAACTCCGAGAGCAACGATGGAGGCGGCGTACATTGGCTCCGCAAAGACCTCCATACGAAGAACGCCCGTGGCAAGCTCCACTACCCGGCGGTCGGGGCTGAGAAGGCCGATAACGTAAGGGGCGGCAAACCACATAAGAACGCCGACGACGGTCATAACGCAAATGCCGAGGAGAGTGGTTATCCACCCGAGCCTTCGGGTAAGGTCCCGTCTGCCCGCGCCCACGGACTGACCGATAAGGGTGGTCGCCGCGTTGCCGATGCCGTAGCCCGGCATATAGCAAAGGCTCTCTGCGGTTATGGCAAAGGAGTTTGCCGCAATTGCAACGCTGCCGATGGGGGCAACTATCTTCGTTGATGCAACGTAGGCCGAGCACATAATGGCTTGTTCGGCCGCAATGGGCAGGCCGATGGCGCAGGCTCTCTTCAGCTGATCTTTAGTAAAGCTGAGATGCTCGCCCCGCCTTATTTTGAGCTCGGGGGAGCGCAAAAGCAGGAACGCAAGCATTATAACGGCAACGACCACCTGAGAAAGGGCCGTTCCCATGGCGGCGCCCATAACTCCGAGGCCCGCTCCGGGGAAGGGTATGCCCAGGATCTCCCGGCTCGGGAATATAAATATAAGATTGAAGACAACGTCAAGGGCGCACATCAGCACGTGGAGGGCGCTTGGCACCTTCATATTGCCGCTTGCCTGAAGCATTCCGCCCGCTATGGTGTTCAGCTGAACGAAGGGGAGGGAAAGGGCAAAAACGAGAAAGTAGAGGCCTGCGTCGCGGGATATGGCGGCTCCGTCGGAAAGCCAGCGGGGAAGAAAGGAGCTGACAGCGGCGCCGAGGGTGGCCATAAAAACGGCGGCCAGGGTCGCAAATATGAAAGCCCCCTTCATAACGCATCGGGCGCTTTTTTGGTCCTTTGCGCCGATATATTGTGCCGCCTGCACCGTAAAGCCCGTGACCGCAGCGGAGAGCACTCCGTTGAAGAGCCAGGTGCTTGAGGAAACGAGGCCTATGGCGGCGGAGGCGTCCGCTCCCAGGCGGCCTACCATGGCGGCGTCTATGTATTGCATTATGATGGAAGAGAGCTGGGCGAGAATGGCAGGATAGCTGAGGCTTGCCGTCAGCGTTATCTGCTCTCGCAGGGACAGGGGATGCCCGTCCCGAAGCTTAGATAAAAGATCGTTTTTCATACCCCGATTATACCAAAGCCCATCGCCTTTTGCAACAGTCTGTCGCAAGCTGTATTTTTTAAGAAAAGGGCAAAGAAGGGAATTTTTGGTATGTTTCTCGGCAAATTCATATAAAACAGTATAAATAGTTACTATTTGTTCACAAATTGTGCAGAAATGACAGACGGAGAAAAAATCGTTCAAAATTTGTGCAACAGATACAAAAAATAACTCTCCCATTATACGATTACAACAAAATCAAACAACTCAAACCTGCCGAAAAATAGTAAATAAAAATTACCCAATGGTGTCAAAAAACTGTATTATGTGATAAAAAAGTGATTTTCAACTGTATATTCCGTCGAAAATGTAACTTTGATTTACCCAAAAAACACCGTCTTTTTGTACAAAAATCCCGACCTTGGGAGCGGGGTGCGAAAAAGGCCCGAAAACCCTTGAAAACAAGGGCAATTCTTGAATTTTCCTCCCCTGCATATATGTAGGTAGAAACTTGACAGAAGGGCATCGTTATGGTATCATAAATTGTATGCAAAAGGGACTAAAAGGCGCTTTTTGTCCCAAAGCTCTGCGGCGATGTCAGAAAAGGCCCGCTGCGAAAAAAATGCGAGCCGAAAGGCCGCCGAGCAGCCGAAAAACGGCATTATTCATTGCAGGAGGAAGGTTCTATGAAAAACAAGAAGACCAAAAAGCTTCTGGCGTTGATACTGGCGCTTGTAATGCTTGTTGGCTCCGCTTTGCCCGTTTTTGCAGCCGATGCAAAAGCTGAGTCAGATGCGGGAACAAACGTAAGCCTCCAGGAGATCAAGGGCGAGTACGTGCTCATCTCCTACGAGAGCTACAAATCAAAGTATAACTACAGTACGGATCTTCGCGCAGGTGAAGAGGTAACCGTAGCCGCTACGGATTACATCACCGACGAGGAGTTCACCACCGCTGAGATCGAGAAGGACACCATCGACGGTGTTGACTGTATCGTGACCGGCGAAACAGGTACCGTATCCTGGAAGGTAGACGTACCCAAGGCAGGCTTCTACTGCGTTCGTATCGTTTACCGCTCCGTCACTGATAAGACCACCGATATCGAGCGCGTGTTCAAGATCAACGGTAAGGCACCTTATCAGGAGGCAAGATACCAGAGCCTTAACAAGACCTGGACCTTTGAGTATCTTACCGACAAGGGCGTAAGAGAAGGCGCATTCGACCTCGATATCACAGAGAACGAGCTTCGTCCCGTTTCCTCTGCTGTACACGAGTGGAAGATTCACGATATCAAGGATAACGACGGTTACTACACCATTCCTCTTGAGTTCTATCTTGAGGAAGGCGAGAACGTTATCTCCCTTGAGGCAGTTCGTGATTCCGTTGCCATCTCCGAGGTAGGCATCTATACCTATGAGGAGCTTCCCAAGTATGCGGATATCCTCGCAGAGTATGAGAAGAAGGGCTACAAGCCTGCAGATGCCGAGACCATCACCTTCGAGGCAGAGCTCCCCGAGTTCGTCTCCAACTACACTATCTATCCTGTATACGACCGTTCATCCCCCCTCACCAGCCCTCAGGATGCTGCAAAGATCATGAGAAACACCATCGGCGCTGACAAGTGGGTAGCAAACGGCCAGTGGATCAGATACTCCTTCAAGTGCGAGGAGAGCGGTCTTTATCAGATCGGTATCAGATTCATGCAGGACACCCTCAAGGGTATGTACACCTCCAGAAGTCTTAAGATCAACGGAGAGTATCCCTTCGAGGAGGCTAAGAACTGTCAGTTCCCCTATCTCAATAAGTTCCAGTATGATTATCTGAACGACGGAGATACATACTTCGAATTCTATTTTGAGAAGGGCAAGACATACGACATCGAGCTTCAGGTATCTCTCGGCTCCTTCGCGGACATCATCCGCCAGGTAGACGGAGTTATTACAAGCCTCAATGACGACTATCTGAGGATCCTCGAGCTCACAGGCGCTGAGGCAGACGAGTACCGTGACTACGGCCTTACCCGAGTAATGCCCGAAGTCATTCAGGACCTCGGCCTCCAGGCTACAGTGCTTTTCCAGCTCGTTGACTATATCGAGGATATCGGCGGTATCAAGTCTGAGACCACATCTACTCTTGAGCAGGCTGCTCTTCTTGTAGAAAAGATGGCTTCCGACGAAAAGGAGATCGCTCCTAACCTCTCATCTCTCAAATCCTGGATCTCCTCTCTCGGTACATGGCTCTCTGACATGAGCTCTCAGTTCCTTGAGATGGACTATATCGAGATCGTGCCCGCAGGAACCGAGGCTAAGAAGGCCGAGGGTAACTTCTGGGAGTCCGCATGGTTCGAGCTTACAAAGTTTGCGGCAAGCTTTGTAACAGACTACGACTCCTTCGCAGTTGACGGCGATAAGGATGAGGTCCTCCTTCAGGTATGGACATCCTCCGGCCGTGACCAGGCACAGATCATCAAAAATCTTATAGACAACGGATTTACTCAGGAAACGGGAACAAAGGTGCAGCTCAGCCTTACTGCAGGCGGCGCGCTTCTTCCCTCCATTCTTGCTGACGTTGGTCCCGACGTATCCATCGACGCGACCAACCCCATTGATATGGCTATCCGTGGCGCTATCCTTCCTCTTAATGGTTATGATACATTTGATGAGGTAATATCAAGATTTGCTGAGTCAGCTATTGTTCCTCTTTCTCTCTACGGTACAACATATGCGATTCCCGTAGGTCAGAGCTGTGCAACACTGTTCTGCAGAGATGATATCCTTTCAGAGCTTGGTCTTGAGGTTCCCGAAACTTGGGATGAGCTTATGGCGATGGTACCTATCCTCCAGTTCAATAACATGGAGATCGGTATGACTCAGGACTACAACGTATTCCTCTATCAGCAGGGCGGTAACTACTGGAAGAACGAAGGTATGGCAACTAACCTTGACGATCACCAGTCTCTTGACGCGTTCGAATATATGTGTAACCTCTTTACACAGTATTCACTTCCTATTTCCTACGATGCTCAGAACCGTTTCAAGACAGGTGAGATGCCTATCCTTATAAGCGACTATATGCTTTATAACACTCTCACCATCTTCGCACCTGAAATTGCAGGTCTCTGGAGCTTCTACCAGATCCCCGGTACTCTCAATGAGGAAACGGGCGAGATCGACCACACAGTAATGTCCAGCATCAGCGGTATCATCATGCCTATGGGCTGTAAGAATATGGAAGAGGGCTGGGACTTCATGGACTGGTACAGCGATAAGGAATTCCAGGTAGACTTCTCCAACGAAATGATGGCTCTTCTCGGTCCTTCTGCTAAGCAGGCAGTTGCGAACATCGAAGCACTTGCAGAGCTTCCTTGGTCTGAGAAGGAGTACAAGACAATTCAGACATGTCTTAACGACACAGCTGCAGTTGAGCAGTACCCCGGTAGCTATTACATCGGACGTTACACAGGCTTCGCATTCGCGGCAGCTTATAACGAGGGCGCGGATCCTTCCGACTCTCTCCTTGAATATATCGACGCTATCAATAAAGAGCTTTCCCGTAAGCGTAAAGAATTTGAGCTGATGCTCAACGAGGATTGGCTGGCTATTGCGGAATATATGGGCTTTGAATCCTTCGACGAGTGGAGGGAATACTGGGCGGAGGAAAGAGACACAACCCCCGATTCCATCGACTGCATCCAGGACAACGCAGATGCTGAATACACCTACGTAGACTGGATGAAGGAGCACGGCGTATCAGCTGAAAACTTCCAGAAGTGGGAGAATGAGGTCAAATACGGCGAGACTGAGCTTTCCTATAAGGAATGGCTCAAAAAATAATTCCTTCCTATTTATTATATATATAAAAAAATAAATATTCAGCTTCACCGAGCGGCGCTGTTCGCCTGCGCCGCTTCGGTAAAAAATCTAAAACGGGAGAAAAACGACAATGTCTAAGAAATCAAAAGTCGACCACGGCAAAATGACGAAGCGTCAGTGGACATGGCATATGATGAAGAGATATAAGATCGGCTACATAATGATCGCACCTTTTATGCTGCTGTTCTTCTTCTTCACCATTATCCCTGTCATCGCTTCCTTGCTCGTAGGCTTTACAGACTACAACATGTTGGAAGTGCCCAACTGGGTTTGGTTCGATAACTACATAACCCTGTTCCTTGATGACGAGCTGTTCATCACGGCGCTTCAGAACACAATGATCTTCGCAGTTCTGGTAGGACCTGCATCCTTCATTCTGTCCTTCGTAGTTGCTTGGTTCATCAATGAGCTCAGCCCCAGAACAAGATCTATCGTAACACTTATCTTCTATGCGCCCTCCATTTCAGGCGGTGCGTACACCATCTTCGGTTATATCTTTGCAAGTGACTCCTACGGCCTTGTAAACGGTTGGCTTCTCAAGTTCGGCTTCATCGATTCACCTATCCTGTTCTTCACAGACGTAAAGTGGATCATGCCTCTGTGCGTTGCCATCGCTCTCTGGATGTCTCTCGGTACTTCCTTCCTGTCCTTCGTTGCAGGTCTTCAGGGTATCGACCGCTCTCAGTTCGAGGCTGCAGCGGTTGACGGTATCACCAACCGTTGGCAGGAGCTTTGGTACGTAACTCTTCCCAACATGAAGCCTCAGCTCATATTCGGTTCCGTTATGTCCATCACCGGCTCCTTCGGCTTCGGTGACGTAGTTACCGCTCTTGCAGGTAACCCCTCTACCGACTACGTAGCATACACCATCTCCCACCATATCGCGGAGTACGGCGGAGCTCGTATGGAGATCGGTTATTCATCTGCGATTTCGTTCATTCTGTTCTTGATAATGATCACAGCAAACTCCTTCATTGTCAAGCTGCTTTCGAAGGTAGGTGAGTAACGTGAAAAAGCTTAGAACCAGAAACCACTCCGTCGTACTTAACAGAAGTGCAGGCGGTGACTTCGGTATCACCATCTTCCTTGTAATTCTGGGCGTTATCATGTTCCTTCCCCTTTATTACACGGTAATGCAGTCCTTCAAGCCCCTTGATGAGCTGTTCTACTACCCCCCCAGATTCTACGTTATTAACCCTACATGGGATAACTTCGCAGATCTCTTTAAGCTCATGAGTGAGTCCTGGGTTCCCTTCTCAAGATACATCTTCAATACCGTGCTCATCACAGTAGCAGGTGTATTCGGAAACCTTGTTCTCTCTTCTCTCTGTGCGTATGCGCTGGCTAAGGTTCCTTTCCCCGGAAACGGCTTCTTCTTCCAGCTCATTCAGAAGTCCCTGATGTTCTCCTCCTCTGTTGGTGGTATCATCGTGTTCATCATCATTGCAAAGATGGGTTGGATGGATAACCTTTTGTCTATCATCGTTCCTGCATGGTGTTCAACTCTCGGACTTTACCTCATGAAGCAGTTCATGGATACAAACGTAACAACGGCAGTACTTGAAAGTGCGCGTCTTGACGGCGCAAGCGAGTTCCGTACATTCTGGTCCATCGCGATGCCTATGGTTAAGCCCGCTTGGCTCACACTTATCATCTACTCCTTCCAGGGACTTTGGAACTCCGGTGCTTCCATCTACATCTATAGCGAAGATCTTAAGACACTTAACTACGCAATGACACAGGTGCTCACAGCAGGCGTTGCACGTTCCGGTGCGAGCGCTGCATCCGGTGTTATTATGATGCTCGTGCCTATTCTCGTATTCGTTGTATCTCAGAGCCAGATCATCGAAACGATGGGCTCCAGCGGTATGAAAGACTAAGGAGGATATAAAAATGAAAAAAGCATTTAAGATACTCCTTGTCGCAATGGCAGCCGTGATGCTTATGGCAACAGTAGTTTCCGCGGCAGCTCCCTATGCAACCTATACGTATTCATCCACAGGATTCGTTCTCACGTCTCCCGATGCATACGTTCCCGACGTAGTTGTTGATTCCCGCTATATGGGTCCCGACGTGACCGGCGCGTACCAGACCATAGGCACCGCCGAGGATATCACCGTTGGCCCCGACGGAATGGTTTACCTTTCCGATTCCGGCTCCAACTGCATCTACGTTCTTGACCAGTACTATAAGTATAAGTTCAAGATCAATTCCTTCGTAAACGAGCAGGGCGTTCCCGACGGATTTTCCGGTGTAAGCGGCCTCTTCGTTAACGAAAAGTTTATCTACGCGTGTGATACAAATAACGCTCGTCTGGTAATCTTCGATAAGCAGGGTAACTTCGTCAAGACAGTTAACCAGCCCGAGAGCTCCCTCTTCAACTCCGATACCATCTACAGACCTATCGCAGTTGCAGTTGACTCCTACGGCCGTCTGTTCATCGTATCCGCAACCAGCTACGAGGGTATCATCGTAATGGGCGACGAGGGCTCCTTCTACGGATATATCGGCGCTCAGAAGGTAACGCTTTCCGCTTGGGAAGCTTTCTGGAGAACCATCAGACCCGAAGATGCAGTCGGCGAGGAAATGGTTTCCACAGAGTATAACAATATCACTATTGACAACGAAAACTTTATCTACGTAACAACCTCCTCTATCGACGAGGCAACTCAGCAGAATGCCATCTCCGGTAAGGATGCCTCCGGCACATACGCTCCCGTTAAGAAGCTCAACGCTTCCGGCGCAGACGTTATGGCGCGTAACGGCTTCTATCCTCCAAGCGGTGAGGTAAAGGTATCCACCTCTGCTACAAGCTCTATTCAGGGCGCATCCACCATCGTGGACTCCGCAGTTGGCCCCGAGGGATCCTGGTCCATCATCGACCAGAAGAGAAGTAAGGTATTTACCTACGATATGAGCGGTAACCTCCTCTTCGCCTTCGGTGACTCCGGTAACCAGATCGGTTCCATCTCCAATATCAAGGCTGTTTGCTATCAGGGCAACAACCTCATCCTTCTCGATAAGGATAACGGAAGCTTCACAGTTTACAGACGTACCGAGTACGGCGATATTCTCGTTAAGGCTCTGGAAAACCAGAACAACAGAAACTATGACGCCGAGGTTGACGACTGGACCGAGATCCTTAAGAGAAACAATAACTTCGACGTAGCTTACATCGGTATCGCATCCGCGATGTTCCGCGACGGTAACTACGACGGCGCTATGGAATACTATAAGGCAGCTTACGACAACGGCGGCTACTCTAACTCCTATAAGCAGGTTAGACAGCAGTGGATGTCCAAGTGGTTCCTCGTTATCCCCGCAGTTGTAGTAGTAGCTCTCATCCTCATCGCTAAGTTCCTTGGCTATGCAGGAAAGAAGAATAAAGAGGTTTCCCTCAAGGTCGGTCAGAAGAATATCATGGAGGAGCTTATCTACGCTATCCACGTTATGACTCACCCCTTCGACGGTTTCTGGGATCTCAAGCATGAAAAGCGCGGTAGCGTTCGTTCTGCTTATATCATCCTCGTGATCACGATCCTTGCATTCTTCTATCAGACAGTAGGTACCGGCTATATCTTCGCCGGCGAGACCGCGGCTGTTGACGTATTTATGACTCTTGCATCCGTAGCACTTCCTCTCCTTCTCTGGGTAATCGCTAACTGGTGTCTCACAACACTGTTCGACGGTGAAGGTACACTTAAGGACGTGTTCATCGCAAGCTGCTATGCGCTCACACCTCTGCCCATCTTCATCATCCCCACAACGCTGATCTCCAACGTTCTGGTTGCTGAAGAGGCAACAATGATCTCTCTCGTGAACGGTATCGCATTCCTCTGGATGGGCGTGCTCCTGTTCTTCGGTATGATGATCACGCACGGATATCCTATCTGGAAGGCGGCTGTCACCGCTCTCGGTACCATCGTAGCTATGGTATTCATTATGTTTATCGCAGTTCTGTTCTCAACACTTATCACAAAGGTAATCAGCTTCGTTTACAACATCGTAGACGAGATACAGTACCGAATCTAGGGAAAAAGGAGGAAACAGTATGAACTTCAAAAGAATAATGTCTGCCTTCCTTACCCTTGTAATGGTGTTCGGCGCAATCGTAGTAGCGGGAAGCGTTGCTACGGTAGACGTTGCAGCAGCATCGGATAAGTTTGATGAAGAAGGCAACCCCGTAATCAATCACGTAACAAAAGCATATGCAACTCCCAACGCAAAGCTCGCCGATATGACCCTTATGAAGGAGCAGGACGGCTACCAGCTCTACGTTGAGGAGATCTCAGGAGAGATCGCATTCCGCAACACAGACAGCGGAGAGATCCTCTTCTCCAACCCCTACGATATCGCGGCAGGCTATAACTGGGCGTCCACCTCTACAAGACAGAGACTTCTCTCCCAGCTTATTGTAACCTACGAGGAGAATGGCGTTGAAAGCTCCATGAACTCCTACGTTGAGGCTGCTCTCCGCGGTCAGATCGTAACAAAGAACATCAAGAACGGTGTTCGCGTTGAGTACACCATCGGTGAGCTCGCAACTCAGAGACTTGTTCCCCGTATCATCTCCAAGGAACGCTTTGATATGATGATCAAGGATAGGATCACAGATCCCGCAAACCTTGAAAGACTCCTCTCCTTCTATACGATTTACGATACCTCTGATACAAGCCTTACAGAGCGTAACGTAAAGGAGATCCAGGCGTCCTTCCCCATCACAAAGCAGTTCGCGATCTACGTATGTACTCCTGATATCTCCTCCAAGGAGCTTCAGACATGCGAGACCATCGTTAAGACCTACTGCCCCAACTACACCTTTGAGGAAATGGAGCAGGACCACGCAGACTGTGACTACGTTGCATCTGACGAGGCTCCCGCAAACTTCAAGATGGCTATCGAGTATACCATCTCCAAGGACGGCCTTGAGGCAAGACTTCCCGCCAGCGGTATCCGCTTCGACGAGTCTAACTTCACTCTCAAGTCCGTAACAATGCTTCCTTTCATGGGTAGCGGCAGCACAGCTAACACAGGTTATACATTTATCCCCGACGGATCCGGTACCCTTATCCGCTTTGAGAAGGTACAGGGTTCCAACTATAACGTAGCAGGCCAGATGTACGGCGCTGACTACGCATACCACGAGATCTCCGGCCAGCACTCCGAGATCATGAGACTCCCCGTATTCGGCGTAGTTGAAAATCAGGAGCTTGAGGGCTCAGGTCCCGATATCCCCGGCGAAGAGAGCGAAGCTGTTATTGATGACAGAGGTTACTTCGCAGTTATCACCGAGGGTGACTCCATGGCAACCCTTATGAGTGAGCACGGCGGTCAGCTCCACGCATATAACACAGTATATGCAAGCTTCGAGCCTCGCCCCTCCGACGCGTATAACCTTGCAGACTCCATGTCCATCGGCGCAAACGCTTCCTGGTCCGTAACATCCTCCAGAAAGTATACCGGCTCTTACAGAATCAAGTACATAATGCTTGACGATGAAGAGGTAGTTGCTGAAAAGGGCGGCTATGAGGCTTCCTATGTTGGTATGGCTAATGCATATCGCGATCATCTCGTAAACAACGGTATCATCACAAAGCTCACCGCTGATAAGGTCGAGAAGGACGTTCCTCTCTATATCGAAGCCTTCGGTTCTATCCAGACTCTCGATAAGGTGGCATCCCTTCCCGTAACAGTTGATACTCCTCTCACAACCTTTGAGGATATCGCAACTATGTATGACGAGCTCTCTGAGGCAGGTGTAGGTAACATCAACTTCAGACTCACCGGTTACTATAACGGCGGTCTCGGCAATACATATCCCTCCAAGATCAAGTGGGTAGATAAGCTCGGCGGCGAGGACGGTCTTGACGATCTTCTCGACTACGCTGAGGAAAAGAACTTCGGCGTATATCCCGAGTTCGATATCGCATACGTTAAGACCACTACATGGTTCGACGGCATCAGCGAAAAGCGCGACCTCGTTAAGTCTATCGACGACAGATATATGTCCAAGAGAAACTACGACGCGGCTATGCAGAGCTTCGAGTCTGATTTCGCACTTGCGATCTCTCCCTCTGTATACAGCTACTTCCTCAATAAGATCGAGGGCGATCTTGAGGATCTTGATAAGCTCGGCGGCGTTTCTGCTTCCACTCTCGGAACAGACTTGAACTCCGACTTTGACGATGACGAGCCTTACAACCGTGAGGACTCCAAGGGCTTCACACTTGAGGCGCTTGAGAAACTCTCCGAGAAGTATAGCGTAATGCTTAACGGCGGTAACGCATATGCTCTCCGGTATGCAGATCACATCATTGACGTTCCCACAGAGTCCTCCAACTTCCTTAAGGCAAGCGAAGAGGTTCCCTTCTACGCAATGGTGCTTCACGGCTACGTAAGCTACTCCGGCAGCGCTATCAATATGGAGGGTGACGTACAGTACGCTATCCTCAAGAGCATTGAGAACGGCGCTTCCCTCTACTTCACACTTTGCTATGATAACACAAGCGCTCTTAAGGAGTCCGATGAGTACAATAAGTACTATTCCGTATCCTACGATATCTGGAAGGACGACCTTGTAGAGTACTACACCACGATCAACACCCTTCTCGCAGATCTCCAGACACAGTCTATCACGGACCACGAGTTCATCAGCGCGGTAAGAACGATCAAGGCTGAGGATACCGAGCCCACCGAGGAAGAGCTTGAGGCTCAGAAGGAGGCTGAGGAGGCTGCAAAGGCTGAGGCAGAGCGCGAGAAGAAGAGACAGGAGCTTCTCGCATCCCGCGGCGAAACTCCCACAGGCGGCAACATCGGCGGCGGCAACCGTCCCTCCGGTAGCGGCAACAACGAGGCTACTCTCGTAGAAGTAGAAAGCGGTTCTGTTGTTAAGGTAACTTACGAAAACGGAACAAGCTTCGTTATCAACTATAATTCCTATGCTGTAGATGCAAAGGTTGACGGCGAGACCGTTCATATCGATGCTCTCAGCTACGTGGAAATCGAAGGATGAAAGGAGGAGCTTAAATAATGGCACTGTTCAGAAAATCTGCAAAGGAGCTCGGCGTTGTTAAGGAAAGAAAGCGCGGAGCATCCCTTCAGGCAAGAAAAGCAAGAACGGGTTGGTTCTTCGTGCTCCCCTTCGTTCTTGGCTTTGCACTTATCTACATTCCGATCATTTACGGATCTCTGAAGTACAGCTTCAATGAGATCGATATCCTTACGGGCGGCGGTTACGAGCTCGTATGGGTAGGCCTCGGTAACTATCAGGCAGCTCTTGAGAACTCTGCGTTCGTAGAAACTCTGCTGACTGGTATCACGGGACTTATCATTGATATCCCCACGATCCTTCTCTTCTCCCTGTTCATCGCTATCCTTTTGAACCAGAAGATGATAGGCCGTGCGGCGTTCCGTGCGATCTTCTTCATCCCCGTTCTTCTTACAACGGGTCTGATCGCAAGCATCGATGCTTCGAACTCCCTCGGAGACTATATGGACTCCACGGGTGAGGGTATCGATACAGGCGCCGGCGCAACAAGCGGCGCAGCTGAGATCGTTTCCGCAACAGACCTCCAGAGCCTCTTCTCCGGAATGGTAGTCGGCGGCGAGCTCGCAACCTACGTAACAACAGCAGTAAACAACATCTTTGATATCGTAAACCGTTCCGGCGTACAGATGCTCATCTTCCTTGCAGCACTCCAGGGAATTTCTCCCTCCATCTACGAGTCCTGCCAGATCGAGGGCTGCTCCGCTTGGGAGACCTTCTGGAAGATCACTCTCCCCATGATCTCTCCCATGATCCTGGTTAACGCGATCTACACCGTTATCGACTCCTTCACATCGGAGAACAACGAGGTAATGGCATTCGTTAACAATATGTATAACCAGGCAGGCGACGGTAACGTAATCAGCTCCGCGATGGCGTGGATGTACTTCCTCATCGTAATCGTGATCGTAGCGCTGGTTGCAGGTATCATCAGTATGTTCGTATTCTATCAGAAGAAAGATTAAGGAAGGAGGTACGGTAAAATGACAAATCAGGCTAACAATCAGACAAAGGTTAAAAGAGAGTCTAAGAACAGAATTCGCGTAGAGTTCGACCGCACCCCTCTTGCTGAGAGACTTAAGGGTAAGTACGTAAGCACATACTTCCTCGGTAAGGTAGTTTGGTATATTTTCAGACTTGCGCTTCTCGTTGGCGTATGCTACGTAATCCTCTTCCCCTTCTATTCAAAGATCTCCTCTTCCTTCATGAGCCCCGAGGACTTCGTTGACGTAACGGTACGTCTCATTCCCAAGTACCCCACCCTTGATACCTACAAGGCTATCATCACTGAGAACGGCTATCTCAAGGCGCTCCTGAATACGTTTATCCTTTCAGGCTCCTGCGCTATCATCCAGACCTTCGTCTGCAGCCTTATCGGTTACGGCTTTGCAAAGTTCAAGTTCAAGTTCAACAAGCTTCTCTTCTTGCTTGTTGTCTTCACAATGATCGTTCCTCACGGAACACTCCAGCTCTCCATGTTCATGGAGTTCAGATATTTCGATATCCTCGGAATTATGAACCTGCTGGGCGGTGGTGTAGTTGACTGGATCAGACTCACTGAGAACACATCCTTCAACCTCATCAATACATACTGGCCTCTGTGGATCCTCTCCGCAACAGGTCTTGCGTTCAAGAACGGACTTTATATCTTCATGCTCCGTCAGTTCTTCACCGGAATTCCCGATGAGCTTGAAGAGTCTGCATCCGTTGACGGCGCAGGCGTGTTCAGAACCTTCATTCAGATCGTTCTCCCCAACGCAGTTCCCATGATGATCACCGTGTTCATGTTTGCATTCTCCTGGCAGTGGACAGATAACTTCTATACCGATATGTTCTATACAACGTCAGGCCCCGTTCTGATGCCCGATATAGTTGGTATCCCCGCTTCCCTCGCTACAAACAGCGCAGCAAGCAGCATGTTCAACACCGCTATCACAAATACCTGCGGTATCCTCATTCTCGTTCCTCTGCTCCTTATCTATGTCTTCGCTCAGAAGTACATCATCCAGGGCGTTGAGCGTTCCGGTATCACAGGCTAATAAAAAGCTTAAAGCGTGTGCAAAGAGGCGCCTTCCTTACGGAGGGCGCCTCAGTTATATTCGCAGAAGGCGAGTTATATTGCTTCGCAGTTATATTATGCTTTGCATAGTTATATTGCCCTTCGGGCAGTTATAAGGGAGAATTTAAAATGGCCATAATTCTTGACCGTCAGCTTAGAGAGCAGATACCCCATAACGCTTCGGAATTTCCTATAACGTATTTTCACGATGAGCTGCGTGAGCTTCCCAATTGGGCGGGACCCCTACATTGGCATCCCGATTTTGAGATCGCAACTGCAAGGTGCGGCGTTCTTGACTATCAGGTGGGACAGCAGCATATCACCCTCAGGGCAGGGGACAGTATTTTCGTGAACGGTAATATATTGCACGGAATTTCTCAGACCGATGGGGATATCCCCGATCCTATGCCGAATATCGTATTTTCCGGCGCCCTCATAGCTCCTCAGGGGAGCGCGGTCTATCAAAAATACGTTCTGCCCGTAGCTCAGTGCGATACGCTGCCCTGCGTCGTGTTTAGACACGATGACGATGGGTGCCGCGAGGTGCGACGATTGATCGACGATACCTACGAGCGTATGACAGAGGGTGCTAATGCTTATGAGATGGCAGTAGCCCGAAATATCAGCGAAATTCTTGAGTACGTATATATAAATATGGAAGCCTTTCCGAAATCGGAGCATACCCGCATTCAGATTAATAATCAGATACGCATACAGAAAATGCTGGCCTTTATTTATGAGCATTATTCTGAGAGCGTGACCCTTGAGGATATAGCAAGAGCCGCGGATATCAGCAGAAGCGAGGCGGGAAGATGCTTCAATACATATATGGGCTGCTCTCCCGTAGACGCGCTGATACAGCACAGATTGCAAACGGCTCACAGGATGCTCAGCGAAAAGGCGGGCACCCTTCAGGAGATAAGCTACGCCTGCGGCTTCAATTCGGTGAACTATTTCAGCCGTCAGTTCAAGAGGGCATACGGCTATGGGCCGGGCAGTATTGAAAATTTGGGTAAATAGTGCTTATACCTGCCGTTTAATTGCCTTGTTTTGTCGCCGGATGGTGATATAATATACCCATCATACAGAATTTCGGAGACGATAATGACAAAACGTAAAAATTATAAAAAAACGCTGATAGCCTGCTATCTCGGATTTGTAACTCAGGCAATAACAGCAAACTTTGCGCCCTTGCTTTTTTTAACGTTCAGGAGCAGCTACGGTATCACTCTTGAAAAAATAGCAATGATACCGCTGGTGTTCTATCTCACACAGATCATAGTAGACTTTGCGGCAACCAAGTTTGCGGATAAGATCGGCTATCGCGCCTGCGTAATTGCCTCTCAGGTGGTGTCGGCCCTTGGCCTTGTGCTTATGGCGGTACTGCCCGACCTGCTCCCCCATCCCTTCGTCGGTATCCTTATTGCAGTAGTTCTTTATGCTGTGGGCAGCGGACTTATCGAGGTCCTTGTCAGCCCCATCGTTGAGGCATGCCCCTTTGAAAACAAGGACGGAGTAATGAGCCTTCTCCATTCCTTTTATTGCTGGGGCGCTATGGCGGTGATACTCGGCTCAACTCTGTTCTTTACCGTGTTCGGCGTTGATCATTGGAGGATACTCACCTTTATCTGGGCCATCGTTCCTCTTTATAATACCTTTAATTTTATCAATTGCCCCATTGAGCGCCTCGTTGAGGACGGAAAGAGCATGAGCATGGGTCAGCTCTTCAAGACTCCCGTGTTTGCTCTCCTCATATTGCTTATGATATGCTCCGGCGCCTCTGAGGTGACTATGGCTCAGTGGGCGTCAGCCTTCACCGAGTCTGCTCTCGGTGTATCAAAGACCGTTGGCGACCTTGCAGGCCCCTGCCTCTTTGCAATGTTTATGGGCTTGTCCCGTATGCTCTACGGAAAGTTCAGCGAAAAGCTTGACCTCGAAAAGGTGATGCTCGGCTGCGGCGTGCTCTGCGTCGGTTGCTATCTTCTTGCGTCTCTCGCTCCCTTTCCCGTGCTCGGCCTTATCGGCTGCGCTCTGTGCGGAACGGCTGTGGGTATAATGTGGCCCGGCTCCATCAGCATCTCATCTCAGAGATGTCCCCTTGGCGGAACTGCAATGTTTGCCCTCCTTGCCCTCGCGGGGGATCTTGGCGGTATGGTGAGCCCCGCTATCGTCGGCGCAGTTTCTGAGGCGGCAGGCGGAAATTTGAAATCCGGCCTCCTTATCGGAACGGTATTTCCCGCGATGCTCATTGTTGTGCTGATTCTTTTGCGCAAAAGGAACGCCAATAAGAAATAAACAACCCAACCTCAGGTTGTCGAGAAGGATGCAGAAGCCGTGAATTGTCCGGCGTCGGCGTACAAAGGTACGACAGAGGGACAATTCGCGGCTAAAAAGCCGCTTATAACAATGAAATCCGCCGTTTTTACGGCGGATTTCTACTTTTTGACGTATTTTTTCATTGAACTGAATATTATATGTTTTGCGGCTTTTGTTCTGCGCCTTTTTCGACAGCCTGAGAAAACCGCCGAGGCGGTTTTCTTATTATTCGGATTTGAAGAAGTCCCAGGGGGTTATCATTCCGAGGAGCTTGCCCTTCTGAGTTCCGTCTGAGGTGACGAAAACTGCGGCAACTCTCCGCTTAAAGGGGCCCTTATGGCTGAAAAGCTCCTTGATATCCGCCGCCGCGCTGTTTCTCTTGCAGAAGGCGAACTTCTCCGTTGTATGCCTTTCGGGAAGGATATAATCCCCAAGATCGGCTATTTTAAGGTCTGAAAAGCTTCTCTTTTTATTTTCCTTTGCAAAGGTGAGGAGCGTGCCTACGCTGAAAACGCCGCGAAGGCTTCCGTCCCCTGCGAGGACGGGCACGTGGGAATATCCCCGCTCCTCCATAACGTCGCTTATTTCAAATATGCTGTCCTGCTCTGCGGCGCAATAAAGGCTCTCTCTCGGGGTCGCCACGGAAAGGGCAACGGGAGGATTTTTCACAAGGTCCACTATCTCGCAAAGCTTTTTGTATGATGCCTCAGAGGGGAGCACGGGAGGCTCTCCGTCCAGCCTTGCATGATGAGAAAGAAGGTTTCTCATCTCCCGAAAAAGGGTCAGCTCCTCATAATATCGGCTGCCCTCCCCCGAGGCGTAGGACTGCACTACCCCTGAGCGCTGACCGTATTTTGCTTCAAGAGCCTCTTCAAGCTCTCTGTATGAATTGAGAAAGGCCTCACAGATATCCATTATCCTTTCCTCCGTTACGTTAAAATTTTTGCCGAAATTTTAATATAAATTTCCGTTTTTATCCGTTTTTTCAAAATTTATGTATGAAAAAGCCGTATTTTCGCGCATCTCCCGATTATTTTACCCTTTTCTTAATCCTCGCGCCCTTTCACGGTATAAAATATTAATACCACTCCGAAAGGGACTATGGCCGTGAATATACAGAAAGCTCACCGAAGGCGCAAAAGGCGCCTCGTTATCAAGCGTCCCTTCGGGGACACTCTCTTATTGTACCGTCTTTTCTGCGAAGAATGCAAGGGACGGCGCTTTTACTCCATATCCGTTACCAAAGCGGATTGCGGCGGAACCCGACGGGAAACGAAGCTCCTTCGCGACGTTACCTCAAAGCGGGAGGATGCCTACAGGATATTCGATGCCGTCAGCCGCGGGCTGGTCACACCTATGTGCGCCGACGAGACGGTTGCGGATCTTTTGGAGATCTATTTATAATACGCTGACCTCAAAGGGACTGTCGGCTGAAATTTCCGTAAATTTCAGCTTGGCGGTCCTTGTTTTTTCATCATAGGAAACGCCCTTCATCTCAGGTCTTTCAACGTTTCTCAGAATGAGCGTTATATCTCTCTTTTCAACGGCGCCCTCGTAGGTGCCCTCGGGAGAAAGGCTCAGCTTATGGCTTCTTTTGTCTGAGGAGAAGGTGACTGCGGTCCTTCTCAATTCGCCGCTCTTATATTTTTCGGTCTCGCCGTCATCCTCATAAAGATCAAAGGATGAGCCGCACTGTCCGTCGCAGAACACCTCCACCGTAAGCTCGGTATAGGGAGAGGAGGTCATTCTATCGCGATAGGGCTGAGTTACCACGGGAGCGCCCGCTCTCACGAAGAGGGGGAATATATCAAGAGGGGAGCGAACGCAAGCGTTGCCGCCCTCGTATCTCTCGCCCGTGAAATAATCAAACCAAACGCCGTCGGGAAGCCATATCTCCGAAACGCTGTAGCCGTCCTCACCCATGGGAGTGCAAACGGGAGCGCATACCACGTCCTCGCCCATCATAAACTGAGTGGGATGGAGATATGCCTCCTCCCTCTCGGGATATGAAAGATAGAGGGGACGGAGATAGGGAATGCTGTCTCTGTAGCTTACGTGAGCAAGAGAATAAATATACGGAATAAGACGGCTTCTCAGATGGAACATCTTTCTCATTGCGGAGCAATAAGGCTCGCCCCAGGTCCAGGGGCGGCGGTCAAAGCCCTCAACTCCGTTCATATGAAGTCTGAGAGCCGCGCTGAGAGCGCCGAACTGCACCCAGCGAACGTAGTTTTCAGACTGGCCGCCGGGAACGTAATCTATAAATCCACCGATATCGTGGCTCCACCAGAAGCAGCCCGCATTACCTGCGCTGACCGTCATCTTTATCTCAAAGGCAAGGGTGACGAAGGAGGAGATAGCATCTCCCGAGAAATAGGCGGGATGCTTGTGATCTCCGATGCCGCCCCAGCGGGAGAAGGAGGCGCCGCGCTTTCCGTCTCTCTTTGAATGCTCATAATAAATATGATTGAGCCAAGGAAGATGGCGGGTATCGTTTATGCCGTTTACCGTGGGATAGATATAATCCTGCTGCCAATCAAGCCACCAGAATTCAACGCCCTGACGCTCGATGGGAAGAAGGGCGTGCCTGAAAAAGGCATCCATATAATCGCGGCTGCCCGCATTGAAGCGGAAGTTCAGAACGCCGCGGGAAAGGTTCTCCTTTTCCCTCTCAGACTGCTTTTCCGCATTAAGGGGCACGGCCTCTGTATATCCCTTTTCCGAAAGCTCCTTGATAAATGCGGGATACTCAGTATCGTGATCGCGAAGGCCGTCGGCGGGATGGTCGTTTAGCACCACCTTCACGCCCTTTTCGTGGAGCTTTCCTATGAGCTCATCGGGATCGGGAATAATGGTGCGGTTCCACGTATATCCCGTCCAGCCAAGGTTCTGGCCTGCGTGTCCGTAGCCAAAGAGGGCATAGGGCTCGCCCTCCTTATGGCCCCAGTCCTGATAATGCCAGTCCATATCCATGACCATTATATCAAGGGGGAAATCATTCTGCTCGTATTCCTCAACAAGGCCGAGAAACTCCTCTGCGGAATACCTCCACCAGCGGGAATACCAGGAGCCCATAACGCACTTACGGGGTATCTCCATTCTGCCCGAGGCTGAGCTGAGATCACGAAGAGCCGCCTTATAATCCTTGCCGTAGGCAAAGAAATAAAGGTCCTTTAAGTGGTCTGCGCTTCTGTTTTCTATCCAGCCGTTGCGAAGAACGGGCTTGCCCGAATCGTCTATAACGTAAAAGCCGTCTCGTGAGAGAAGTCCGTCGGGGAGAGGCTTCTCCTCGCTGACGCCGTCAAGAGTGGAGAGAGTACCGCCGAGATTATTGCAAAGCTCGTCTCCGTAGTGCCACACGGCATCAATACCGCCGCAATGAACTGCAACGAAAAGATTATCAGAGGAAAACTCGCCGTCGCCCTTATAGGTGAGGGTGAGCTTTTTCGTTTTAACTGTCAGAACGTCGTCCTTATCCGTAAATTCTGCATCGCAGACGCTTTCTCTGACTGCAAAAAGAGTAGGATCGTCAACGAAAGAAGCGCCGCGGGCATACTCCATTCGGATAACGCCTTCGGTGATAACTGAAAATCTTGCATTATTTTTAATATAGGAATTCATAGCCGCCTCCCCAGGTTTCTTATAGCTTAACCTTATCACATCTTTCAAAAAAAGTCAATAACGAGACAAAACGATCAATTTGCCCGTAATATTTTTATTGAAATCCAAAATAAAGTGTGGTATCATTTTATTAGAATAACACAATTATCATTTCAAATATATTTGTAACATGAAAGGAGTTCTGTTATGGGACTTATTAAAGCAGGCATCGGAGCTATCGGCGGCGTTCTTGCCGATCAGTGGAAGGAATTTTTCTATTGCGACGCGCTCCCCGTTGACGTTCTCGTCAGAAAGGGACAGAAAAAGCAGAGCGGCCGCTCCTCCAATACAAAAGGAGAGGACAATATAATCACAAACGGCTCAGGCATTGCCGTTGCAGACGGACAGTGCATGATGATCGTTGAGCAGGGCAAGATCGTTGAGGTATGCGCAGAGCCCGGCGAATATACGTTCGACTCTTCAACAGAGCCCTCCATCTTTGCAGGCAGCCTCGGCAAGAGCATTATCGAGACCTTCAAGGCCATCGGCAAGCGCTTCACCTACGGCGGCGACACAGGCAAGGATCAGCGTGTTTACTACTTCAACACAAAGGAGCTGATGGATAACAAGTTCGGCACTCCCAACCCCATCCCCTTCCGCGTTGTTGACTCAAAGATAGGCCTCGATATCGACGTTTCTCTCAGATGCTCCGGTATCTATTCCTACAAGATGGCAGACCCCCTGCTCTTCTATACCAACGTTTGCGGAAACGTTTCTTACGAATATACCCGCGCAGATATTGAAGCTCAGCTCAAAACAGAGTTTATCTCCGCTCTTCAGCCCGCTTTCGGCAGGCTCTCTGCCCTTGAGCTGAGACCCAACGAGATCATCACCCACAACACCGAGCTTGAGGAGGCTATGAACTCTGCCCTCAGCGCAAAATGGGGCCAGCTCAGAGGTCTTAAGGTGGTCAGCGTTGCTCTCGGCAGCGTTACCCTCCCCGAGGATGATGCCGAGATGATAAAGCAGGCTCAGCGCACGGCTATCATGCGCGATCCCACAATGGCGGCGGCAACTCTCGTTGGCGCGCAGGCTGATGCAATGAAGGCAGCAGCGGCAAACGAGGGCGGCGCAATGACCGGCTTTATGGGTATGGGAATGGCTATGAACGCAGGCGGAATGAACGCTCAGAAGCTTTTTGCAATGGGTCAGCAGCAGGCACAGCAGCCTGCAGCCTCCCCTGCTCCTGCTCCCGCACAGGGCGGATGGAAGTGCTCCTGCGGCGCTACGGCTACGGGCAAGTTCTGCACAGAATGCGGCCAAAAGAAGCCCGAGGAGAGCGGCTGGACCTGCTCCTGCGGAAACGTGAACAAGGGCAAGTTCTGCTCCGAGTGCGGACAGAAGAAGCCCGCGGACGCTCCCCTCTACCGCTGCGACAAATGCGGCTGGGAGCCTGAGGACCCCAAGAATCCTCCCAGATTCTGCCCCGAGTGCGGCGACCCCTTCACCGACGAGGACGCAAAATAAATCTCTGCAAAGCAGATAAAACTGAATTTTTGCCGCCGATGGCGGCTGAACGGAGCTAATTATGGCTATTCTTCAGGAATATAAGTGCCCCTGCTGCGGCGGAGCCATAGAATTCGACAGCTCTCTCCAGAAAATGAAATGCCCCTACTGCGACACGGAGTTTGAAATGGAAACTCTGGCGGCATACGACGAGGAGCTGAAGGCTGACGGCGACTCCAAAATGGAATGGAGCTCTGCCGCCGGCGGCGAATGGCAGGAGGGAGAGGACTCTCATCTTCGCTCTTACATATGCAACTCCTGCGGAGGCGAGATCATCGGCGACGAGACCCTGGCGGCAACGAGCTGCCCCTTCTGCTCAAACCCCGTCGTTATGATGGAGCAGTTCAAGGGAATGCTCAAGCCCGATTACGTTATCCCCTTCAAGCTTGATAAAAAGGCGGCCATGGCGGCGCTGAAACGGCACTACGCAAAAAAGCGCCTTCTCCCCGGGGCCTTCAAGGATGAGAACCATATCGAAGAGATCAAGGGAGTTTACGTTCCCTTCTGGCTCTTTAACGCAGATGCCGACGCGCATATCAGATACAGAGCAACTAGGGTCCGCACCTGGAGCGATTCGAGCTACCGCTATACGGAGACCTCCCACTACGCGGTAACGCGAGGAGGCTCTATCGGCTTTGAGCGCGTTCCCGTTGACGGCTCTACAAAAATGGACGACGCGCTGATGGAGTCTATCGAGCCCTACGATTTCTCCGAGGCCGTTGATTTTCAAACAGCTTACCTTGCAGGCTATCTGGCTGATAAATACGACGTTTCGGCAGATGAAAGCATCGACCGCGCAAACGGGAGGATCAGAAAAAGCACCGAGGATGCCTTCGCCCAAACGGTGCAGGGATACTCAACGGTCATCCCCGAGGCATCCACAGTCCGCTTTGATAACGGAACGGCGAAATACGCCCTATACCCCGTTTGGATACTGAACACTCAATGGAAGGGCGAAAAATACACCTTTGCCATGAACGGACAGACGGGCAAGATGGTTGGCGATCTGCCTATGGATAAGGCGGCATACAAAAAATGGCTATTTGGCATATGGGGAGCGGCGGCGGCTGTCGCCTTTGCCCTCGCAATGCTTATAACGCTGTTTTAAGGAGGGGCATATGAAAAGAAAAGTATTATTTTTGCTGACAGCCCTGCTCCTTACCCTTGCCCTTACTGCAACTTCATTTGCAACGGTAGTCCCCCCTCGGCTTTGGGACGGAGCCGACGTGCTTGAGGAAGACGACGAGCGCAGACTTCTCTCTCGCCTTGACAGCCTCAGCGACGAGCTTTCCTTAGACCTTGTCATCGTCACCGTTCCGACCACGGAGGGAAAAACCCCTGGGGAGTTTGCCGACGATTATTACGACTATCAGGGCTTTGGCGACGACGGAATGCTTCTCCTTTTAGCAATGGAGGAGAGGCAGATGTGGATATCCACCTCAGGCGCCTGCATTGATGCAGTCAGCGACGGGGATATAGACGCTATCTTGGACCTTATTGAAAGCGATATGCACGCGGGCCTTTATGCCGAGGGCTTTACGGCATATATAGACGCCTGCGAGATATACGCCGTCGGCAATAGCGATGACGTGGGCCCCCGTTATTTCACCCTTGCCATCATCTCCATCGTTATCGGACTTATCGTTGCCCTCATCGTCACGGGCTCTATGAGAGCTCAGCTCAAGTCTGTGAGGAGCAAGTCTGAAGCCTTTGACTATATGAAGGCCGACAGTATGCAGATCACCGAAGCAAGAGACCTTTACCTGTACAGGACCGTGATACGGGAGAAAAAGCCCGAAAGCTCCTCCTCCACCCACCGCTCCTCCTCAGGACGCAGTCACGGTGGCGGCGGCCGCGGATTCTGATTAATTCAAAAAAGAGGCACCCCTTCGGGTGCCTCTCAGCTTGTCGATAAAGGTATCGACAATATGTAACATCGGTGTATCTTCCTATTTTGTTCTCATAGTTTATTATGCCTTTCTGTTACCGTCCTTGTCGAAGTTCATTTTTAAGGCTATTTCTGTTGGAAATATCGGAACGATCATAATAATCAAGGCAATAACACAAATGATACATCCCATCGTGCCTACAACATCCTCGGTGCCGCCAAGAACAAAAAGCATTGGAATAACTGTGATCGGGATGAGAAGTAAGCCCAAATAAAACCACAGCTTACCGATATATTTATGGGCAAAATCCCAAGTATCTTTATTTTTCATAGACATATTGGTGCGATATCCAAATATGTAGTTGATCTCTTTCGGTGATGTCTTCATAAAGTATCTGCCCATCACTATCATAATAGCAGGAAACAGCAGATCCATCGCCATCATAAAAATCCAAAATCCCAATATAATCCCTCACATTACCTTGTAACCGCTTGAGGTCAAGGTCATATAAAATGATTGAAAATCTTCTTTGTCCCTAAACTCTTTTCTCTCGTATCCGGGTTCCCGGTGAAAGGATAAAACCCTTTCTTCCTCGTTTACCCGGCATACATACCCCTCTGTATCCATACTCATATCATTCCACTCTCATCATACGATAGCCAACGCCGATATGAGTCTGAATATATTGGGGCGAATCCGGTGCCGCCTCCAATTTCTTACGAAGGGTCGCCATAAACACACGGAGCGATGCTACGTCGTTATCCCAACTGCTGCCCCAGACCTTTTGGGTGATGAAGGTATGTGTCAGTACTTTACCGACGTTCTGTGACATAAGGCAAAGCAACTTATACTCAATCGGGGTCAAATGCAACTCTTCCTCACCAAGGAAGGCACAGCCTGCGGCGTAGTCGATCCTGAGCTTTCCGTTTGTAAATACCGACTCATTGGCGCCGACGTTTGCCTGCATCATAGCAAGTCGTCTGCCGGTTACACGAAGACGTGCAAGCAGTTCTTCTACCGAGAAGGGCTTTGTTAAATAGTCGTCAGCTCCGTTATCAAGCGCCTCAATTTTATCGCTGTCCTCGCTTCTGGCGCTGATAACGATAATTGGCATATTGGACCATGTACGGATCTTTTTGATGACCTCAACGCCGTCCATATCGGGAAGCCCAAGGTCAAGAAGCACGATATCCGGATTGCAGGTGGATGCCTGACAGATCGCTTCCTCGCCGTTTTCGGCTATGATATGTTTATAATCGTGTGCTTTTAACGTGGTAGCAATGAGATTACGCACCGGTGCGTCATCCTCTACCACAAGTATCTGTAATTTATTCATTTATGTTCACCCCACCTGACGGAATGATAAATGTAAAGATACTGCCGCATGGCAGATTATCCGTCAAGGTTATTTCTCCGCCGTGTGCGTTGATAATAGATCTGCAAAGTGGTAGACCTAAACCAAGACTGCGGCGGCTGTCTGCAATTCTGTTATCCCCGGTATAAAACATTTCAAACACACGGGGCTTTATATGATCCGGAATACCGTTTCCGGTATCGGCAACGTGTACCGAAACATAGCCGCTTTTTTTCTCTGCGGTTATCTTGATATCAGAACCGGCAGGCGTATGTTTGATGGCATTATCCACAAGATTGATGATGACCTGAATGATGAGCTTGGCTTCCATACGGGAAAGAAGTAGTTCGTCCCTGCATACAACGGTAATGTTATGCTCGGCACCCTTGCGGTTGATATGCTTCATTGCCTCGTCGATGACCTCAGCCATCAACTGCACCGACATATTGAAATTCATTCTGCCTTCTTCGATTCGTGTAACCGAAAGCAGATTTTCCCCAAGGCTGATCAGCCATTGAGAATCGTCAAAGATATCGGTAAAAACCTGCACTCTCGTTTCTTCA
>JAZQAS010000019.1:0-3486 GCA_045545335.1 Candidatus Avispirillum sp. | reverse complement strand
ATTGTCCCTCTGTCGTACCTTTGTACGCCGACGACGGACAATTCACGGCTTCTGCATCCTTCTCGACAGCCCGAGGTCATCTTGTCGATATCTTTATCGACAAGATGAGAAAACCGACGTCCCCGTCGGTTTTCGACCTTTTCTCTTCTCTTTTCTCTCTTCCCTCTTCTCTAAAACCAAAAAACGCCCCGAAGGGCGTTTTTTGGTTTTATTCAAGGCTTCCGAGTGCTCCTGCAAGGAAGCGGGCGAGGATGTTCGCGTCGTTTCCGTTGATCGCGCCGTCGGCCTTAATGTCAGCCGCCTTCTGCTCGGTCTCCGTGGGGATAGCAGAGCCTGAGAGGAACTTTTTCAGCTGATTTGAGTCCTTACCGTTGATAGCTCCGTCGGAGTTTACATCACCGACGGTGTAGGCAGGCTCAACATAATCGGGGTCGGGCGCGCCGCATACGGTGCAGACGCCCTTGGAGTTGAACTTATGTCCGAGAGCCTCGGTTACGTTGGCTGAGAGAACTTCGCCGCAAGACGCGCAGAAGGTCTTTTCATATCCCGCTTCGGTGCAGGTAGGCTCTGCGCTGACGGTCTCGCCCTCGGTGTGACCCGTGGCCTCAATTACGGTAGCCTCCGTATAGTCGCAATTTGTGCAGGAGTTGCCCGTGTAGCCGTTCTCCGTGCAGGTGGGCTCAACCGTGGTCTCCTTAAGGTTATGGCCCTTTGCTTCTGCCGTACCGATGACCGCGCTGTAGCCGCACTCGATGCAATAGCTTATCTTCTCTCCTGCCTCGGTGCAGGTGGAGGTATGCTTTTCAAAGAGGCTGTGGCTCTTGACCTCGGTGATCTCGCCGCAGGTCTTGCAGGTGATCTCGTGAACGCTGTCGTTTCTCGACTCATAAACGAGGTATTCGGGATTTGTATGGTACGATTTGATAACGTTCTTCTTTTCGTGTCCGCAGATATCGCACTTAAGGATAACCGCGCCGTCGGTATAGCAGGTCGCCTCGGTCTCGCCGATGACTGTGAAGCACTCGTCCTCGGAGTGGAGAGCGGGGATGATATCGTCGGTGGTGGCGCCGCAATCCGTGCAGGTACGGCGAAGGGTTCCGACCTTGAGGCAGGTGGGCTCAAGAACGGTCACGCCTTCGTCAAAGCTGTGATCGCAGCGTCCGTTGGCGGTCGCCCTTTCAAGAGTATCGCCAAGCTCGCGGCGAACTGCCTCCATGATATCGTACTCATCCATATCGCTGTCCCACTCGCTTGTGGAGAAGGCAGGGAGGGAAAGATAGTTTGCAACGTTCTTCGATACCTTGCCGACAAGGGCCTTGGCTTCCTTTTCGCCAACGTAGTCCTCAAGCATTGTGAACATCTGGTATTCCTCAACGCCGTCGCGCATGATCTCAACTCTGAGCGTGCCGACGAGGCCGTCGCGAACGAATATTCCGCTCTGAGCGGGGCCGTAGAAGAGAACGCCGTTTCCGTAGATGGAGATACCCTTATCGGTGTAAACGTGCTCGTTGGTCTTCCATCTTGCATCGGTCAGGTTTCCGGTAACAGTTGTGTCAACAGCCTTGCCGTTATTGGAGTCGTACTCTGTCCAGTAGTTCGTGCCGTAGTAGAGGTAGCCCGTAACGTCGTCCTGATAGAGCTGCCACATCATCATCTTATGCTGAAGGCCCGTGCCCTCGATAAGGTGGTTAGTATAGGTATAGCTTCTGCTGTATTCACAGGTGTATGCCCAGAGCTGATGCTTTTTGCCCTCTTCCTTCTTATGAACGATCTGAGACTGAGCGCGGTCGTAGAGGTTGCCGTAGTGGTTTTCCCAGCTGTAGAACTCGTAGTTTATGTTCCAGGCGCCCTCGCTGCCCGTGGTGTAGAGGCCTGAGTTAGTGTTGCTAAGGTCGCGGACCTTTGAATAGGCAGAGCCGTCGTAGCCGTAGGCATCGGTCTCATACTTGGGGGTGAAGGCGTAGATCATGGGGCACCAGATGGTGATGCTCTCGGTGTCGATAAGCTCCTGAATGGCATCCTTGATCTCGTAGGTGGGGTACTCGGAGAGAGACTGATGATAGGTATAATAGGGGTATGGATGGTTATCGTGCTGAGGGATAACTATCTCCGCGTCGGGCCAGTTGTACTTCAGGAGAGTAGCGTACTGCTTTGCGCCGTCTATCGTGTTGGTACGCCAGTTCTGCAGGTCGCATATCTCCTTTGCGCGGGGCTCGTCTATGGAATAGAAATAGAATTTATCCCGCAGATCCTCCCAAAGGGGAGAATTTGAGAACTGATTGTAAAGCTCGCGATAGTTATAGTAGAGCTCGGGAGAGTCGGTATAGGTATTGGTATAGCCGCCGCCCGAGGAGGTTACTCTGATAGCAGAGATGCGCTCGTTTGTAAGATAAGGGTTGTTAACGTGAAATCCGCCGGGGAGGTCCATGGGCATAAGGCGGTTTTCAAGAAGATAATCGTAGAACTGCTTGTAGCTTCCGCCGTAGGCGAGGTCGTTGTTAACGAGGAAGGCAGACTGGAGAGCAGTCTCCTCGGAAAGGGCAAAGTCCCAAACGTAGGCGAAAACGGTGGCGGTCTTAACGGTCTCACCGTCGCCGTTGGTCACGTTGAGCTGAGCCGAATACCAGCCTGAGGGGGTATTCTTGTCTGTTTTCAGCTTTATGAAAAAGGCCTGGCTCTTGCCGCCGTTGAGCTGAAAGCTGCCGAAATCCGCAAGGCGGCAAACGGGGTCGGGCATCTCGCCCTCGCGGATGAAGGACTCGCCGTCCTCAAAGCCGAGAACGGTGTCGGAGTCAAGGTTTTCAAGGGTGATGTAAAGCTCGTAGTAGATATCTGCCGATATCTTGTTTCCCTCTGAGTCCGTAAAGGGAGTAACGGTGGCGTAGAGGTCGGATATGGTCTCCTCGGAATAGAGGATGAACTGAGCGTTTTCTATCTCGTTCTTTGCCATATAAACGGAGTAGGTCTCCATGCCGGAGGGGGTGGTATCGTGAGTCATCACCTTTTTGAAGGAATGCTCAAACCAGAGGTCGATGCGCTCGTCCTCGTGCTCCGCCGTCTGCTTCACGTAGGTGTCGGCGGGGTCATCGCTTGCCGCCGCAGCAGAGAAAGCGCCGATGGCGATGGCAAAGAGGAGCATCGCGCAAAGGAGGGAGAGCAATAAGGTTTTCAGTGTCTTGTTCAAGAAAAGCACCTCCTGTATTATTTTTCTATAATAATATTACCAAAGCCCGCCGTAGTTGTCAATCGGATTTTGTAAAAATGCACCAACATGCATCTTCATAAGCCTTCCGAACGTATCCCCCTGCCCTTACGGTTTTCTTCAGACTGTCGAAAAAGGCGCAGAACAAAAGCCGCAAAATATATAAAATTTATAATAAAGAAAAAATAAAGTGAAAAAGTAGAAATCCGCCGTAAAAACGGCGGATTTCATTGTTATAAGCGGCTTTTTAGCCGCGAATTGTCCCTCTGTCGTACCTTTGTACG
>JAZQAS010000018.1:0-3118 GCA_045545335.1 Candidatus Avispirillum sp. | reverse complement strand
ATCGAGGGCAGACAGGGCGAGCAGCTCACAGAAGAGGCTCCCGCAGAGGCAGAGGCAGCTGACGCTGAGTAATTTTTAAAAAATTAAAAATAATCGTTTAGGAGGATATAAAAATGGCAGCAATTACCGCAAAGATGGTATGCGATCTTCGTGCGAAGACCGGTGTTGGTATGATGGAGTGGAAGAACGCACTTAACGAGGCAAACGGTCACTTCGATGAGGCAGTAAAGATCCTTCGTGAGAAGGGCCTTTCCGTAGCAGCAAAGAAGGCAGGCAGAATCGCATCCGAGGGCGTAGTTGATATTATGTCCGAGAATGGCGTGACCGTTATGATCGAGGTTAACGCTGAGACCGACTTCGTTGCAAAGAACGAGACCTTCAAGGAGTTCGTTCGCGGCATCGAGAAGGTTATTCTTGCAAACAAGCCCGCAACTCTCGAGGAGCTCAACGCTCTCGCATATGACGATAACTTCACAGTAGAGGCAAAGGTTAAGGACATGATCTTCACAATCGGTGAGAACATGAACATCCGCCGCTTCGAGGTTATCGAGGGCATCACCAGCGCATACATCCACGGCGCAGGCACAACAGGCGTTGTAGTTAAGTTCAACACAACTGACGACGTTGCAGCAAAGCCTGAGTTCGCAGCATTTGCTAAGAACATCGCTCTCCAGATCGCAGCAGGCTCTCCTCCCTCTTACGTTTGCCGTGACGAGGTTCCCGCAAGCGCACTTGAGGAAGAGAAGTCAGTTCTCCTCGCTCAGATCAAGAACGACGAGAAGAACGCAAACAAGCCCGAGGCAATCCTTGAGAAGATGATCATGGGTAAGCTTGGCAAGTTCTATGAGAGAGTTTGCCTTGTAGACCAGGCATACGTTAAGGATGACAAGATCTCTGTTGGCAAGTACATTGCAAACACAGCGAAGGAGCTCGGCGGAGACATCTCCGTTGCAGCGTTCTACCTTTACGAGAGAGGCGAAGGCCTTGAGAAGAAGGAAGAGAACTTCGGCGACGAGATCGCAAGCATGCTCAAGTAATTAAAAAACGAAATGACACCCGAAAGGGTGTCATTTTTGTTTGCTATAAAGTTTTGAACCTACAAATTTTAGTTTATCGGGGAGCCGCTATGTGGGAGACTTTTTGAAAAAAGCCCCCCACGCCCCGCCAAAAACCTTCGAAAAATTGGTATAGATAAGGTTAGCAGGCAAAAGGTTGCAGTACGGAGTACTGCGGCGCACGGCGCCCCTCTGCAGGAAAAGACTCCAAAAATGAACGAGCTCATTTTTGGAGTCTTTTCTTTAGCAGAGCCTTTTGCCTTAGACCCACTTTATCAGCTTGAAGTTTTTTGCGGAGCTTTTTTCCAAAAAAGCGACAGATAAACCCGAATTTGCCATTATTAATTTAGCACGTAAAGGATTTTTCAAAAAACTCTTTTCGGCAGGGGAAAATAATAGTATAATATATCTATCATAAAAAAGAGAGAAATATATGAAATACAAAAACGTAAAAGAGGGAAGGTTCCTTTCTCGACCCAACAGGTTTATCGCTAAGGTGGATATTGACGGCGAGGAGATAACGGTACACGTGAAGAACACGGGCAGGTGCCGCGAGCTTCTCGTTCCCGGGTGCCGCGTCTTTCTTGAAAGGGCAGAGAATCCCGAGCGAAAAACGCCATACGATCTTATAGCGGTTGAGAAAATAAGGGACGACGGCAAGGCGCTTCTCATAAATATGGACTCTCAGGTGGTGAACGCAGCCGCCGAGGAATGGCTCAAAAGGGGTGAGCTGTTTTCTCACAGTGCAATTATTCGCCGCGAGGTCACCTATAAAAATTCCCGATTTGATTTTTATATTGAGGACGGGGATGAAAAGGCCTTTCTTGAGGTAAAGGGCGTCACTCTTGAAAGAGGGGGCGAGGTCCTTTTCCCCGATGCGCCGACGGAGCGTGGAATCAAGCATCTCAGAGAGCTTTGCGAGTGCCAAAAGGACGGATATTCTGCCTACGTTCTGTTTGTAATACAGATGAAAGAGGTCACCCTTTTTCGTCCAAACGATGAAATGCACCGCGCTTTCGGTGATGCTCTGAGAGAAGCTGCGAGAGCAGGTGTGAAGATACTTGCAATGGACTGCCAAATAGAGCCCGACAGCATAGAAATAGATAAAGAAATAAAGGTAATACTGTAATGATAAAAAAGGACTTTCACGTACATACGACCCTCAGCGACGGAAAAAGCACTCCCGAGGAGGTGGTTCTTTCCGCAATTGAGAAGGGGATGACAACTCTCGGTATCTCCGATCACTCAAACACCCCCTTTGACGACGATTACTGCCTGAAAGAGGGGAGCGAAGGGGAGTACCGCCGTACTATTGGCGAGCTCAAGGAGAAATACAAGGATAAGATCGAGATCCTTTGCGGCATGGAGCAGGATATCTATTCTCCCCTTCCCGCCGAAGGTTACGATTACGTTATCGGCTCTGTTCATTTTGTAAAGGCGGGAGAGGAGTATCTCCCCGTTGATAAGAGTGCGGCACACCTCAGAGATGCTGTGAATAAATATTTCGGCGGCGACGGTGTCCTCTTTGCCGTGGAATACTTTAAGACTGTAGAAAAAGTAGTGGAGGTGACGGGGGCTGATATTATCGGCCACTTTGATCTTTGCACGAAGTATAACGAAAAGGACCCCCTCATTGACGAGTGCGACCCGAGGTACGTGGCAGCCTGGAAAAGTGCGGTCGATGCCCTCATTCCCTGCGGTAAATATTTTGAGATAAATACGGGAGTAATATCCAGAGGACATAAAACAAAGCCCTATCCCGCAATGCCCATACTTGATTATATCAAAGAAAAGGGCGGAAAACTTATCCTCTCAAGCGACAGCCACCATAAGGATACGCTTTGCTATGAGTTTGATAAATTTGAAAGCCTTATTAAATAAAAAAACAGAGCTGTTGTGCAGATCACAACAGCTCTGTTTTGCTTGTAAACCGAAAACCACGCGATAGTCGCGTGGTTCAAAAGAGGTTAACCGATGAGAAAAAATCCTCCGATTGTGATAGAATAGAAACGACCTGCCAGTCGAAAAAACACAATCGGAGGATTTATCTATGAAAAAAGAAC
>JAZQAS010000017.1:0-13734 GCA_045545335.1 Candidatus Avispirillum sp. | reverse complement strand
AGTACAGAGGATACTGCAGAGATATAACGAGCTTATGGATATCATTGCCATTATGGGTATGGATGAGCTTTCCGAGGAGGATAAGCTTCTTGTGCAGCGTGCGAGAAAGATACAGAGATTCTTGTCACAGCCCTTTGACGTGTCTGAAAAGTTCACGGGCTTTAAGGGTAAATACGTTCCCATAGCAGAAACTATCCGCGGCTTTCGCGAGATAATCGAGGGCAAGCACGATAGCCTGCCCGAGTCTGCATTCCTCTTCGTCGGCACCATAGACGAGGCTGTGGAAAAGGCAAAGGGAGCAAAGTGATGAAAGCCTTTCGTCTTGTAATTTCAAGCCCCGACGGAGATATCTATTCGGGCGAATGCGTAAAGCTTGACGTGAGAGGCGTGGAGGGCGAGCTTAGCGTAATGGCAGGCCATACCCCCTTCGTCACCGCTGTCGTCAAATGCACCTGCGCCGTCTGGCCCGATGAGGATACGAGAAAAGAAGCCACCACAGAGGGCGGCCTTCTCACCGTAGGTAAGGATCAGGTGACGTTCATCTCGGGAACCTTTAAATTTATAGAATAGAATTATTATGCAATAACGGTAGAGAGCGTGCTTCTCTGCCGTTTTGTGATATAAATAATATAGGTGGCAGGTTTGAAAAACGAATTACCGAAGCGAAAACTTTTAAGATTAAAGAATTTTGATTACAGTAGACCCGGCGCATACTTTATTACGGTATGTACTCAAAATAGAAGAAAAGTGTTGTCAGACATTGTAGGGGCGATTCACGAATCGCCCGAAACTAAATTGACGGAATACGGAAAAATAGTTGAAGAAGTTATAAAAAATATACCCGACCGTTTCACCGCAAAAATTGACAGGTATGTCATTATGCCCAATCATTTTCATCTTATTATCATTATTACCGATTCGGAGGAATTACAGGCAATTCGTGAATCTCCTCTACGTGTACGATCCTTGGTTTCTAATATAATCGGTTACATTAAAATGAACGCTTCCAAAGAGATACATAGGCGCTTTGGAGAAACGTCAATATGGCAACGAGGTTTTCACGACCATGTTATCCGAGATAGGGACGATTACGAAAAAATAGCAAAATATATTTATGAAAATCCGAAAAGATGGCAATATGATTGCTTTTATACTGCAGATGATTAATATGCATCGTAATATGTGCTACCGACCTAACTCAGCACGCATTGTCGGGAAAACATAATAGTCTTTTGATAGGATATTAACAGACAAGGAGGGATAATATGGATTGGATCATTGGTTTGCAAAAAGCAATAGACTATATCGAGGACAATCTGACAGAAACGATTGATTACGAAAAGGTTGCAGCGCAAAGCTTTTCATCAAGCTATCACTTCCAGCGTGTCTTTAGTATTCTTTGCGGATTCACCATCGGCGAGTATATCCGAAAGCGCAGGCTATCGCTTGCCGGAACGGAGCTGGCTACAAGTGATGCAAAGGTTATTGATGTGGCACTGAAGTATGGCTATGAAAGTCCGGACAGCTTTGCAAAAGCATTCCAAAAGTTTCACGGAATATTACCGTCGCAGGCTCGTAATGATGGTAGTAATCTAAGGTCCTTTTCCCGTCTTGTACTTAAATTTTCTTTGGAAGGCGGTACAATTATGAGCTATCGAATTGAAACAAAACCCCAATTTACGCTTCTCGGTTACAAAAGACATTTTGAAGGCACTCCTTATGATGAATTGCGTCATAAACAAGAAGTGGATTTCTTTATTTCCACAAGAGCACATCAGTGGATGCTTAAGGGAATGTCTAATGATAAGCTGTCTGATTATTGCGTTCTAACGAATACTGATGATGACGGATATGATTTCTATTTTGCTGCCACAACAGACAACTATGAACGTGATAATCTTTATAACAGCAGCGTCACGGGAATAGATTTTATGGACAGATTTGATTTTGAAGAGATTATTATTCCGGAAAGAACATATGCTGTTTTTGAAACTGAAAAACAGAGAATGCCCATTCCAGAATATTGTGAGATACGCAAGCAAATCGCTGCAGAATGGCTTGTGAATCAGGAGTATCAGATGATCAACGCTCCCGAACTTGCTGTTTACCATTGGGGGATAGTTGGCGGTTATGCCGACAGAACCATAGAAATTTGGATTCCTATCGAAAAGAAAATATAAACCTATTATCTGTGAACGTCTAAATATATGCTCTCGTAGGGGCGATTCACGAATCGCCCGAGAATAAGTATATTATTGTGCATATAATGGACCATTCGTGAAGATGTGGGGGGGTTTGGTGATTCCCCCCTACTGTAATTGTAAACCGTAAACAACGGTTTAGTAAAAAACGGAGCTGTTGCAATGCAACAGCTCCGTTTAATATTTATTTTAAAATTATCAACCGCTGATCTCTTCAACGAGAGCCATCATTTCCTTGAAATAGTTCTGCTTCTTTTCAACGGTAGCCTTGATAACTGCCTGCTCCTCAGCAGAATACTTCTCGATCTCCTCAGGCTTTGCCTTACCCTTGTAGATACGGTCTGCAGTCTGAGCGAAGTTGATGTCGAGGCAAACGATCTCGCCTGCCTGCTCGCAAACAACTATATTAGACTTGCCGCTGAGAAGCTCGCTGACTGCGCGTGAGCCCATCTTAGCCGCGGTAACTCTGTCGCGGAGGGTGGGATCGCCGCCGCGAACAACGTGAGCGAGGCGGGCGAACTTAGTTTCGATACCTGTCTTTTCCTGAATACGCTTTGCGAAAGCGGGATCAGCGTAATCGGGGATAAGCTCGGAAACAACAACGATAAAGCCGCGCTTGCCGTCGTTCTTGAGTCTGAGCATCTTTTCGATCATAGCGTCCTCGTCAAAGGGCTCCTCTGCGATAACGCAAGCAACAGCGCCGCAAGCGATAGCTGTCTGAACAGCGATACCGCCGGCGTGGTTACCCATAACCTCAACAACGTTGCAGCGAGCGTGAGACTCGCAGGTATCGCGAAGTCTGTCGATCATTTCAACAACGGTGTTCATAGCCGTGTCGTAGCCGATAGCGTAATCTGTGGAGGTAATATCGTTGTCAATAGTGCAGGGGATACCGATGGTGGGGATACCGCGGTTGGAGAGGTCGGTGGCTCCGCGGAAGGTGCCGTCGCCGCCGCAAGCGATGATACCGTCGATCTCATACTTCTTGCAGGTCTCAACAGCCTTCTGCATGCCCTCCTCAGTCTTGAATTCATTGCATCTGTCAGAGTAGAGCATAGTGCCGCCGTGGGTAACAACATTGGAAACGTCTCTTGCAGTAAGAAGACGAACGTTATCGTTAACAAGTCCGGAGTAGCCGCCGTTGATACCGATGACCTCAACACCGCCTGCGATAGCGGCGCGGGTAACGGCGCGAACAGCGTTATTCATGCCGGGGGCATCGCCGCCGCTTGTAAGAACACCGATTCTTCTGAATTTTGCCATTATTTAGTCCCAAGCCTTTCTTTTTTCGTTCATTTTATACAAAGATATTGTACTACCAACAGAGAGAAAAATCAAGTAATTTGCCGAAATTTGGATAGAATTAATAAGTGCTCATAATGGGAGGGCCGTCGGGAGTGTAGTCGTAGCAGTAAACGGGCTTTCCGTCCTCGTAGTATATGTCGCGGTAGTTGAAGCCCTCGTCGTCCCAGAGAGATTCAGTATATCCGAGGAGCACTCCCTCGCCGTTGTAATTAAGCGTTCTCGTAATGTTGCCCTTCGCGTCGTATTCAAGGGCCGATCTTTGAGTGAGAAGGTCCTTTGAATTGTAGGTGCAGATAGCTGTGAGAAGGCCCTTTTCGTTGTATTCGTAGATGCGGTAGCTTGCAACGCTGCCGTACTGATAGTAGTCAGCCCTCTCAGTGTCGCCCTTGCCGTTAAAGGAGTAGACCGTGTAGGTGATAACGTCGCCGTTTCGGTCAAGCTGCTCCTCGCGCTCGGTATCTCCATTTTCATTATATGAATAGCGGTAGCCGCCGTCAAACTCGCCGTCAGTATACCAGGAGAGGCTTTCGATATTGCCGTCCTTGTTGTACTTGTAGTCGTCTCGGCATTCACTCTCTCCGTCCTTGAAGCTGCGAACCATCTGAGAGAGAAATCCCTCCTCGGTGTAGAGGTAGTCCCATTTCTCAACGGTATTGCCGCCCTTCTTTGTGGAAACGGTCTTCAGCCTTCCGTCCTCCCAGTAGTCGTACTCGTTTGAGGAAACTGCAATGCCGTTTTTGTATGTGGTGGAGGAAACAACTCTTTCGGAGTTGCCGCCGGAGGAGTATTCGTAGTAAACGCCGTTTTCGGGCTTTTCGGTGGCCGTGGTCTCGTCGGGCTTCTTTTCTTCACCGTTTGAGCAGGAGAAGAGAAGAGACGCGAAAAGGAGCGCTGAAAGGCATAAAATAAGCTTATTCTTCAATTGTTTCACCGCCGTTTTCAATAACGTTTCCCTTTTCGTCGTAGTATGTGTCCGCCGTCATCTCGCCGTCTTCAAATTCGCAAACTCTCGTCTTCGTTCCGTTTTCGGAGTAATAGGTCTTGACAGCGAATTCCACCCCGTCCTCATAGGTCTTTTCAACCTTTTTCTTCGGTGTCACCATATCGTCCTGATAGGAGTATTCCGTGAGAGAAACTATCTCGCCCATCTCCTTTACCTGAACGCTGAGAATAGTGCCGAAGGAGTTCATTTTGGTAACGGTGCTGCCGATCTCCTTAAGGTCGGCATCATAGCGGATGGCATACTGCGTTTTTGAGTCGTTGGAGGTGTAGAAATCCGTCTGCCCCGTGAAAACGTCGTCCTTGTAATATTTCTCACAAGTTATGTTACCCTCATCGTCGTAGGTGTATTCAGTTTCGGCGTGCTTTGGCGCATCGGAGCCGGCATCACCCTCGTTCCCCGTAAGGTAGATAACGGAGTATGCAATAAGGGCAAGTCCCGCAACGATAAGAATAGCCGCAACGATAAGCAGGGCAGTCTTTTTTGATCTGTTCATTATAGTACCGTTCTTTCATTAATTTACTTTTTAATTATATAACAGTAATAATCGTTTGTCAATCTTTGTCGGTATCCGAAACGTAGCGCTCGTAGTAAAAAAGGTATTGCTGCGCAATTCCCGCAACGTCGCCGAAAAGGGAAGGGTCAAGGCCGTTTTCAAATCTCTTTTCAATGACCCGCCTGATCCAGACGTCAATGGGAAAAGCGTCAGTCCTGCCAAAGCCGAAGAGCAGGGCGCAGGCGGCAACCTTTGGGCCCACTCCCTTAACGGAGGAGAGGAGACGTTGGGCCTCAGCGTAGTCGGAGGCACCTCTGATGCTGTCAAAGGATAGCTCCCCGTCAGCAACCTTGCAGGCGGCGTCGTAAATATATTTTGCCCGAAATCCCGTTTTCAGCTCAAATATCCTTTCCTCTCCCGCTTCCTTCAGAGCCTCGGGTGTGGGGAAGGCGTAGCCGCCGTCAATTGCCTCGCCGAACCTTTCGGAGAGGGCTGCGATTATCTTCTTGATGCGGGGAATGTTGTTGTTCTGAGAAATGATAAAGGAGCAGAGAGCCTCCCAGGAGTCCTGACGGAGGATGCGTATGCCGCGGGAGGCGTTGCAGGCGCGCTCCATGTGGAGAGCATCCTTTCCCGATAGGCTTTTGAGGATTTTTTCGTTAATAGCGTCGTAGTCCACGTCAAGGGAGAGATAGCTCTTCCATATGGAGTTGAAATCCTCCTCGCTTGCCTTTATGTATAGATCTCCGTCGCCGTTTTCTCCAAAGCTCACGTGCCTTGAAAAGGCGATGCCCTCCACCTCGAAGGCGTGGGTGGGAGACCTTGCAGGGTCAAAGCGAAAGCATTGGCCGCAGTCAAAGGTGCGGAATACGGAAAGATCGCCGACACCCGAAACCGTGAGCCAGCCGTTTTCGCTGTTTGAAATATAAGGAACGTTCATGTTGAAAAACTCCGTATAATGTTGTATAATGAAGACGTAAATTTATTTCAGGGAGAAAATGTATGGAACAGATATATACCATCCCCGTAAACGAAGCCTTTGAAGCGGGCCAGAAGGATGAAGGGCGCGGCTGTCCCTTCTGCCGCCTGCACAGAATGCTTGAGTTGAACGAGCTCGATCTTATCCTCGGCGCATCCATGATGGAGCCCGACGTCAGAAAAAGGACAAACGAGCAGGGCTTCTGCCCCGATCACTTCGGAAAAATGATGCAGAGAGGAAAGCGCCTGCCCCTGTCTCTCATTCTCCAGAGCCACCTTGCGGAGGTGGACGGAATGCTTAAAAAGCCGGGCCTCGTTCCCGCAATGTCAGGCGGCGAGAGCGCAAAGAAGCTTTCGGCCCTTTCCGAGGATTGCTATATCTGCGAAAGAGTAGAGGGCAATTTTGAAAAGATGATGGGAACGGCGGCTCTCCTTTGGGAGAGCGATCCCGATTTTCGCTTCAAGTGCTCGGCTCAGCCCTATTTCTGCCTGCCTCATTTTGCCCGCTTCGTGGGCGCGGCAAAGGCGAGAATGAAGGCAAAGACCTTCGCAGAGTTTTATAAGAGCGTCTATAAGCTTGAGGAGCGTGTCCTTGCAGATAGGCAGGATAAGATAGACCGCTTTGTAAAAAGCTTTGATTACCGTTATTCGAAGGAGCCCTGGGACGATGCAAAAACTGCCATCGAGCAGACCATGCCCATCCTCAACGGAACCGATTGCTCCGACGATGAATAACAAGGCTATTCTATCATAAAAAACGAATAAAGTCAAAAAATATATACTTATGAAAAACGCAGATAAAAAACAGCTAATAATATACGCATCCGTCATCCTTGCGGTGCTTCTTCTTTTCTCCCTGGTCCTTTTTTTGCCTAAATGCGCAAAGAGCGACCCCGAAAAAGATGATAAGGTAACCGAAAGCACGAAAAAGGATACGGAGGATACTACCGAAAAGGCAGAGGATACCACCTCCAAAAAGGATACCGAAGATAAAGAAGACCCCAAAGAGGAGACAACGGACAGCGAGGATGGGGAAACAACGGAAACGACCGAAATAAAGAAGCCCGAGCCCCTCCCCGATGATTACGAGCCCGAAAAGGATGAAAATAATTACGTAAAGCCCCCTCAGACTCAGAGCACTTCAAAGCCCTACGATCCCTTGAAGGGCGTACCCGAAAAATATAAAAACAGTTATTTTTTCACCTTCAGAGGAAAGGGCTCATCTATGTACCTCAAGGGCAAGGTGGCGTTTATCTTTATTTTCATAGAGGACCCGAAATATAAATGGGAAGACAGCGAAATAGAAAAAAGCAAGACAAAAATAGACGATCGCTGTAATAACCTTCTTGATAATGCAAAGAAATACGGAGCCTCTCTTGAAATAACAAAAACCTATCTTGAAACTGCGGTAAGCGTTGACGTAGGGGTCGAGAACCGTTCGGTCTGGTCAAGAGAAGCGGCAAATCAGCTTGGATATTCCGCTCTTGCTCAGCTTATGTCCGAGGTGCAGATAAAGCAATCGGCAGACAGCACGGCCGTAGTATTCTGCTATAACAGAACGGGCAGAGCGGCGGCCTCCGTTTCCGATTCGGCGTGGTATCAGGAGTATGCCCTTATCTATAAGGACCTGACCCCCATAGATCACGAGAGCCTCCATCTCTTCGGCGCAAAGGATTATTATTTTCCCGATGCAGTAAAGGATGCGGCAAAGGAGTGCTTCGGCTCCTCCATAATGCTTGAGGGCGGCAGAAACGTAGATCCGCTGAACGCATTTTTGGTGGGCTGGACTGAAACTCTGTCAGAGGAGGCTCTGAAATTCCTTGAAATGACCTCCTCCTATACCGAGGAGGAAATGGAAGAAGCCCACAAGGAGGACGCCTTCACGGGCTACGTTGAGAATAAGGTGTTTGATCTGTCCTATCTCAAGGGAACATATACGGGCGATCTTGTCAGAGGTCTTCCCGAGGGAAAGGGCAAGCTTGAAACGAAGGACTCAGTATATAACGGCGAGTGGGTAGGCGGCAGAAAGAACGGCTACGGTGAAGAGATAGGCGGGAGCATTAGCTATAAGGGCTATTGGAAGGACGGCGCATATCACGGCGAGGGAACTCAAGTGGATCACGACGGCTCCGTTTACGTCGGCTCCTTTGCAGGAAATCAGGAGAACGGAAAGGGAAAAAAGACCTATCCAAACGGCGACGTTATCGAGGGCCAATGGAAAAACGGGATCCCTTCTGGCGTCTGTAAGTATACCTATGCCGACGGCGGCGTCTATGAGGGCGAGCTGTATTCAAGAGACCGAGTCGGACAGGGAACTATGAAATATGCAAACGGCGAGGTATACAGCGGAGGCTGGCAGTACAATAAGCGTATGGGCAAGGGAACCATGAGCTTTGCAAACGGCGACGTGTACAGCGGCTACTGGACCTATGATAGGATATCCGGCTCAGGCGAGATGAAGTATGCAAACGGCGACGTGTACATCGGCGAATTTTATAATAATAAGCAGCACAAAAAAGGCGTGCTTCTGTATGCAAACGGTGATAAATACGAGGGCGAATGGTATCATGGAGAGCTCCATATGGAGGGCACCTATACCTATGCCGACGGCAGAGTAGAGAAGCACAAATACAGCTACGGCAGACTTGATGAGAAATACGAAGTAACTGAATAAGAATCAGGGGCTGTCGCATTTGCGGCAGCCTTTTAGTATCTTTGACTTTCAAATTACGGTTTGACGAGCAGATAAACCAATGTAGGGGAGGATATTATCCTCCAGATTACAACCGCAGTTTAATTTTGACGCTTACGTCAGCAAATGAAACGAATGAATCAATTGTAGGGACAGGCGTCCCCGACTGTCCTAATAGCGAAACCATTTATAAAAGACGAAACTTGATAGTCAAAAAGGCAACTAAAACACTTTTCTCCCCTCGCAAGGAACGGATAGTCGCTGAATTGCACGCGTTGTTTATCAAGTAATGTATCTGCATATCGTTTCTGTTCGCGGACAGTCGAGGACGCCTGTCCCTACATTTCGTATATGCTTTTTTTCCGTTTGTGTATCAAATTTCGTTTTGGTTCGTGTGCTGATAATCGGGTCGTCGTAGGGGTTCCCCGAAAGGGAACTCGTGAGCTTTTGGGGGTTCCCGTCGAGGACGTCGACCCCTACATCAATGTGTATCTTTTTCGCTCATTTACGTACAGAATTTCGTTTTGCTTCGTGTGCAAATATGCGGGAGGATGATATCCTCCCCTACAACAAAACTACTGCAATCTTCCCCTCAAGCCAAAATTTGAAGAATAAAGGCTGTCGCATTTTGCGACAGCCCCTTTCCTTTTTTGCAGACTTTTTATTTTCTTTTAAACCTTGCGGATATCCATCGGGCGCGAAATGCGTTTTCCTTCGGGATGACAGACTCGCGCCTGTCCGTTTCTATTATCACCCCGTCCTCCCAAACGTGGAGCATCTCCTTTTTTCGCACGGTGGCTCCCCGCTCTCTCAGGCGCATCACCGTGTTTATCTTAAATCTGTCCTCCTCGCAGGTGACCGTGCTTCTTAGGAAATATTTTCCGTTTTTTGGAAAATCGGGGTTTTCCGTGTAGAGGGTGACCGCCTTTTTCAGCTCTGTGTAAAAATCGTTCATTCTCCGTGTGTTCTCCTCCTCGCGTCTGTCTGAGGATTGGGGAGTAAAAACGGGGATGACCACCGAGACCCTCTGGGTTGAATAAAGCTGATCGTTGTATGTCATAAAAATACCATTCCTTTGCTTATGATACGATATTTTATGTAGTTTTTCCTTTTGGAATACGTAATTAAAAAGTGAAAAGAGAAAATAAAATCCTGCTACCTATTGATAAAACAGAGAAAAATTGGTAAAATTAATATGTATAAAAATCATAAGGTGGTCGCTATGAAAAAAACCTACATACTGAACGGAACAAATTATACCTTCGACAGCGAGACCGGTGCGCTCCTTTCTCTTGAGGTGCCCGGCGTTTCCCCCATAATGGAGGGCGGCAAGGGCCTTTTCGATATTTCCTGGCCCGTGCATCTTGAGTATGATATCCAGAGAGCTAATCCCACGGCGCTTTACGGCAAGTGCGCTCCCCGCTTCACAGAGGGGGAGGACAGCCTTGAGATCGTTTATGAAAGCGTTCCCTATACTATGCCCTGCGACGGTGTAGAGGAATACGAGGGCGGCATCTACGCAAAGGTCACCCTGAAGGCCCTCAGCGACGGCAAGTCCGTTTCAATGCGTCTTTGCGTTAAGAATAATTCAAAGGCTGAGATCCCTCAGATCCTTTTCCCCGATATGAACGGCATCGTCCCCACCGATAGCGAGCAGAAAGATAAGCTCACAATGATGGGCGGCGCAATGAAGCCCTTTGAGCAGCTCAAGAATACGGCAAAGAGCCGCGAGACCTTCTTTGCGTGGACTCCTACAACCGCAGGCATCTTTATGAGAGCGGGCGGACTTCAGCAGAGAGCCTTCATCGGCCGCTGGTACGATATGGGCAGCCGTAAGGGCGGCTTCTCAATGTACAGAAGGCATTGGGGCTGGGGACCTGACAGCAATAATAATATGGGCTATGACGAGCAGCTCTGGATAAAGCTTGACAATAAGGTAAATAAGCTTCGCCTTGCCTCCGTGCATACGGTCAAGGTGGGCCCCGGAGAGGAATACGACTCAGGTGAGTACGTTATCACTCCTCACCGCGGCGACTGGATCCGCGGAGCGGAGCCCTACCGTCAGTACGTGCTTGAAAATCAGAAGAGAGTAGTTCCCGTGCCCAAGCGCGTCAAGGAGATGCTTGGCTTCAGAACTATCTTTATGTCAAACGGATATTCCAAGCACCCCACCGACTATTCCTGGAAGTACGACGATTTTGAAACCATCGCAGACGATATGCTCGCTCACGGCCTCTCCGACCTTAACGTGTGGGGTCAGTTCAACTGGAACCTCCCCTTCGGCGAGCATCGCTTCTATAAGGAGTGGGGCGGATTTGAAAATTGGAAGAAGAACGCAGATAAGATAAGAGCTAAGGGCGTGACCATCACTCCCCTTGTTTCCTGGATTTCCGCTTGGGAGGAAACGGCTCGCTTCCTCGGAATAGAGAAGAGAAGCGGCTCCTGGGCCGAGACCCCCGAGGCTATCCCCATGTTTGCCGCTCCCTATTGCGACAGATGGGGCTGCTTCCAGATGCACGATCATTCAAACGAGCAGTGGAAGGATGAGATAAGAAAGGGCCTTCGCTTCCTTCGCGATGAGGCAGGCTGTCCCGATATCTGCTGGGACCAGTACGTCCTCGGCGACGACCGCAACGACTCTATTCGCGATATCATAAACGAGTATCGCCTTGAGACAGAGGCGATGTACCCCGGCACCGCATTCTCAAGCGAGTGCACGCTCTATTATGAGTCTGATATAGATAATACCGACTTTACCTGGAACTGGATCTATTGGTCAGAGAAGAGGGATTACAGACCCTATATGTATATGATCCGCACCCTGCGTCCCAATATGAACGTAGACTCCACCCCCGAGTACGTAAAGCTCATCTTTATGGATAACCTTATGATGAACGTATACCCCTCCCATCCTGAGGAGTATAACGGCGGCGCTCTCATTGCAGAGTATCCCGAGTTCTCCGAGGCTGTCAAGACCTGCGCCGCTCTCAGAAAGGCATATCTTGATTATTTTACAGACGGCGTTATGGTATCCGACTGTCCCCTCAGCGAGGACTCCGATTGCCGCGTCACGGGCTATCTTAAGGAAGAGGAAAATAAGCTCCTTCTCATCGCTTATAAGAATACGGACGGAGAGAGTAAGCTTTGCCTTGACCTTTGCGACTTTATGAAGGGCGAGAGCTTTGCATATACCGTAAAGGATGAAAATGGCAATACCGTCGCAAGCGCAAGCCTTTGTTCAAACGGACATATCTCCTTTGAGGGAGAAAGCAAAAAGCTTTATATGATAGAAATAGCATAAAGGTAATAAATGATAGTAATAGTAAATAAGATCGCCGTCATGTTCATAATGATGGCGATCGGATTTCTTCTCGGCAAGCTGAGGATAATAACGGATGACGGAAATAAGGTTCTCTCAAATCTTTCCCTCCTCCTCGTAAGCCCTCTGCTCACCTTTGTATCTTATCAGAGGGAGTATTCCTCTGCAATTGCCAAAAATCTTGTCTGGGCCCTCGGACTCACCGTAGTTTCCTATATAGTGCAGATAGGCATCTCCTTTGCCGTAACGGGTAAGAAGAGAGACGGCAGAGCAGTGGAGCGTATGGCCCTTATCTTTTCAAATTGCGGATACGTGGGCATCCCCCTTGTGCAGAGCATCTACGGAAACGACGGAGTCATATTCCTGACGATGTATATAGCCGTGTTCTACGTGCTGACGTGGACTCTCGGCGTGTCTCTCATGACGGGCAAGACGTCATTTAGGCAAACGCTTAAAAACCTGTGCACCCCTGCGGTAATCGCAGTCGTGCTTGGTATAGTGTGCTTCTTTGCCCGCATAAAGCTGCCTGCGCTGCTGTATGAGCCCATAAACGCCATAGGCGAGATGAATACGCCTCTTGCAATGCTCATTGCGGGAGCTACCCTTGCAGGAACTAATATAGTCAAGTGCCTAACGAGCTTGAGAATGTATTTTCTCTCGGCAATGCGCCTTCTCATCATTCCCCTTGCTTGCGCTGCCGTTCTGTTTTGCGCATCCTTTGCAGGGGCGCCCCATTCTATTCTGACGATAGTGCTTATAGCAACGTCGTGCCCAAGCGCGGTAATAACGACTATGTTTGCCCACCGATACGGCGGCGATACGGTCCTCGCATCCCAGACCTTTGCAGTTTCAACCATACTTTCAGCCCTGACCATTCCCCTTGTACTGTGGCTGTTTTCCCTGACGGGCGTCAGCATAACGGCATAAAAATGAGGAAAGGATAGAAGAAATGGCCCTACATCCCATAAAGCATTTTATAACGGTAACAAAGCATCGCAATAAGGTCATAGCTCATTGTAAAAAGGCAGGGATCGCGTGGCAGGGCCTTTTTCACGATATGACTAAATATTCCCCCGTAGAGTTCTGGAACGGAGCGAAATACTATGATGGAACGCGAAGCCCCAACGTAGGAGAAAGAACGGAGAAGGGATATTCCGATGCCTGGCTCCATCATAAGGGCAGAAACCGCCATCACTTTGAGTATTGGACGGATTACGATGCAACGAAGCACGGCGTAGTTCCCGTAAAGATGCCCCTGCGCTACGTTGCGGAAATGTTTTGCGACAGAGTGGCGGCAAGTAAGATATACAGGGGTGGGGATTATAAAAGCTCAGACCCTTACGATTATTTCATAAAGGGCAAGGCAAACAGATTTATCCACCCTGAAACACACGAACTATTGGAAAAGCTTCTTATTATGCTCCGCGACGAGGGAGAAGATAAGGCGTTTGCCTATCTTCGTGCACTCATCAAAGCAAAAAAGGAATATTGATACAAAAGCCGCACCGGTAATGCGTGTTATCCATAACGGATAATTTGAAAATTATTTCAAATCTTGTTGAGAACCAGCATCGCATTTGTATGCACAAATTCAGTTGGGCAGTAGCCCAAACCCACAGAGCAGCAGAAAAGAGAAGATTCGTTTTTCAGCGAGTCTTCTCTTTCTTTTGTCTGTTAAGTGATATGCTGACTAAAGTCAGCGTGATATTTTCGCTTTGCGAAAGTGATATTGAAGCCTTACGG
>JAZQAS010000016.1:0-32071 GCA_045545335.1 Candidatus Avispirillum sp. | reverse complement strand
CCCATCCCGATCCCGACGTTAAGATGAACAGGATCATCCTCAAGGGAGATATCCCCTCCCCCGCTAATCCCCCCAAGGGCTGCCGCTTCCATACCCGCTGCCCCCACGCAACGGATATCTGCAAGGAAAAGGCTCCCGAATATAAGGACTACGGTAACGGTCACTGTGCCGCATGCCATCTCCTTGACTGACACTTTCCAAAGGGTGAATTTCAATGAGTAAAAAGAAACAGCAAAAACAGAAAAAGGAAAAGATCAGGTATATTGACGACGGACGCACCATCGCCGATATGTCAGGCGTTCACGATCGCTTCTCCTGGGCAAAAAAAGGCACCTCATCAAGCTTTGGCGATATATGGAAAACATATTGGGGCGCCGTTCGTATGATGCTCTTGCCTATGCTTGCGGTCATCGGACTTCTCGTGGTCATCTACCTTATACTCACTATCGTTTTCTGGCTTTTGTGATCCCCCCTTTCAAAACAAATGTAAATCTAAGGAGGTTTGCGTGAAGGCTCCTTAGAACCGCCTTCACGCAAGCTTTGATAGCATAAGGCTATTAGAACGGAGAAAAAATGGAAAAAGAAAAAGATGTAAACTCCGCAGAAGATACTGTTACCCCTCCCGCAGAGGAGAAGACAGAGGCTACTGCGAATGCTTCTGACGCTCCCGCTCCCGAGGCTGAAAAACCCGCAGAGGATGCGCCCGCAACAGAAGCAGAGCCCCCTAAGGCTCCCAAGGCTCCCGAAGAGCCCAAAAAGAAAGTAAAGAAGCTCCCCATCATCATAATCGCATGCGTTCTCGGTCTACTCCTTATTGCAGGCGCAGTATTCGGCGGTATCGCCCTCATCAAGGGCCTTGCCTCCGGAGACGGAGACGGCGACGGCGACGCCGGCGCTTCCGGCGATAAGACTGAGTACGCGGTTACCGTTAAGACCAAGGGCGGTATGGCCCTTGAGGGTATCGACGTTTACGTTTATACCGACGACTCCCTCGGCGAAATGGCAGACTATGCCAAGACCGACAGCGATGGTAAGGTAAGCTTCAAGCTTGCTAAGAGCGATAAGTACGCTATCGTGCTCTCCGGCGTTGCCAAGGGCTACGACGTTAAGAAGAGCTACGCCTTTGACGGCGATGCGGCTAAGATCACTCTCAAGTCCTCCCTTATCACAGACGAGGACCTCTCCACCGCAACTCTCGCGGCAGGAGACGTTATGTACGACTTCACCGTAATGGCTTCCGACGGAAGCGAGATCACCCTCTCCGAGGTGCTCAAGGAAAAGAAGCTGGTCGTTCTCAACTTCTGGTACACGACCTGCACCTGGTGCCTTGAGGAGTTCCCTCTTATGGATGAGGTTCTCAAGGATTACGGCGACGACGTAGCTATCATCGCTCTTGACCCCCTTGACGACACTAACGCCGTTGAGAGCTTCAAGAACCAGTACGGCTACTCCTTCCCTATGGCATCCTGCCCCTCCTCCTGGTCTCAGACCTTCGGTATCTCCGGATACCCCACCAGCGTTTTCGTTGACCGGTACGGCGTTATCTGCCTTGTTGAGGCAGGCGCTATCGTCAGCAAGAGACCTTGGGTATGTGCATTTGACCACTTCACCGCAGACGACTATGAGCAGAAGATCTGCCAGAGCGTCGGCGATCTCGTGACACAGATCAAGCCCAATGTTGAAATGCCTGCAAGCGAGGAGATCGCTCAGGTGATCAACAAGGGTAACATAGAAGTTACATACCGTCCCGAAACAGAGGACGAAAACGCTGAGTATATCTGGCCCTTCATCAAGGCTGAAAAGCTGGGTCAGGAATGCATCGCATCCTCCAATAAGGGTATTGACGACTCCTATACCATCATGTATGCACACGTTACCCTCAAGGCAGGTCAGGCCCTCGGCTTTGACTACCTTATCTCCTCTGAGCGTCTTTGCGATATTCTCTACGTTATCGTAGACGACGAGGACGTGTTCACTATCTCAGGCTTTGACGAAAAGGAAGCGTGGAAATCCTGCTATCCTCTCGTTGCAGATAAGGACGGCACCTACGAGGTTGCTCTCTGTTTCCTTAAGGACTCCGACGGCGCCGCAGGTGACGACACCGTATATATAGACAATATGCGCGTAGTTGATGCCAAGGATATCGACGTGGACACATACCTTCCCAGATATGCGGCAACCACAGATGACGACGGCGAAACATATAAGTACGTTGATGTAGTATTCAATGAAGCTGACGGCTACTATCACGTCGGCAGCGCTGACGGTCCCCTTCTTCTTGCAGACTTCTTGAACTATACTCCCTTCAGCGAAGAGGACTACGTTCAGAATATGGTCTACAACGGAGATGCAGATAAGGACGGTGTGAGCCTTTATAATAAGAAAGAGGACGGCGGCCTCGGAATGGTTGAGTATTTCTCCTACGCCTCCAACTCTACACTTAACGGCGTATGCACCGTTAACCGCGAGCTGGGTGAAATGCTCAAGCAGGTAGCTGAGGTTGCAGGCTTTGACGACGACCCCAACGAGTGGCTCAAGATGTGTAAGTACTTCCAGTCATACGGCCCCTCCGGAAAGCAGCTTGAGGACCCCATCAAGGGACTTGCCACATTCTCTGCTTATACCGCAACACTTGGCAAGGATATCTCCACAAACTACTTCTACTATGACCGCGCTATCATCCCCAGAGGTACGTTCGCAAAGTTCGTTCCCGCACAGTCCGGCGTTTACCGCTTCACCTCCAAGAGCGATTATCAGGACGGTATAGAGGCGTGGATCTTTGACGGCAACGGCAAGGTCGTATACACCTACGAGCACGACGAGAGAATGTATGCTGACGATAAGAACTGCTCTATGGTCTACTATATGGAAGCAGGCAAGGCATATTATATCAATATGGCCTTCTGGGACGTATACGCAACCGGCTATATTTACTATGACGTGGAGTATATCGGAGCTACCTTCGATCTCTTCCGCCTCTGCGCCCCCGGTTACTTTACCTATGACTCCGACGCTACGGGCGAGCAGATCTACGATATCATCACAGGCGGTATCACTCCCGTTCTCAAGGACGGCAAGTACTACTCCGAGGACGGAAGCCTTATCTACTGCGACTTCACAGGACTTACACCCGTATTCAGCCAGTCTATCCTCGAAATGATCCAGATGGGCGGCTTCGACTTCTCAAAGTCTGAAACAGATGGAGAGATTCTTTCATACCTTAAGCAGAACGACGGCGACGTTGAAAAGACTAAAGAATATCTTAAAAAGCTCTGGGGCGAGGAATATGACGCCAACTGCGAGCTCTATCAGATAGACGACATTTTTGACGGTCGCTACCACGGCAAGGGCCCCGACCTTACCGACGATATCAAGGCTTACGTGGATAAGATCGAAAAGGCAGGCAGCGAAACTGAGGGCTGCGTAGTCGTTGACGAACGACTTGCAGAGATCCTTCAGGAGCTTATGGACAAATACACGTTTGACGATGTTGAAAATTCTTGGCTGAAGCTCTGCTATTACTACGACTACCTCGGAAAATAATTTTTAAGGATCGAGGTCATAATTATGAAAAAACTTTTCACTTTTATTCTTGCATCCACTCTTCTTCTGAGCTCAATGCTCCTCGCTTCCTGCTCTGCAGGAGGCGAGGCAACATACAAGGTAACCGTTAAGGATGCCCTCGGCAATCCTTACACCACCGGTATAGTCGTTCAGTTTATGCAAAACGGTGAGAAGACCGCAATGCAGGCTGTTAACGATAAGGGCGTAGTTGAAAAAACTCTTGCTAAGGGCAACTACGACGTTGAGCTCAGCTTTACAGACAATGCAGATGCTTATCACTACACCGGCGGCGCTAAGGTGACTGCAAAGGAAACCGAAGTGGACGTTATCCTTGCTAACGTTCCTGTTGGCGAGACCACCGTTCTTTACGCTGAAGGTGCTGAGCACGACGTTTGCTCCGTATCCGTTGGCTGCTCCTACGTTACTCTCGAAAAGAACGCAAGAACCTATTTTCTCTTCACTCCCACTCAGGCAGGTGAATATGAGTTCTCCGTTAAGGACGGTGCCAATGTTGAGATCGGCTATTACGGAGCACCTCACTTCGTTCAGACTCAGAATACTGCCGAGATCAAGGATAATACCTTTACCATCACCGTCAGAGCTGATATGATCGGCTCCGGTGCAGGTGGTACGGTAACCTACGTTATCGGTATTGACTCGAAGGATGACAAAACAGAAAACACAGTTCTTGCCATCAACCGTCTCGGAGACCCCAAGAAGACCATAGAGGATGAGCCTTGGGAGATATACAAGGCTACCCACGAAATGGATATCTATATTCTTCCCGAGGGAACCGAGCTCCGGGAGTTTGATCTTACAGCCGCTACCGACAAATACAAGCTGGTTTATAACGAAAAGGATGAGTTCTACCACCTGGGAAGCGAGGACGGTCCTCTTGTATTCGTTCGTCTTACCGAGGATTGCGACTATATCGCCTGCTTCGGTACCATTATCCAAAAGCAGGGTATTCTAAAGTATTTCTATGACGGAGAAACCAAGGATTACGAGCATTTCGTAAAGCGCGAAAACTATACGGACTGCGTTTCCAAGTATATCGAATGCGCTGATGAAAACACAGGCGTTTATCCCCTTACAGAAGACCTGAAATATATTATCCAGCAGCACGGCGACCACGCAGGCTGGTGGGATATAGACGGCCACGGCTATATCTTCAAGGATATGGACGGAAATAACGATACCACGATCAATACCGAAATAGCCTGGCTCCTTATGTGCTGCTACGAAGGCTGAGAATTAATATATGAATAAGTTCAGCACAAAGCATCTCGTTTTCATTTTCCTGTCCCTTGCTATTATACTTACGAGCTGCACGGGCAGCACTGAAGATGAAAATATCAACTACACAGTAGCTTTAAAAAGCAAGGGCGGCCTTCCCCTTGAGGGCATCGTTTTGAACGTATATGAGGACAAAAGCCTTGAAAAGCTTATCTGGGCCTCTACTACTGACGAAAACGGCTCTGTCTCCTTTACGGCACCTGAGAGCGACGGCTACTGCGTCGTTCTCAAGGATGAGGTGAAGGGCTACTCCGCTAAGGAATACTACCTTATCGAGGAAAGAGACTTCACCATCTCCCTTGAGAACAAGCTTCTCCCCAAAGAGAGCCTCTCGGATACCACCTTTTCTCTCGGAGATACCTATCTTGATTTTGAGATCACGGACAGCGAGGGAAGGACCCACAAGCTCTCAGAGCTTCTCAAAACAAAAAATACAGTTGTATTAAACTTCTGGTTCATAAATTGCGGCCCCTGCAAGATGGAGTTTCCCTATCTTGAAAATGCTTACAAGAAATACAGCGAGGATATTGCTCTCATTGCAATAAACCCCGTTGACGCAACGGATGATAGCATTTCTGCATTTGCCAAAGACAACGAGCTCACCTTCCCTATGGCGGTGGGCGAGCCCGAATGGGAAAGAGCAATGCTTCTGACGGCATACCCCACCACAGTAGTCATCGACCGCTACGGCACCGTCGCCATGATCCATAAGGGAAGTATCACAAAAGAGGGAGAATTTGAAAAGATATTCGAATTTTTCTCCTCCGAGGATTACGTTCAGACAACGCTAAGCTCAATCAGCGATATAGAAACACAATAAAAGAAAGGAACAACAGTATGAAGAATTTAAAGCTCATTCTCGCCGTTATGCTTGTAGGCTGCGCTATTCTCGGCCTTTGCGCTTGCGGCACAAACAACACAGAAGATACTACTGTTGCCGACACAACGGAAGCTACTACCACCGAGGCCGATACAACAGAAGCTACAAAGGCCTCCTTTAAGGTCAGCGTGGTTGATGGCGACGGCAACGCAGTTCCCGGCGTTATGGTTCAGGTATGCAAGGACGCCTGCGTTCCCGCAAGAACCGACGATAAGGGTGAAGCAACGTTTAATATTGAGATCACAGACGGATACAAGCTCTCCGTTATGTCCTGCCCCGAGGGCTATGAGTATACGGGCGAAGCCGAGATATATCTCGAGAGCGGCGCCACAGAGTATACCCTTGAGATCTCAAAGGTAGGCTGATATGAAGAACCTTACAAGAATTCTCGCGCTTCTCCTCATCCTTTGCACAGTATTCAGCCTCTGTGCTTGCGGCGGAGGAAAGGATAACGAGGACACCACTGATAAAGTAACCACTAAGGCTGATAAGGAAACAGAAAAGGATACTACGGCTGAGGATACCACGGCTGAGGACACCACCGAGGCTGAAACGACTGATGCCGAGACCACCGAGGCTGAGACTACCGGAGAGGATACTACCGCCGTTACCACAACCCCCGTTCAGACACAGAAGCCCCCCGTTCAGACTCAGCAGCAGACTCAGGCCGTTACAAATCCCTCAGGAGAGGAGATCCTCGGTCAGGGCTCTAAGGATAACCCCTATCTCGAGATCCCCACTGTGGGAACCGGCAGTATGTCTGTAAAGACTGTTACCATTCCTCAGGGCAAGTCTCTTTACTACAGCATCCAGCGTATCGGCGGTATGTACGTTACTATCAACAGCGCATCCGCTTACGTTGTTTGCAACGGCACTCGCTATAACGCTCAGAACGGCGTTGTTGCCTTTGTTGCTCCCAACGCTCTTGCAAGCGATTTCATCACTCTTGAGATCGGTAACACGGGTGCAGCGGCTTCCTTCACCCTTGTTTTCACAAGCCTTACAGGCTCACAGGCAAATCCTATGAAGCTCTCTGCTATGGGATCCTCCGTTAATCTTTCTCTCTATGCCGGAGACGAGGACGGATACTTCTATAAGTACAACGCTCAGCAGACAGGCAAGCTCCGCTTCTACGTAACTGCAAATTCCGCAGACTACATCTTCGTTGTTACAAACAACCGCAACTCCGCTCAGAGAACCAGCGAGGGTGATCTTCTCTCCGATGCTCAGGGCAAGTATATCGAGCTTGAGGTGAATGCGGGAGACGAGCTTATCATCAATATCGGCGCAAAGCCCGACAGAAGAAACAACAGACCTGCCCTTAATCTTACGTGGGTAGGAAAATTTATTTAATATAAATTCAAATTGCTGTTGCACTTTCTTCGGTAATGTGCTAAAATAACCCGTATAATTGTATTTTGCAATTAAATATACACCAAGGAGAAAATCATGAAAAAGGTATTGAGCATACTCATGGTGCTTGCAATGCTCTGCACAACTGCCTCCGTTGCAGTTTTCGCTGAGGCTGAGCTTGGCACATATGAGAATCCTTATCAGGTACAGGCGGGCGCTATGACTCCCGTTGCTGTAACAATCCCCGCAGAGGGCGACGCTTACGTAGCTGTAGATGACGCTAACAACTCTACACTTACCATCGGCCATTCTACAAGCGCAGACTACACAGTCTACTACTGCAGAATGCCCATCGCTCCCGAGGCAGACGGCACTATGGTATTCACAATGGTTGACGGCGCTGATTACTTCAACATCGTTAACCCCACAGCAGAGGCTATCACAGTTCGCATTATGCTTGAGGCAGGCAGCGGCGCTGTTGCAGGCGGCACCATCGACAACCCCGAGGAGCTCGTTTTAGCAAAGGACTTCTTCGGCAATCTCGGCGCTATGGCAGAGCAGGACCTTGCTGCAGGCAACCAGGGCTACTTCTATAAGCTCATCGCTCCCGCAGACGGCGTTATCTCCGTCAGCATCTACGCATACGACGAGGAATACAACTCCATTGGCTGGATGTACTTCGTAAACAACCTCACCTCCTACAGATACGGCGACAACCACTTAAGCGATGAAGAGGAGCCCGTATTCTACGATACTGTAAAGGTTGCTGCAGGCGACGAGCTTCAGATCTTTACAGCAACATACGATCCTGCCAATAAGTGGGCAAATCCCGCAGGTATGGTAGGCATCAACGTTTCCTTCTCTGCAGTTGGCTCCTGGGATTGCCCTGAGGAGATCACCGCAGGCGATCACTCCGCAAGCCTTGAGGCAGGAAACTTCAGCGGCTACAACTACAAGTGGACAGCTCCCGAGGAGGGCGTTGCAACCATCACAATGAACACCGCTGACAATTGGACATACTGCGTAAACGGCGAAATGGCTGACGGCTCCTACGTTTACGGCGATACTCACTGGAGCGACGACGATCCCGTCGTTAAGAGCGAGAGCATCAACGTTCAGGCAGGCGACATCCTTACCGTTATGGTAAACACATACGATCCCGCAGGTATGAACCCTGCAGGCAACATCGACTGGACTCTCTCCTTCGTTGCAGGTGAAACAGGCGACGAAGGCGGCGACGAGGGCGGCGGCGATATCGGCGGCGGTGATGACATCGGCGGCGACGAGCCTCTCGACGTTAACTGGGAGCTCTCCGATCTTCTTCTCGCAGTTGGAACCGACTCCTATGCTGCAAGCAACCTCTATCCCTACACTGTATACGCTTTCGAGCCCTCTGAGGAAGGCAAGTACACCTTCTCCTCCACAGACTCTCTTATCGGTCTCGTTAGTAACAACGGTATGTGGATCACAGCCGGCACAAGCACAGAGGCTATCTCCAATGGCGTAGTTGCAGAAAACACCTTTGAGTGGACCTGCACAAGCATTGGCCAGTCTATCTGGGTAGCAGCTCTTCCCGATACGAACGTTGCAACCATCACGGTTGACTTCGAAGAGGTTGAGATCAAGGAGATCCCCCGCGAGTACTACGAGAACACCGTAACTCCCGAGGCATTCGTATTCGAGGGCAACGCTGAGTCTCTTCTCTACGTTGATACCTTCGACGGCAAGAAGGACGAGGCAGTTCTCGGTGAGGACGGCTTCTATCACCTCAATTCTGCTGACGGCCCCATCCTCTACGCTAACCTTGACGACGTTCTTATGTCTCTCGTTCAGGCAAACGGCTACGGCCAGCTCAAGCAGCTCATTAAGGAAAACGGCGAGGTAGTTAAGATCATCGACTACACAGTTGCTATGCTCGACTACATTGCTTGCATGGATGAGAACACATCTCTCTATCCTCTCACAGCTGACCTCATCGAGGTATTCTCAAAGGCCGGTGGAAGCCTTGGCTGGTACGGCGAAGAGGGCTGGATCGGCGGCGTTGACGGCGACGAGTGGATGTTCGCTTGCTACTACCTTGAGGGTAACACAGGCGCAGGCACAGGCACAGGCGACAACACAGGTGCAGGCGATAACGCAGGCGCAGATAATAACACAAATAACGGCTCTCCCGTAACCGGCGATAACGCTATGGTAGTTGCAGCTCTCGCAGCAGTAGCTCTCCTCGGTATGGCAGCAGTTGTTATCGTAAGAAAGAGAAGACTCTCTAAGTAATTCCAAATCTTACATATCACAAGACCACCGAATTTCTCGGTGGTCTTGTTTTTTGCGTTTTGCGGACGTGTGGCGGTATTAAGATTGGATCCTTTGGGGCGAGCTCACGACGGGAACCCGAAAAAGCTCACGAGTTCCCTTTCGGGGAACCCCTACGACGACCCGTCTACAGAAACGATATTTTTCGCAAGGCGTTACGTCTGTAATTAGGACAGTCGGGGACGCCTGTCCCTACAACAGCGTGTATCTTTTCCGTTCGTTTGTGCATCAAATTTCATTTTGGTTCGCGTGCTGATATCGGGAGCACACAGTTAGTCTACGGTTTCGCAAGCCTTATCCTCACAGAAAGGCTGATAATTATCAGATAAAAAAATATTAAACTCAGAAGTCCTTGACGGGGGAGAATTATTATAATATAATAAGATGAGAATTAGTTTTTTCCACCAAAGAGGTTTTTTCAAATGTACAAGGATAAAAAAGTTGTATTTTCAGGAATTCAGCCTTCGGGTCAGCTTACCATCGGTAACTATCTGGGAGCGCTCAAGAATTTCAAGGAATTTTCTGAGGAATACCGTTGCTACTACTGCGTAGTTGACGAGCACGCCATCACCGTTCGCCAGAACCCCGCCGAGCTTAGAAGAAGAACTTACGAGACTCTTGCCCTCTACATCGCCGCAGGCCTTGACCCCGAAAAGAACGTTCTTTTCGTTCAGAGCCACGTTTCAGGCCACGCAGAGCTTGGCTGGATCCTTGACTGCTACACCATGTTCGGCGAGCTCTCCAGAATGACTCAGTTCAAGGATAAAAGCCGCAAAAACGAGGATAACATCAACGCAGGTCTCTTCACCTACCCTGCCCTTATGGCGGCGGATATCCTCCTCTATCAGACGGAGATGGTTCCCGTAGGTCACGACCAGAAGCAGCACCTTGAGCTTGCCCGCGACGTTGCGGCACGCTTCAATCAGGTCTACGGCGACACCTTCATCGTTCCCGAGCCCTTCATCAATAAGACTCCCGCGGCCCGCATCATGAGCCTTGCAGAGCCTACGAAGAAGATGTCCAAGTCCGATGAAAACGAAAACGCCACCGTTCGTATTCTCGACGAGCGCGACGTTATTATCAAGAAATTCAAAAGAGCCGTTACCGACTCCGAGACCGAGATCTGCGCTCGCGAGGGCAAGGACGGTATCATCAACCTTATGTCCATCTACGGCGCATTTACAGGCAAGACCTTTGAGGAGATAGAGCGCGAGTTTGACGGACGCGGCTACGGCGAGTTCAAGCTTGCAGTAGGCGAGGCCTGCGCAGACTCTCTCGCTCCCGTTCAGGCAGAGTTCAAGCGCCTCGTTCAGGATAAGAAGTATCTTGAGGAGGTTATGCTCCGCGGTGCCGCTGAAGCTCACCACGACTCTCTCAGAACTATGTCCAAGGTCCGCCGCAAGATCGGCTTTATCGAGAAGCCCCGCTATTGACAATGGAAAAATATACCGCGGTCATCGACCGAATTGAAGAAGGAATTGCCACTCTTATTCCCGACGACGGAACGGAGCCCTTTAACCTAAAGCTCCCCGAGGGATACGCCGAGGGACAGGCCGTGGTCATCTGCGACGGCTCAGTTCGCCCCGCAGAAGAGTGGGAAAGACCAAGAAGAAACAACAAGCAAAGGCTTAGAGATCTTTTTAATAAAAATAAAAGGAGCAAATGACAGTATGAAAACAAGAGCAGTCAGACTTTACGGCGTTAACGATATCAGAACAGAGGAGTTCGAGCTTCCCGAAATTAAGGAATCAGAGATCCTCGCAAGAGTTATTTCCGACAGCATCTGCATGTCCTCCCATAAGGCGGCTCTTCAGGGCGCCGCTCACAAGAGAGTTCCCGATGACGTGGCAGAAAACCCCATCATCCTCGGCCACGAGTTCTGCGGCGAGATCGTTGAGGTCGGCGCAAAATGGCAGAATCAGTTCAAGGCAGGAGACAAGTTCTCCATCCAGCCCGCCATCAACTATAAGGGCAGCCTTGCAGCGCCCGGATATTCCTATCACGATATCGGCGGCGGCGCTACGTACGTTATCATCCCCAACGAGGTCATGGAGCTTGGTTGCCTCCTTCCCTACGGCGGCGACGCATTCTACCTCGGCAGCCTTTCCGAAGCTATGAGCTGCATCGTTGGCGGCTTCCACGCAAACTATCACACCACCCCCGGCTCATACGAGCATAAGATGGGCACTGTTGAGGGCGGCTGTATGGCTATCCTTGCAGGTGCGGGCCCCATGGGTCTCGGCGCTATCGACTACGCTATCCACGGCGGACGCGCTCCCCGTCTTCTCGTAGTTACCGACGTTGACGCAGCTCGCCTTGAAAGAGCAGCGACACTTATCACTGTTGAGGATGCAAAGGCTCACGGAGTTGAGCTCGTATACGTAAACACAGCTCTCAAGGGCAATACAACAGAGTACCTTAAGAGCCTTACAGGTCAGGACGGCTACGACGACGTATTCGTATTCGCTCCCGTAAAGCCCGTTGTTGAGCAGGGTGACGCGCTTCTCGGACGCGACGGATGCCTCAACTTCTTTGCAGGCCCCACAAACCCCCAGTTCTCCGCAATGTTCAACTTCTATAACGTTCACTACGCTTCTACTCATATCGTTGGCACGTCCGGCGGTAACACAGAGGATATGAAGGAGTCCCTCCGTCTTATGGAAGAGGGCAAGATCTCTCCCTCCGGCATGATCACCCACATCGGCGGTCTTAATGCTGACGCTGAGACTACTCTCAACCTCCCCAAGATCCCCGGCGGTAAGAAGCTTATCTACACTCACATCGATCTTCCCCTTACTGCTATTGCTGATTTTAGAGCTGAGGCTGAAAAGGGCGGCGAAAACGCAGAGCTTTTCCGCGACCTTGCAGAGATCTGCGAGAGAAACAACGGCCTCTGGTGCCCCGAGGCTGAGAAGAGAATTCTTCGCGATATTAAGTTCTAAAATACATATCGGGAGAGCTCTGCTCTCCCGATAGAATTTTAATGAATAATGAATGATGAATATTGAATAATGAATAATTACGGTACAATTCCGCTGTGGCGGAATTGATATGTTATAAAAGGGATCATATGGAAAAGATAAACAGAATTACAAGCTTTAACGTGGATCACGACTATATCGTTCCCGGTATGTATATCTCCCGTATCGACGGAGATATTGTGACGTACGATCTGAGAACGAGGACCCCCAATTCAGGCGACTATATGGACAGCCTTACAATGCACTCCGTTGAGCATATGCTGGCAACCTTTGCAAGAAACTCCGCCCTCTCCGATAAGGTCATCTATTTCGGCCCTATGGGCTGCCGCACGGGCTTTTACCTTCTTATGAGGGGAGACGACCACAAGGCGGCCTACGAGCTTGTTAAGGATATCCTCCAAAAGACCGTGGACCACGAGGGCGAGATGTTCGGAGCGGCCCGCAAGGAATGCGGAAACTATAAGGAGCTCTCCCTTGCGGCGGCAAAGGCAGAGTGCGCCCGCTACCTTGAGGCGCTTATTGAAAGAGAAAATCAGGGAAAGGCAGATCTCAAATATGACGAAGAATGAGCGACCCATCGGCATTATTGCCGCAATGCAGATAGAGATAGACGGCATCAAGGAAAAGCTTTGCAATGCCGAGACCGTTAATATCAGCGGAATAGACTACGTTTCCGGCACTATCGGAGGCAAGCGCGTGGTTTGCGCAAAATGCGGCGTTGGCAAGGTTTTTGCCGCCCTCTGCGCCCAGACTATGTGCCTTACCTTCAACCCCCTTTGCATCATCAATACGGGCGTCGCAGGAGGACTTGCGGACGGGCTCTCTGTCCTTGACGTTGTGGTTGCTGACAGCGTAGTTCAGCACGATATGGACACCTCCCCCCTGGGCGACCCCGTAGGCCTGCTTTCGGGCATCAATATAGTAAATATTCCTGCGGCGAGCCGCATCAGCCGCCTTCTTTGCGAGTGCGTTGAGGCAGCAGGTGTTAAGTGCGTTCTCGGCACCGTTGCCACAGGCGACCAGTTCGTTGCAACAGAGGAGAAGAGAGCCTATATCAAAGAGACCTTCTCAGCCGCCGCCTGCGAGATGGAGGGCGGAGCTATCGGTCAGGTATGCTACGTGAACGACGTTCCCTTCGGCATCATCCGCGCCATTTCCGACGGAGGCGACGGAGACGCAGTTCTCGATTATCCTACCTTTGCCGCAAAAGCTGCAGAGAACTCTGTTCGTGCGGTTCTGCGCTTTATCGACAAATTTTAATTGATTCTTATAAAATTGTTACAAATTATTGACAACGCTCCGAAGGTATGTTATCATAGCATCTGTTATGAATAAAGAAAGACCTGATAGAGGTGCGTCTGACAAGAGTAGCGCAAGCGAAAGGGGATGACGCCGAAAGTTTCCGAAAGGATGCTTGGGACAATATAGAATATATATTGTACTGTCACGAAAGTGGAGCGCTGTCATGGACCCCTTTTTGATATTTGGGACCGTGATGCCGTCACGGTCCTTTCTTTTACACTAAAATTATATTATGGAGGTCAATATGAAAAACAAAAAGCTGATAACAAATCTGCTTATCGTGGCTTTCGTTATCGCCTTCGGCGTTCTTTGCGCCTTCACCGGTAAGATCACGAGCCCCGTTGGAACTCTCTGGTCCCTGTTCCCCCCCGTTGTTGCTATTGCTCTCGCCCTCATTACAAAAGAGGCTTATTCTTCCCTCTTCGTCGGTATCGTTATGGGCGGTCTCCTTGCAACAAAATTCAACCCTATCCACACAGTTGACTCCGTTGTAACCGACGGTATCATCGGCGCAGTTTCCGGAAGCGCCGGAATCTTTGCATTCCTCGTTCTTCTCGGAATCGTCGTTGCCCTGCTCAATAAGGCAGGCGGCAGCGCAGCCTTCGGTAACTGGGCTGCAAAGCACGTAAAGACAAAGGTAGGCGCATCCATTGCAACCTTCTGCTTTGGCGTTCTTATCTTCATTGACGACTATTTCAACTGCCTTACGGTCGGCGCCGTAATGCGCCCCGTGACTGACAAGAACAAGATCTCCCGCGCAAAGCTTTCATACCTTATCGACGCTACCGCGGCGCCCATTTGTATGATCGCTCCCATCTCCTCCTGGGCAGCAGCAGTTTCCGGCTATGCTCCCGAGGGTCAGGGTATCTCCCTCTTCTGTCAGGCTATCCCCTTCAACCTTTATTCTCTCCTCACCTTCGTTTTCATCATTGCCATCACTCTTATGAAGTTTGACTACGGCCCCATGAAGCTCCACGAGCTTAATGCGGCAAAGGGCGACCTCTTCACAAGCGGAACCGAGACAGGCGAGGACGATACACCCGCAACAACAAAGGCAAAGGTCATCGACCTTGTTCTCCCCATCATCATCCTTATCATCACCTGCGTGTTCTCCCTCTTCTACGTGGGCAGATGCATGGGCGAGGAATGGGTATTCGCTTCTGCAAACTACGATGCATCTCTCGGATTTGTTGACGCATTCTCCAATACTGATGCAACCGTAGGTCTTCCCTGGGGCGGTCTTGTTGCTCTTCTCTTCACGGTTATCTACTTCATTTGCCGCCGCCTCGTTACCTTCAAGGAGGCTATGGAGTGCATCCCCAAGGGCTTTATCGCGATGGTACCCGCTATCCTCATTCTTACACTGGCAACGAGCCTTAAGAATATGACGGGCCTTCTCGACTCTGACGCATTCGTCAGCGCGGCTCTTGCAAACGTTGAGGGTCTTGCAAACTTCCTCCCCGCTATCATATTCATCGTAGCTTGCTTCATTGCATTCTCCACGGGTACAAGCTGGGGCACCTTCGGTATCCTTATCCCCATCGTTCTTGCTATCTTCCCCATCGGCGATCCTCTCGGCATCGTTTGTATGTCTGCCTGCCTTGCAGGTTCTGTTTGCGGCGACCACTGCTCTCCCATCTCCGACACGACTATCATGTCAAGCGCAGGCGCTCGCTGCGACCACATCAACCACGTTTCCACTCAGCTTCCCTATGCGATCACCGTTGCGGCGATCTCCTTTGTTGGCTACATCTTCGCAGGCTTTGTGACAAAGTGGTACATAGTGCTCCCCGTTATGGCAGTAGTGACCGTTGCAGTTCTCTTTGCAATCAAGGCTATTACAAACAAGAAGAGCGCATAATTTCAAATTATAAAAATTCTCCCTGTTGTCCGTAAGGATAACAGGGAGTTTTATTATTGGATTATTCTGTAGGGACAGGCGTCCACGACTTTCCACATATCAGAACGATAGCGAAAAATTTAGAATACCGAGATTTTGTAGGCGTAACGTTAGATTTTTTGTAGGGACAGGCGTCCTCGACTGTCCTAACTACAGACACAACACCTCGCTGTGAATATCGTTTCCATCAGCGGACAGTCGGGGACGCCTGTCCCTACAACAACGTGTATCCTTTGCGTTCGTTTGTGCATCAAATTATGTTTTGGTTCGCGCTCTGTGGCGGGAGCACCAAGGCACTCCCCTACGCTACGTTATGGATGTAATTTATTGTTCCTGCATCAAATTTCGTTTTCTCGCGTGCTGATAACGGAAACTTAAAACAAGACGGGAAATTCCTCGCCGGAGGTAAATCTTTCGATAATTGCGTTTGCGGTGCTCTCAATAAAACAAAGAGCTTCTGCATAGCTGTAATAAACAGGCTCTGTCATATCTTCGCTCTCGCAAAACAGCTTATCTATCACCCATCGCTTGCTTGCATTTACCTCACCCGCCGTGACCATATCGCGTATCTCATAATCCCATACGCCGTCAAGGATCGCCCTCACGTCACGCCCAAAGGGATATTTTATCATGAGAATTCGGTCTACCCTATCCATATCGGAAAGGATGCGCTTTGCAAACTCGGGGTCCTCGTTGGTTATCCCCTCCTTTGCCATTTTCTCTGAAAACTGAGTTCTGATATGAATATTAAAATATTCGTCCGTGACAAGATGGGTTATATATCCGAGATAAAGATCGGCCCCCGCCTCACCCTTGCGATAATACCTTTCTATGTATTCTCTGAGGCGCTGATGAAAGATCGCACGTTTTTCGGGATGGACAAAATCCGCGCCCGAAAGGCCCACGGTCAGATGGGTCTCTTTTTTATACTCTCTTTTATAACCCGCTCTTGAATGTACCGCATCGGGAGCAATATTTCCCGAATAAAATTCGGGAAGGCTCAAAAAGGAGGCCTCCGAAAGTTTTTCTGTTATTTTATCTGCTACTGCAAGATGTGTTGCTGTACCTGCCATTTTTACTCCTGTTGTTTAATAGTTCAAGACACAACGTCTCGGTTGAAAATTAGTTTTAGTTCGCGCTCTGTGGCGGGAGCACCAAGGCACTCCCCTTCAAATTGTTATTTGGGTATTTTCAAGAACACACAGAACCGTCCCCTGTGTTCCGTCTTACCCCACAAGAATATCGCCCGTTTCCGTTTGTATGTTAAAAGGTTCAACCCATAAGGTGTCCCACATTAAATCAGCGGCTTGTTCGCCCCCCGCTAAAGCATCATAAGATTCATAGCAATGATTAGAACCATCACTTAGATTGTAAATCCAAAACAAATGAGTATTTGTGCTAGTTTTTTCACACAAAAACAAATTATCCTTAAGAGTCGCGTACGCGATAAAGTCTTTACATACAATAATCTCATCGCCACCATCACTCAAGTGATGGATTAACGCTACATCACCATATAAGGTAGCCAGTGAATATTCTGCGTTTATTTGTTTTTGTTCAGGATCGTGGGATGAGCATCCTAATAATGATAAAGATATAGCAAACGACAAAAGTATCAATACAAAAAGCTTATTAATTCTCATATTCTTAAACTCCTTTGATTTAAAGTCAATAATAATAATCCATCGTAAAACTTATCGACCACTTATAAACTTTTAATACTCCCCAAGTTTGTGGATAATAACCAAGCAAATTATTAATAGCTCTTTTTATAGCACCTGCATCATTCTTGCCAAACAATTTAAAATCATAGGTATCTGATGTTGATAACGCGGATACTGTAGGGGCGAGCATTGCTCGTCCGCTTATCAGCACGATAGCGAAAAATTTAGAATACCGAGATTTTGTAGGCATAACGTTAGATTTTTTGTAGGGACAGGCGCCCTCGACTGTCCTAACTACAGACGCAACGCCTCGCTGTGAATATCGTTTCCATCAGCGGACAGTCGGGGACGCCTGTCCCTACAACAATGTGTATCCTTTGCGTTCGTTTGTGCATAAAATTCAGTCTTATTCGCGTGCAGATAGGCGGGAGCGGCTACTGTCATCCTGAGCGAGGGAAGCTATTCATAGCTTTTTTTACTTTTGTGTACGTACCCATTCTTCACTCATTTTTATTGATAAGGAGTCGGTGTGTTCTTTAAATCTATCATAAGAATCAAATGGACCTACCAACTCTCCACTATCGGTATCTAAAAGATAATAGATTAATTCCATAGCTTTTAATTCCTCATCGGATGCCGACCTTCCTTGCATGAAAAATCCTTCAATACATACGTAGGGGTTGTGCAACTGATAAGCTGTTACAAAAAAATCCGGTAAAATAATAGATCCTCCGGTGGCATCAGGATCATCTTTATGAACGAGTATTATTTCTCTGGAATTGATCTTGCTTACAGCGTATCCTTCAAAAAGATCGACCGTCCAATCACCACGGCCATCACCTAACCACCAATCGAGTGAACAACTGCACAAAAGCAATGATACCATTAATATGATTATAGAAAAAATGAAACACTTCTTTTTCATACGCTTCTTCTTTTTGCTTAGCACTAAAGCCATTAAAATTTTTTCTTATTCGCGTGCAGATAGGCGGGAGCGGCTCCCATACGACGAAAAATTGTAAGATCACATATCATAATAAAGATAATAATACGTTTGCGATGCTGCGTCATAGACAAAATATGACACCCACGGTGCACCTTTTAGAATATGAACAGTCTCTAAGTATTCTTCCGTTCTATGATCGTAAGCCGCGATCATGCAGGTATCCCAATCAATATCAGCCTCTACCTCCTCCCAATCAAAAAGGGAGACAAAGAATTCTATGTCCTTACTGTCTTGTGCTTCGGAGAGGCAATACCATACATCGTTTTTTTTGATTATACTTTCTGCAGCCTTACTTTCTTCATCATTAAGAACGAATTTTTCAAAGGCAAAGGTATCTGTCCAAGAAAAATACTCTTCTTCGTCTGCTCTTCTTTCGGGAATATAGACCTTATTCTGAGTATCTTCGTCAAGCCCGTTTTCTTGACAAAACATATTTTCTACATGGTTCGTATTCTTCCACTCATCATACATCTTTGTACCGATGGCAATAACAACAGCAGCAATTGCCGTAACAAGAGCGACTGCGATAATTATCAATGCAATTATAATTTTCTTTTTCATAGTATCACGTATAGTGTTTTTCAAGCATATTCTGAGCAAAGCTTGTCATATCAGCTTCGGTAATGATTGAATCAGCATTTATCTGTTTTTCATTATCAGAAAAGTCTCCGCTTGCATATCTTACAAGCATTTCATACATATAGGGATCTTTATCATATGCTAAAGTTTCGCCATATTTATACACATAATCAAAATTTTGTGATTTCATTAGATCGGATATAGCCTTTACACGGTAAAGAATGAAATCAGGAATCTGTGGGCTTTTTTTGTAAGATTCATAATCTTCCACATCGAAATGTTCAGGAATCAAATCCATATAAACACCCTTGATATTATAAAAAAGCGTGTCAAATATTTTATAATAGTTGTGATCACCGTATGAACCAACCGCTGTAATGTTGCTTTGGGGATTATTCGGTAAGCAACCTTCTATTGTTCTGTCCACATATAATATGCATCCATTCTCCTTATTAATATCCTTGTCGCCATCATATATTAAGTAGCGTGGATACATTCCATGTAGATTTCCTCTGAGAGATACTTCAAGACAAAAAGTATCTCCCAGCTCCGTTTCAAATGTATTACAAACTTTTTTTGTCCGCATGAATTTAACATTAAAATTATGCATATAACCGCAACTATCAAAGATTTTGCTTTTTTCATTTATCCTCTTACCTCTCGGAAATACGGGCGCACTTTGTGCGCCCGTACGGGTTTGCAGTGAAATTATGTTTTAAAACTACAACTGCTTATTTTGCCGCTTCCCTCTCCGGCTACAAATTTTTAATCTATTTTGTACTCTCTTGAATTGATCAACACGCAATCATCATCTTTCCAACGTATATCAAGATCCTCGTACTCCCGCCATTCTCCCTCATATATTTTTATGGGGAGCTTTTCGGCTTGGAACACAAAGAGATCTATACCCTTATCCTCACAGACCCTTATCACCGTTGCCCCGCCGAGAGCGCCCTGATCATTATCAACGACCTCCACCCAACGTTCACCGTCAGGAGATGGGATCGTTTCCACCACTGTATTTGTTGCTCCAAAACCAGAGAAAGCACTCATAATATAGCTTACTATTATAATTGGTATTACGACAGCAAGCGATGTCGCCAAAATAACAGCTTTAAGCGCAACGGGCTTTCCAACCTGTAAGGAGAGAATAACTGCAAAAAGCAACGCAATCATCATAGCAATCCCTATTGTAAAATGATCAGCTGAACTGCATTTTACAAAGCTGGAACAGTAGTTTGCTATAAGGATAATCGGCACAATCGATGCAAAAACAGAGTATACCTTTTTGATATGCTCACGGTCAGCAAAGAATGAAATTACCGCCGCGGCTGCTGAAACGACTGCTGTTACGATTGAAAAGAATGAATAACTGAAAAGTGAAAAGCTATACCCGAAAAAATGAGCTATAATAACGCCCAATGGCCAGAATGCTACCAATACAAACAGCACACATACCAATATAGATAAGAATTTATTTATTCTCATCACTCACCCCAACACCCTCCGGCTCAAGGTAATCGTAATGTGCATTATATCCGTAATACTCGTCGAAATGCTCGATGAGCATTTTTCTTGCCTTATATTCACGGACATTATAGCGGCGGAAATCGTAATCCTCTACGATCAGCTTGAAGGTGTGAGGCTCGGGATCGTGCTCGATCTCAAAGGTATCTTCGCAAAAGCCGCAAAGGATCTCTCTTGCCCCGTCACGAATCTTCTGATTCTCATCGTCAATAAGCTCAAGGGCATAGGGTACGACTGCATCTGAAGAAAGATTGGAAAGTGCGTATACGTCCACCGTATCAAGGCGGCCGTCAAGGTATGCTTCAACGTTGTACTTCGCAATAACTCCGTCAACGTCAAGATAGCACATCGCGCCCACAAGAACTGCCGCGCCGATGATCGCCGCCTTCATATAAGGCATTTTCTTTGCAAACATACGGATGAACACCGCCACGAATACCACCGCAAGGAACACGCAGAAAACAGACGTATAGATACGCAGGCGGGTCATTCCGTAGCTTTCGATATAGAGGATCATCTTTGAAAGGCTGGTTGCAATAAGGACCATTGAGAAAAGGCAGAGGAACGCGGAAAGAATGCGGACGGAAACGGCCGCGCGGGCGTTCTTTCTTCTGCAGAGGATCATAACGAGGAACACGAGGCAAAGGTTGATGGCGCAGACCGCAACCATCTCGAAAAAGCCGCGGCGGGCGTACTCCGCCATTGTGTAGCCCTCGGGGAGAAGGCCTGAAAATCCGTTAAAGAAATAGGCAAGCTGAGAGAAGAGATAGAGGAGATACGCAATGCTGATAACTGCAAGGAAGGAAGCGAGGACAGTGGGCTCGATGCCGCCTCTCTCCTGCTTTTTCTCGCCAACGGTCCTTCTTGCATCCTCAAGGGAGAAGAGCTGACCGAACCAGAGAAGGAAAACGAAGGCGCCGATGATGATCGCGCCGATGACCTCCCACACCTTCTCAAAGGTTATCTTATCAACGAGCCCCTCAAAGGCCGCATCGCCCGATGCGAGAAGAGGAACGATGATGCAAAGCACGGGAAGAGCAAATGCAAAGCCGATGAAAACGCTGCCCGTTTTGCGGTTTATGATAAGCTCGCCGTCCTTCTTATGGAAAACGCCGTACCACGTTCTGCCGATGCGGCCGAAGGTGAGGGCGAAAACTGCATAGCAAACGTCGCCGACGGACATAAAGGTGCCTGCCTCGTGGCGGCGGACGGACATTACGTCAATGACGATGACCGTATAGACGATGGCCATAAGAAATACTGCCAAAAACTTTGAAAGGCCTCCGTCGGAAAAGGTGAGCGACGCGCTGAGCGCAACGTAAAGAACGGAAAGGATAACGCTGTAAGCGCTCATTCTCATTCCCTTGCCTGCAAGATATGCAAGGGAGATGACAAGAATTGCGGCGGCGCAAACGGAGATGCCGATGCCGGCACCTGCCCAGAAAAGGATATCCACCGTGAAAATGCTTGCCACAAGGCAAAGAAGAACGAAGACCATATCTCGAGTTTCGCAGGTCTTTCTCTGAGGGAGCGGGGGCTTCGGAGCGGGGGCCTCCTGCTTTTCGGCCTCGCCGTAATAAGCCGAGGGACGGCCGTACTGATCGAAATTGGAATTCATATTTTCCTCCTTATATCATCTTATTCATCAAAAAATTCAAGAATATCGCCGGGCTGACAGTCAAGGGCCCTGCATATGGCCTCAAGGGTGGAAAAGCGCACAGCCTTCGCCTTTCCCGTTTTGAGTATGGAAAGATTTGCCTGAGTTATGCCCACCGTATCGGCAAGCTCGCCGAGGGTCGTCTTTCTCTTTGCCATCATAACGTCAAGGTTTACACGGATGCCCATATCACACCTCATATAGTCAGGCTGTTTTCTTCCTTCAGGTACATTGCCGCAATAAAGCAGCCACGCACCACCCTGAGGATGAGAAAGATAAACAGCATTGCCGCCGTTACGAAAAGCATGGGCATATAATATCGGCCTGCAAGAAGCGTTACCGCCGCAACGGCGATACAGCAATAGGAAACGAAGCTCATCAGCTTATGGTTCTCAGCCTTGAAGGGCTCCTCACGGCGGATGTTATCAAGAATGCGCAGAAGAGAGATAAGAGACGCCATAGCGGGGAGAGTGCAGATATAAAAGGCAATGAGGATCACCTTTTCCGTTTTCTCCGTTATGCCGCGAAAATCGCCGTACCAACGGCAAAGCTCGGGAGCGGCAATGGAAATGCCGACCAAGAGAAGCATGCAGAGAATCACCGCGGCCGCCGTTGCGATAACCGCGCCTTTTTTCATAAAAACCACCTCAATTTACAAACATTTACGCCTTCATTATACACATATATTATCGTTTGTCAAGTTATTTTTATCGTTTTTCGATAAATTTGCCATTATTTTCAAGACCTGCTCAGGATGACAGCAGCCGTACCTGCCACAGAGATCGGAAGGCTTTGTTTAGTCCTTCCCTCAAAGATTTGGGGGAAGGTGGCTCCTTAAATTGAGGCTTGACTATTGCTTTCTATATTTCCGGCTGAGAATTTTAAGCTAAGATAGACAATATGGGGGAGACGGATGAGGGTTTGCTATCTGGACAAGAACTGTCTTTCAAATCAAGTTGAACGGTATTTGATTAACAATTTATGGTTATTCTCCTATGCCAAGCATACAGAAATTTTCAGCATCGGTTCGCACCCAGGTAGCAAACCCTCATCCACCGCAAGCGGTCCCCCTTCCCCCAGTTCTTCGGGGGAAGGACTATTTTGGGTCCTCGCCCTTCAAACACCAATTTGCTTAGGCCTTTGCCTTAGCAAAGACGGAGCGGGCACAGGAATTTCAAGTTCAGCAACACGTTACGTCCGCGAGGGGAAGGACTAACTTGGGCCTTAGCTTTGCTTATGGGCGTACCGTGTTTTTTAAATCCTTCGTTTCCAAACGGGCTCTCAAGGGAGCCACTACGGCAAGGCGTACTTCCCGTCCTCGCATCTGATTCCCCACCATTTCCTGATACTTTTTATTAAAAATCGGCGCCTTCCCGAAAAAGGCGCCGATTTCGTTAAATATTCGTTTAATCGAAATAGTATATTTCAACGGGCTCAAGAGAGGGGACAGCCTCCCATGAAACGCCCACGTAGCCGTGATCTGCCACAAAGGACGCCCTCGTTTTCATAAATATGAAATGCTTTTCAAAATAGTATACGTGGGTAGGGGCGATCCCCGTCCATTTGGAATAGATGCAGACGTAGCTTTTCCCTTGCTCCTCAACGTCTGCCACCGCATCGTCAAAGACGTAGCACCCCACAACGAACACAAGAAAGATAACTGCCGCAAGCATTACCGCAAGACCCTTGGTGTTTATCATTGAGAGCATCAGAAACGCCGAAGCTGCAAACACCGCTACGAGCACTACCATTTTCATTTTAGGATGGATATCATAGCCTATAAAGTTCGCGCCGAACCAAACGGCAATTCCTATGATGATGCCTCTGCCTACAGCGGTCTTTGCGCTTGCTTTTTCTTTTTTCGCAAGGCGGATCACCTCGGCAAATATGCAAAACGCAAGGCACAGCCCCATCAGAACAGCATAGGGTATATGAAATCTCTCAAAACTCTCAACGCCGTTACATTCCATATCCGATCTCCTCAAGGCCCTTATCCTCAACTACCTCGGAGGAGATAACTATGAGTCCGCCGTCAACCTTTTTAAACGTATTCTTTATAACTCTTGATCTCACGGTCCTCATCATATCAGCATATGTCTGCACGGTAACCGTTACCGTATCGCCCGATACGGTCTCGGATACTATTTCGAAAGACTTTACGTATCCGCCGCGGCCGCCGACCCATACGTTTCCATCCTCGTTTATAAAGCCATCGGCAATTTTCAAATTATCTATGCCGAACACCTTTTTTGCAGTTTTTCTGTATTCTTCGGGTGTGGCCTCGCCGATAAGATAAGCAATAAACTCTACGACAAGGCGGTGGCGTGTTTCATCTGTTCCCACGTCCTCGGGAGAATATATAACGGGATCGCCGACGCAGGCAACCCAGCTATAAGTAAACCTCGCGCCCTCGCTCTGGAGATATGTCTCGTTCTTTGTTATGCCTACGATATTCACACCCATCATTCCAAGCTCCACAACGCAGGAATATTTGCCTGCAGGAACGGTATCAAGGGAGGAGCGGGTTATCTCAAGCTCAAGATCTATGCCGTTCTGTTCGTTGGCCTCGCAGCTGTAATCGCCGAACTCAAAATCGCGGTATGCGCTGAGAACGCCCTCGCCGCAGCACGTAAGCCTTTCCAGCGTCTTCGTATCCTTTGTGAGAAGAGCCTTGGTCGCCGCCTTAACGTCATCGGCAACGCCCTTAAGGGCATCTATTTTTGATGTATCGGGCACCCTTGGCTTTTCATCCTCATCATCTGCGGGCTTCGTTTCGCTGTCATTCTCTTCGGGCGCCGTAGGGTCTCCCACGATGCTGTCGCCCTTTATATAAGAGGTCAGGCTCGCATCCTTGCCGTAAAAGACATAATAGCCCTCAAGAATAAGCCTTGAATCATTGGTTGAAAGAACGGTATCTATTCTAAAGGAGCCTGCAACCGTCTCAAAAACGCTCATCGTGATCCCGTATGCGGGAGCTTCGCCGGTCTCAAAATTGGAATATGCCTTGAGAGTATCGGCAGCAAGGCCGTGCTTTTTAAGGATATTCTCTTCATCCGTCGCAGCTATACATATGACCTTACCGCTATCAAGATCAATGATGGCCACCCGCTGATCGGGGACCTGATCTATTGACAGAAGGGCTGTGCTGTAAAGAATAGCGGCGTATTTCTCACCTGTGGAAACGAAAAGCTTTGGGAGCCTTGCAGGGTCATAGGTGTTTATCAACGGAATCTGATAATCCTCCATGGAAGAGTCCTCACGGTGATCGCCGTATACGAATCTCTTTCCGTTTCCGATAACCGTCAGGGTAGCGTTCTGCGCCGTCATTTCCCAGTTTTCGCTGTCAGATTCGCACATTTCGGGACCTATGAGAGCGACCTCTGAGCATATCAGAGCCTTATCCTTTTTTGAATACTCATACGTTACCCTCATATTTCCCAATATCTGAGCCTTGGAGGGAGCAACGCAAACGAGATAGCTGCAAACGAGCTTTCCGTCGTCAGAGTGGCTAAAGCTGAACCAATCCTCTGCGATATAGGGCTTTTCTGAAAGGCCCTCGGGATCGAATACAGCCTTTTTGAAAAGGAGATCCTTGCCGTCATAGCTGACTATAAATGATCTGTCGTTTGCTGAGAGCTCTACGTTCTTCTTTATGTATCCGAGGGCATCGCCTACGGATATCTCCTCAAGGCTGACTCCGTCGAAAACGCGGGCCTCCTCGCCATGGACTCCCGTGCCGCCATCTGTGGGCATCTCTAAGATATACTCCCAAACGCCGTCTCCCGTCAGGTCGCGGCTTGTATACTCGGTCCTGTCCCGAACGTAGGCCTTTTCGTAATAGCCTTCAAAGTATATTCCATCGTTCCTTTCGTTTATCCACAGCTTGAGAGGAACCTTATCTCCGTATTTTTCGGGCTCTTTGCCTTCCTTTCCGGTGAGGGTATAATCGTAGCCCTCGCCGCCTGAGAGAAGCACCGTATAACCGTCTTCAGCCGAAAGGAGATCGGAAAGATCTTCCTCATCGTCTGCCTTTACCACCTCGCATCCGATGATAACGCCTGCAATTATGCAAACGGCGACGGTGGAGATGATGATGGCGATACCGCGGCCCTTCTTTCTCGTATCGAGAATATTTCTTATCCTCTCGCCGGAGGCGTTCTTTTTCGGGTTGAACTTAGTTGTCAGCACCGCCTCGCCGCCGCGGCAACGGCTGACTATATCAAGCATGGTCCTGCCGTAATCAACTCTCGTTTCCTCATCTGCGCCCATAAGAGTCTTTTCATCGCAGGAGAGCTCCATCTCGCGGTTCAGGCGGGAAACTGCTCCGTATACTGCGGGGTTGAACCAATGGATGGAATTTGCAAAAAGCGCAAGGAGCTTTACCCAGACGTCGCCGCGCTTATAATGGGTGAGCTCGTGGGTGAGCACCGCTCTGAGAGAGCCCTCGGAAACGGAGAGGCGGGGAACGATGATCTTTGCCTTGAAATAGCCGCAGAGCATGGGGCTCTGAGCAAGGGGGCTGGAATAAAGTGCGGGAGCCTTCTTTATGCCCATCTCGCGGCAAAGCTCGCCGTATATCTCCTCTACTCTGCCGTCTGCAGGAGAGAGGTTTCTCTTCATCGTTTCCTTTAAGGTGTTATATCTCACAAGATTCACCGCAAGGAATATAACTGCGCCTGCCGCCCACACGGCAAAGAGCACGGGAGCAATAATGGCTGAATTGAATTTATTTTCTTCGCTCTTCTGAGTCTCCTCAATAGCCCCGTTATAAACGGGAGGTTCTGCGGGCTTTACGGGCTGGGTGCTTCCCTGAGGGACAGTGCTCTGAGAGTCCTCCCCTGCATCCTCGTTGCCGCTGACGGAGGTATCCTCCTTTTGCGCCTCGCCGCTTACGACGAAGCTATCCTTCCAAGCCTCAGGACTCTCTGCCGCCTGCTCCTCTGCGAGAGGAATGGTTACGAGGGCGGGAGAGAGAATGCCTGCAAAGGGGAGCGCAAGCCTTGCAATGACTACCAGCCATATAACGTAGCGACAGCTTGCGGAAAATCTGTTTTCAAGCTTTTTTGAAAACGCACCGATGACGAGTACCACCGCCGCCATCAGCAAGGATATTATCAAAAGCTCTATAAGAAATGCTTTCATATGCGTACCTTTTTCCTTTTCGCTTTGTCAGTTCTTATTTTCTTCCGTTTTCTTTGTCTTCTTTATCTCCTTCATTTTTGCATCAAGGAGAGCGGAAAGCTCTGTGAGCTCCTCATCCGTAATATCGGCGGAGTCGATAAGAGCCGCAAACATTGCGTGGAGCTTGCCTCCCGTTTTCTTTGCAAGGTGGGCAGACTCGCTGGATATATAATCCGCTTCGCTGACCCTTGATGAGAATTTATGGGAATAACCGCTCCTGTCCACCGTAACGAAGCCCTTTTCCTCAAGCCTTGAGAGGAGCACGTGGACCGTGGGCACCTTCCAGGAATGCTTCGGCGCCAGAAGCTTTGCTATCTCGCTTGCCTTCAGGGCTCTGCCCTCGCGCCAAAGCTCCTTCATTATATCGAGCTCGCCGTCGGGAAGTCTTTCAAGTTTCATGATTGCCTCCATATATCTTTTTTGTCATGACATTCAAAAGTATAGACTCTTAGTCTACGATTTGAGTATAGCAGACCTTAGACTGCTTGTCAATAGTTTTTTGAAATTTTATAGACAATTTGTCTTTAGTTAAAAATTGCACGTTCGTTTGCACAGCTGCACGCGAGCAGAATGAAATTTGATGCACAAACGAACGGTAAGGTTATACGTCGACCCCTACCAAAAAAAACCGTTATCCCACCTACATACCGTTTTTTTCTTTTAATCTTCGTTTCCAAACGGGAGCACCAAGGCACTCCCCTACGGGATTGCGGTGATTTTTCGTTTAGTCTCTCGCCTGTCAAACAACATTTATATAAAACAAAAAACGATGATCGCCTCTACAACTTGCCGAAGGCAATCATCGTTTGCGCAGCAATCATCGTTTGGCTATGCCAATCATCGTTTGCCGAAGGCAATCATAGTTGGGTATCCCCCTTGCACCTGATACCATTTAATTTGCCCTAAGATTTTCCGACCCTTGAGGCAACTTATTTTTCGCATTTCTTGACTTTCACCGCCTTTGGGAGTATAATAAAATGAATATGTATTTTTAAAAACGGGAGGCAAACATGAAAAGACTTATTTCCCTTATTATCTCGGCAATACTCTGCATCGCGTGCCTTTCCTCTTGCTCCGCTCCCGATGAGGGCGGATACTATACTCACACCCAGCGGGACGAAAAGGGCAGGCTCTCCCTCTCTCTCTCAAAGGATGCAAAGGACGGCTCTGCCCTCTCTGAGGACGAGCTTAAAGCTATATACGACGAGGCCTGCAAAAAAGCAGACTCTATCTACGGTATTCTCTCCAAAAACGAGGACTCCTCGGGTATCTACGAGCTGAACTGCTCTGAGGGTCAGGTCCTTGACCTTAGCCCTGAATTTATGGGCGAGCTTACGAGAGCATTTGAGCTCTCCGCCAAGACCAAGGGCTGCTATCAGCCTGCAGGCGGCTCTCTTATAGACCTCTATCTTGAAAATGAGCTCCCCGACGACAACGCCGTTTCCACAGCTCTCTCCCACACGGGAACGGACAAGTACACCCTCGGCGAGACCTCCGTTACAAAAAACGATGCCGAGGCCCTTCTCGACCTCTACTGCTATCAGGATGCCCGCATCATTGAGGAGGTCATCTCCTACCTTAAGGAGACCGAGGTTGCCTACGGAATAGTCTCCTTCAACGGAATTGCAGGCGTTTTCGGCAAAAAGCCCGATGGCGAGGCTTTTCTTATCGACATCAGCGACGGAACTGACGCGGGAGTTGAGGGCGCCTTCTCCATCACCGACGGCTACGTTACCGTGACCACAAAGGATTTCGGCACCGCCGTTGACTTTACGGACGGCATCCACTACAACACTCTGGACCGCGCCGTTGTTTACTCCTCAGACGCCGTGACGAGCGCAGTTATGGCAAACGTTGCCTACGCTTACGGCTACAACACTCTTCTCAGCTTCTACGACGGCGAGGACTTCTCCTTTGAGGCCGCCGTTTGGGACAAGGACGGAAAGGTCACTCTCACAGAAAAGGCTGAGAGCGCATCCCTCTACGTTCCCGAAACCACCTCGGCTGAAGAAAACTGATGACGAAAAAAGAAAAAGCAAAAAAAGCATTGAAGGTTTCCGGGCTTATTACGGTCTTTGCCCTTATGGCAGGCTTATCGGTCTGGATACTGTTGCTCACAAACAAATACGGAGCCGACTATCTTATAGAAAAGCTCAGGCTCTTCGTTGACTCTCTCGGAGGATGGGGCATTCTCTTTATGCTCCTTATCCAAACGGCGCAGGTCATCCTCGCTTTCATCCCCGGAGAGCCCATTGAGATCGCCGCAGGCACCCTTTACGGCACCCTTGGGGGCACGGCCCTCTGCCTTGCGGGCATCACTATCGGCACCTTTATCATATTTCTGATGGTGAAGACGCTGGGAGGGGACTTCGTTCTCCGCGTTATCGGAAGCGAGAAATATGCAAGACTCAAGTTTCTCAGAGACCCTGCAAAAAGAGATATCTTCGTTTTTCTTCTTATGTTCATCCCCGGCACGCCCAAGGACGTTCTCACCTACTTTTCTCCCCTTTCGGGCATCGGGATGTGGCGTTTTCTCACCATTTGCGCCATTGCGCGTATCCCCTCGGTCATCTCCTCCACCTACGTGGGAGGCACCCTCGCTGAGGGAAGATACCTCCACGCCGCCCTCGTTTTTCTCGCGGTGGGCGCCGTCAGCATCGGGGGAATTCTTCTCTACAACAAGATAATCGACCGAAAAAACAATAAAATGCAAAGCAAGGACACAACTGATAATGAACTGCATTAATTCCACGGAAAGGATATCCCCCGAGGCGGTGGAGGCTGAGCTCTCAGCCTGCAGAGCCGTTCTTGAGGACAACCTTTCAAGATATAAGGACACTCCTCCGAAATTCTATATAGAGACCTTCGGCTGCCAGCAGAACGAGGCAGACAGCCAGAGAGTGGCAGGCCTTTGCATCAGCATGGGCTACGAGCCCGCAGACTCCATCGACGGCGCAAAGCTCGTTCTCTTCAACACCTGCGCCATCCGCGAACACGCGGAGAAAAAGGCCCTCTCCATTATCGGAGAGATGAAGCACCGCAGAGAGGCCGACCCGGAGATAATCATCGGCGTTGGCGGCTGCATGGTATCACAGCCCCACAGAGTGGAAAAGATAAAGAGAAGCAACCCCTACGTTGCCTTCACCTTTGATACGGGAGCAATACACCGCGTTCCCTCTCTCGTTCTCTCAGCAAAAAGAAAAGAGAAGCGCAGCTTTATCCTCAGCGATAATTTCGGCATTGCAGAGGGCATTCCCACCTACAGCCCCTCCCCCTACAAGGCCTGGCTCTCCATTATGTACGGCTGCAACAACTTCTGCTCCTACTGCATCGTTCCCTACGTCCGCGGACGGGAGAGAAGCCGCACGCCTGAGGATATCCTCAGCGAAGCAAGAATGCTCATTGAAAAGGGCGCAAAGGATATCACCCTTCTCGGACAGAACGTTAACTCCTACGGCAAGGATATCGGAGATATGGATATCGCCTCTCTTATGAGAGAGATATGCAAAATCGACGGGGATTTCCGCCTGAGATTTATGACGAGCCACCCGAAGGACGCATCGGACGCCCTTATCGCCGCAATGGCCGAGGAGGAAAAGATCATCCCCCATTTCCACCTGCCCGTTCAGTCAGGCTCTACCCGCGTGCTGAGCGCAATGAACAGAAAATACACGAGAGAAAAATATCTCTCCATTATTGAAAAGCTGAAGGCCGCCGTGCCCGACGTGAGCATAACCAGCGATATCATCGTTGCATTCCCCGGAGAGACCGAGGAGGAGTTCAAAGAGACCCTCTCCCTACTCGAGGAGGTTCGCTACGATATGATATTCTCCTTTATCTACTCCCCCCGAGAGGGCACTCCCGCCGCCGAGATGGACTGCCAGATAGACCGCGCCGTTGCAAACGACCGCTATCAGAGGCTTCTCAGCCTGCAGGACACCATTACGGCTGAGCGAAACGCCCGCTTTGAGGGCAGAACTCTCAAGGTGCTTTGCGAGGAGATAAGCAAGAACGACCCCGAGATGATGACGGGCAGAGCAGATACTCCCCGACCTATCCACTTTAAGGGCGACAGCTCAATGATAGGAAAATTCGTAAACGTTAAGATCACAAAAAGCGATCTCTTCTCACTTACGGGAGAGACGGTCAAATAATAAACACCCGAAAGGAAATTATAAAAATGATACTCAATGAAGAAATCATCGTTGCCGCAAAGAATCTCAGCGATCTTATAAAGGCAGACCCCCGCTACGTTGCCGCTTGCGAGGCAGGCAAGGCTTATTCCGACGACCCCGGCCTCTCCGCTCTCCTTATCGAATACCAGGCTCAGCAGACTGCTCTTGCAGACCTCTATTCCAAGGATGAAAGAGACGACGGCATTATCGACGCTATCCAGACAAGACTCTCCGAGATCTATGCCGCAGTTATCGGTCATCCCCTCTACGTTGCATACAAGGAGGCAAGCGACGAATATCAGGCATTCTACAAGTCTGTTTACGACGAGATCGAATTCAACCTCACGGGAAAGAGAGCCGACGGCTGCACCCACGATTGCTCCACCTGCTCAGGCTGTCACTGACCGCGAAAATCAAACTAATAAAGGGTTGTAATAATTTATGACACCAATGATGCAGCAGTACTTCCAGATAAAGGATCAGTACAGAGATCATATCCTGTTCTACCGACTGGGAGACTTCTACGAAATGTTCTTCGAGGATGCGCAGATAGCATCCAAGGAGCTTGAGCTTACTCTGACGGGCCGCGACTGCGGAGAGGAGCAGAGAGCGCCTATGTGCGGCGTTCCCTTTCACTCCTCCGAGGGCTATATCGGAAGGCTTATCTCAAAGGGCTATAAGGTGGCCATCTGC
>JAZQAS010000015.1:0-13077 GCA_045545335.1 Candidatus Avispirillum sp. | reverse complement strand
GGACTTGAGGATGATATCGAAATACTTATCGCCTACCTTGAGTGCCTTGAGAGCATCGCAGCTTGTGATAGTGATGAGATACTCGCCCTCGCCCTTCTCTTCTACGGTGTAGGTGCCCTCAGCAAGGCCCTCGATCTTATCGAAGGTTGCCTTTGTTGCATCAAACTTAACTGTGAAGGAGAGCTTTGTTGCGGAGAGGTACTGCTTCTGTACGCTTACGGGAACGCGCCAGTAGCCCTCTTCCTTAACTGCATCATCTGTATCGATGCTGCCGCCGCCTTCCTGAATGGGAGGAACGTAGCTGCCGCCGCCCTGGTTCTCCTGAGGAACCTCAACCTTTGTTGCACTTGCGAAGTTATAGATCTTAACGTTATCGTATGCAACTGCTGTGTTCATCTGTCTGAAGAGGAGGAGTGTGCCGTCTTCCATTGTTTCCTCGGAGGAGTAGTAGAAGTATCTCCAGCTTGTGTTGATAACGAGAGTACCCCACTCGTTTGTATAACCGGGAGTACCGGGTGTGCCGCTTACAACGTTATCTGCCTCTGTGGAAAGGTCGTCGATCCAGAGACGAGCGTTACAGGAGTCGTTATCGTACTGGAACTTCCAGTTATACCAGTTATCCTTCTTGAGGTTGTAAGGATACTGAGCAAGTACGTCAAGGGGATCGTTTGTATTAACTACCTTGAACATGGAGTCGTTGAAGAAGTAACCGCACTGGTATGCGTATACTGTTGCGCCGCCGAACCAGTTATAGAGAGCGGGCTCATACTTCTCGATTACCTGAACTACCTCTGTATACTTGATATCAAACTCGAAGGTATAGGAGGTGGGGAATGTGTAGCTTACGTCACCGTCACGTGTGTCGATGTAGGTCGTGCCGTTCTCACGGGTAGTGTCTGTGTAGTCAAGAACGTTACCGTGGTCGCCGCCGAAGTTTGTGATAACGCCGAAGTACTCGGGAGCACCCCAAACAGAGAGGTCTGCGGGATCGTCATACTTAAGGCTGGAGAGCTGATCGCGGGATGTGAGCTTATTAGTCTTGAGAGTATCGCCTGCGAGATAGTCGTAATATGTGTTGGGTGCGTCGATATTCTGCTGGCTGAACTTTGCATCAAGAAGGATCGCAGGATCATAGGTCTGGTAGCCTGCTGTCTGGGCAACGGGAGTTGCGGAAAGAGTTACGGCATTGGAGCCTGTGCAAGAAGCTGCGCCCTCTTCCTGCTGAGCGCCGCAGATACCGGAACCCCAGGACATGAATGCGTCCCAGCCTGCGCTTACGTCTGCACCGTCATCAAGAACTACGAGAGACATACCGAGCTCACGGCCGATACCGCCCTGAAGGTTACCGTTACGGCCTGTCTTATACTCGGAGTATGTAAGAGAATCGAAGTCACCGTTGAGGATGTATGCCCAAGGAATAGCAACCTCATAGGTTGTGATACCGTTCATAGTATCTGTGGAGTAGTTAGAATTTGCGGGAGCTACTACGCAAGGAGCAGTTCCGAGGGGGTTCTTGGAGAAGGATGTCATACCCTGGTTTGTGTTGTTCTCCCAAGCCTCGGAGAAGCCGCCTGCGATCTCGGAATAACCGAATACGAAGTCGGGAACGAGGTTTGTGCCCCAGGGCTTCTGTCTGTCAGCAGTTACGGTGAAGTTACCGCCGTTAACAGCTGCGTTTGCGCCGCCCTTATCGATTCTTGTCTGGAGAGCGTCACCGTTCCAGGTGTTTGTTGTACCGTTCTTAAGGCTATGACCGTTGGGGTCGTTTACCTTAACACCGATGTAGAAGTATTCCTCACTCCAACGGAGCCATACATAGTAGGAGAAGCTACCGTACTCATCTCTGTTGGTTGCGGAAATGCGGTTGTAGAAGAAGCGTGTGTAGGGGATAGTATCGTCGATGGTAGCACAGTCAAGTGCCTCAACGAATACTGTTGCCTCGCCCCATTCAGCTTCGGAAATGTAGCCGTCAACATTAGGCGCATTCTCAAAATAGAGAGCGTCTACGTAGTCAATGTTGTCGGCCTTTGCCTTCGCGCTTGTGGGGATAGCAAATGCGATGCAGGAAAGAAGCATAGCTGCTACCATCACAAGTGAAAGAGTCTTTTTCATTTTAGATTCCTCCGTGAATATTTTTAAGCCTGTGCCTTCTTGACACACTCATAGCTTTATATCATATATTGTAATATCCAAATACGGTTTTGTCAAGAGATTTGTAAAAATACCATCGTTCAATTTATTTGAAAAAATCTTCTTTTTCGGCCTTTTGCACTAAAAAACAACGGAGACCTTTGACACGCAAAGATCTCCGTTCTTTTCATTTTATTATACGGCTGTTATTCCTCGGTCGCTTCGCCGATGCAGCTCTTGCCGCAGGCGGGGCAGATGATATCTGCGGGATCAAGAGTCTCGTCATAGCAGATGGTATCGCCGCAGGACTCGCACATTATGCATCTCATACCCTCGCTGTCAAGGTCGAAAACGTCCTCTTCCTCGCCGTCGAGAGCCTCAAGGTCCTCAAGGTCGTCGCATCCGTGGCAGCCCTCGCACTCGCCGTCGCAATCCTCGTACTCGCCGAAATCATACTCATCCTCATCCTCGTCCTCAAGGTATACGTACTCCTCAAGATCGCCGAGGTCTGAGTCAAGCTCATCCACGTAATCGGAAAGCTCCGCATAATCCTCGTCAAGGGTCTCAACGGTGGTTGCAATATCGCCCACAAGGTCGAGAAGGCCTGCAATGAGCTTGCCCTCTGCAGTCTCGGTATCAAGCTTCATACCGTCGGCAAGGCCCTTAAGGTATGCGCTCTTTTCGCTTATAGTCATATCATTTTCCTCATTTCTCAGTTATAAAAAAGCATAAAGGCGCCATCCTTTGATGACGCCTTCTGAGCTTAAAGTTCAGTGGTTCGCAATATACAGATAATAACCTTCATCCCGGTCTTCGCCTTACCATAAGGCGGCGACGTTTTATTTGATATAGGGATGAAGAAGCCTTGACTCACGCCGACGGCGTATTCAAATACGTCGAGGCGGGTGGCGAGGACTTATTCGCCCTACAGCGAATAAAATTATGCGCGCTCGAGGTACTCGCCTGTACGAGTGTCTATTCTGATGGTCTCGCCCTGCTCGATGAAGAGGGGAACGCGAACTACGGCGCCTGTTTCAACAGTTGCATTCTTTGTTGTGCCTGTTGCTGTATCACCCTTTACGCCGGGCTCTGCATCAACGATGAGAAGCTCAACGAACATGGGAGGCTCAACGGAGAATACGTTGCCCTTATAGGACTTGATCTGGCAGATCATTTCTTCCTTAACGAACTTGAAGTTATCGGAAAGCTTGTCTGCATCGAGGGGGATCTGCTCATAGGACTCCATATCCATGAAGTAATAGAGCTCACCGTCAGAGTAGAGATACTGCACATCCTTACGGTCGATACGTGCATCCTCATACTTATCTGTGGGAGAGAAGGTCTTCTCAATTACAGAGCCTGTGATAACGTTTCTGAGCTTTGTACGAACGAAAGCTGCTCCCTTACCGGGCTTAACGTGCTGGAACTCGATAACCTGCATTACCTGTCCGTCCATATCAAACGTAATACCGTTCTTAAAATCTCCTGCTACTACCATAATATCAGTTACCCCTTACGGGGCACTCCTTTCAAAGTTTAAAAAATAGCTACAAACATTTTAATACATTTCTTACTGTTTTGCAATAGGTATTTATGCATTTTTTTAAAAATATGAATTTCTCAATTCAAGGGCGCCGTATCCGTGGCGGGTGCGGTGGTCACGCCTGCCTCGTTCATCATTTCCTTGAACACGAGAGCATAAAGCTGCTTTATCACTCCCGCAAGGTCTGCAAGGCTGAGATTGGCAAGATTGAAATCCTCCATAAAGGCGTATTCAAGCTCGCCGTATTCCGTTCCGATATAGGCTCCCGTGCCGTCGGTGGCAACGCAGAAAAGTCCGTCGGGATTGCCGCCCGTATAAAGCTGGATTATATAGCAATGCTCCGTTTCAAAATCGGGGTTATCGCTGAAGGCTCCCTCATCCTCAAGATCTATCATATACGCATCGCACCTTTCGATGCACTCAAAGGTATACATTCCCTGAAGCTCCTTGGAATCGAGAAGGCCCATCATATACTTATTGAGAGAGGAGCGCACCTGCTCTATTGCCTCCTCCTCGGTGATGACAACGAGGTCCACAGGCTCTATCTCCTGAGAGGAGGAGGAGATGAGCTTGCCTATCTTTGAAAGGCCGTCGATGGCGGGGGCATCAAACTCGGCGGCATCGTAGCCTGAAGCCTCGGAGGGGAGCATTGAAGCATAGGCGCCGTTTTCATTATCAACGCCAAACGCGCTTCCCTCCTCCACGCAGGAGACCACGCTAAGCATATTGGCTATCTGCTTATTGCGGCTCTGAAGGCGGGATACCACGCTCTTTTTCATTGCATCGTCTATCTCGTGGGAGGAATTGACGCTTGCCGCCGCGCACTCGCGGGCAATATAGGAGAACTTGAGATAGGTATAGCAGCCGTTTGCCACACGCTCAAGGCTATCCTCGTTCACCTTCTTTGAGGAGAGGGCGTCTTTATAGTCGTCCTCAAGTATCCAATATGCATCGCTCTGCATTGCAGAGGCCTGCTGAGAATAGGAGAAGCTATCGGCGCTGTCAAGAGAATCGGAGATATAGGGGAAGGACACCTTGACCGCGCTCCAGCCGATATTGACAAGGGCCGCAGAGCCCAGATTGATGGAGCCGAGAAGGATATTATCCCAGTTCTCCTTGAGATAGCGGCTGAGGGCGCCCTGCATATCGCTGTCGATATTAACGTCCTTTGCGTAGGACTTGACCGTTCCCGCAACGTTCAGGCTGCAATCCTTTCCGTACTGAGTGAGGGCGCGGACCGCCACCTCCTCGCGGTTTTCAAACTGGAGCTTCATTGCCGCAAGGTCTATAAGACAGCCGATGCCGTCCTCCCAGCCGACGGAAAAGTTCTTCGTGATATCGGAGAGCTTTACTCCCTTGGTCACTTCCTTTATCTCCTCGCTGACCTTGCTTGCGTTCTTTGCCATCTTGCCGATCTTTACGGACATTACGTCGTAATAGAGATCGTTCACGGCAGATTCGCCCTTGAGGGTGGTGAGGGGGATCTGATAAAGAGTATGGGCAAGCTCGCCTACCTCGTTTTCGCCGGGCATTACGAACATTGAGCAGACCTCCTCGCAGAGCATTCCGTCATAGAGGTCCTTATTGCCGAAGATGGAGGTTATGAGAGTGCCCCAGCAGCTGCCCTCCATCTCTATAAGGCCGCCGAAAAGGCCCGTGAGAAAGGCGCCCGTTTCCATTCCGAACATGGAAAGATCGGAATATCCGAGGTCTCTTGCATAATCGAAATCAAATTCCCCGTTCATTATCCTGTGGGCAACGGAGAACACGGTCTCGTAAGGGAGGCAGCAGGATGCGCCGTTCTCTGTTACCTGATAGTTCATATTCAGCATCTTCATGCCGAAATCAAGGGGTATCCACGCAACGCCGTCCTCATATCTTGCGGGATATTCCATCTTATAGGAAAGAGGATAGCCCGACTGATATACGAGCATCTTCTTTGCATTGAATTTATAATACACCGTATGGCCGCGGGCCTCGCTGGAATATGCGCAGTCATCCTCGCTGAGGTTGAAAAGATAGCCCGAAAGCGCTCCCAGGTCCTCGGCGTTTATGTACACCTCTCCCTCGGAGGGGTATACCATCATATCGACGGTCTCGTCGGTATAGCCGTTATCGTAATAGAAAAGGCGAATCGTAGTGCTGTAATACTGAACGGTGTGGGTCTCTCCTGCCGCAAGGACGCTGAGGGGGAAGGAAAGCACCGTTACGAGAGCGAGAAGGATAGCTACTGTCTTTTTCATCCCAAAAGCTCCTCCATTTCCTTGAGCATTTCCTCATAAAGAGTGTTATAGGCAGAATTGAGGCCGCCGGATATGGCATCGGCAAACTCGGGGGTCTCGTAATTTCCCTTCCAGGAGAAGAGGCCGTCGCGCCTGTATTCAACGGTCACCGTAAACTCTCTCTCGGGGGCCGAGGGCAGATACTCAAGGATTTTTGAAAGCAGCTCCTCGGAGGAGGAAACGCTTGATCTGTCAAAAGAGAGGATAAATCCGCCGAGATCGCGGGAACGGATGCGGTATTCGGCGCGGCTTTTGCCGAAAAATCCGTCCACCTTTACGCATTCTATCTCAATATAGGGAGCCATGGCGCTGACGATGGGGCCAAGCTCTGAGGGATCTGAGGTCTCTCCCATCATTTCCTTGACGTAGAGAGGGATATCCTCATAGGGGTCGGCGCTGAGGGAGGAAAGGTCCAGGTTTCCCGAGTTTATATGGGCGCAGACCTTTTCGGTGTGGGGCTTGAGGGTGAGAAAATTACCGAAGGCAAAGACCGAGAAGGCGATAACGCCTGCAACGCCGAGAACGATGCAAAGGGCGACGATTAGGCCGCGGAGCTTATTTTTCTTCTTCGGCTTCTTTTTTTCGGGCACAGCCTTGATTTCTTCATTTTTTGCGGGAGCAGGTTCTGCCGCAGCCGCCGCTCCGCACTTCGTGCAGAACTTGACGGAGGGAGGGAGAGGCTCGCCGCATCGGGTACAAAAACGGCTCATAATTTTTCTCCGTAGGGAAAGATTTTTTATATTGTATCACATCCCGAAGCGGTTTTCAAGAAGGTGAGGGATCAGGTGAAATGAAATTGTATTTAATTGTTACTTTACTTGTCCGCTCCGTCCTCGCAGGGGTGAGGACCCAAGCAAGTCCTTCCCCCGAAGAACTGGGGGAAGGTGGCTCCTTAAAATGAAGTTTGATTATTGTTTTCTATATTTCCGGCTGAGAATTTTAAGCTAAGATAGACAATATGGGGGAGACGGATGAGGGTTTGCTATCTGGACAAGAACTGTCTTTCAAAGCAAGTTGAGGGATATTTGATTGATAAATTTACAGTTATTCTCCTATGCCCCGCATACAGTAATTGTTAGTATCGGTTCGCACCCAGGTAGCAAACCCTCATCCACCGCAAGCGGTCCCCCTTCCCCCAGATCTTCGGGGGAAGGACTAGCTTGGGTCCTCGCTCCTGCGAGGACGGAGCGGACACGTATATTTTAAGTTTAGAAATACGTAACGTCCGCGTGGGGAAGGACTAAACCAAGCCTTCCTCTCACTTGCAGCCGTATCGTCTGAGCAGATTTTTTAAAAATGAAAACCGACAATCGTCGGTTTTCAACCTTTTCTCTTCTCTCTTCTCTTTTCTCTCTTCACTCAAAAAAGGTTGCCAAAGGCAACCTTTTTTGTTTTTATTCTGTTCTGAGCGCTTCAACGGGGTCCTTCTTTGCGGCACTTCTTGAGGGAATGATGCCTGCAATGAGAGTGAGAACTACGCTGATGGCTACGAGTATGATCGCAGGAGCCACGGGAAGGAATGCGCGGATATTACCGATGCCCGTGAGCGCCTGAATGATCGCATTGATGGGGAAGCAAAGAATAACCGTTATAACAACGCCGAGTACGCCGGAGGTAAATCCGATGATGACTGTCTCTGCATTGAACATTGAGGAAACGTTCTTCTTCGATGCGCCGATGGCGCGGAGGATACCGATCTCCTTGGTTCTCTCCTGAACGGAGATAAGGGTGATAACTCCGATCATTATGGAGGATACCACAAGTGAGATCGCAACGAATGCAATGAGAACGTAGGTTATTGCATTGATGATGGTGGTCATTGAAGAAAGCATTATGCCGACAAGGTCCGTATAGCGGATCTGCTTCAGATCGTCAACAGAGTCGTTATAGCTTGCGATATACTCCTCAATAACGTCCTTATTCTCAAAGCTTGACGCAAAGAGGTTCATCTTTGCGGGATCGTCAAGATCAATGGCGCCGAGGGCCGCCATATTCTTCTCATAGGTGCTCTCCGAGAACTCAAGCACCTCATCGTAAAAGAGGGCGTACTCCTCATCGGTGAACTTTTCCATTGCGCCCTCAAGCATTGCAACGAGAGTGGGAGTATCAAGGGCCGCCATTGCCTGCATGGACTGCTGGGTAAGCTGTCCCGTTACCTGAGCTGTGAGAAGCTGACGGTAATAATCGCTGACGTCCTCATCCGTCATTTTTTCAAGAGAAGCGATAACGCTGTCCTCGCTCATTCCCGTGCTCTGCATCATTACCTGAATGAGGGTCTTTTCCATTGCGGCTCTGTCTGCCATTGCCATCTGCTTATCGACGATGGCCGCAACCTCCTCCTCGGAGGGGATGCTTGCCATAACGCGGTAGAGCTCTGCCTTTTTATCGTCGGAGAGAGTATTTATATAGGAGATGAACTCCGCCTTTTTCTCGCTGTCCTCAAGATTGCCCGTATTTTCCTTAAAGGGCAGGCCTGTGAAAACGTCCGTCTTTTCGTCGTCTCTCTGAGCGGTTACCGCATCCGCGGAGCTTGACTCTTCGATAACGTACTCGGTCAGGGCCTTGGTATAGCCTATGCTACCCGTTATCATTGCGCTTGTTGCGTCCTCGTTGGGACGGATGATGCCCGATATCTTAAGATCAAAGCCATCGGCCCAAAGAAGCTTGAGGCCTGCCTCGGTCTCTCTCATATCGGTATAATTGCCCGTTTTTTCATCAAGAGTATAGCAGGAGGAATTGAGGATAACGCGAAAATCCATATCGCATATCTCCTCATAGGTCCAGCTTGCATCCGTCTTCGTGATCTCCGTGCCCTTGAGAACTGCATCAAAGGCCTCCTCTATCTCCTTCTCGGTCTTGAGGCCGAGGGCATAGAGGGTCATATCGTCTATCTCGTTATTCTCGTTGACAACAAGGACTACCTCGTTATATTTCTCGGGCCACGCGCCGTATATCACGTCGTACTGTCCCTTTACAACGGGGTTGATAAGCTCGCCCTCAAGGGAGGGGAGTATCTCGGTCCACAGCGAGTTGCCGCCGCCCATCATGGGGGAGGCGCTCATCATAGAGCCGAAGGCGGTGTTATTCTGATTTGTCATCATACCGGACATATCCATGCCCATATACTTGCCGATAGCCTCGGCCATAAGCTCCTCGGAATCGGAGCGGATGATGTTGCCGTCAAGGTCCTTGGTATATATAAGCAGGTCAAGGTCATAGGAATACTGTATTCCGTTCATCGCCTCGAAAAGCTCGCCATCCTCGTCCTTGAGCTCCTTTTCGATATACGCCTTGAAGGCCTTGAGATCGTTTTCCGTGGTCTCCATATTGTTGAGAGCGTTGAGCATATCTATCATAACGGCCTGAGAATATACCTTGCCGTCCTCGTGCTCCTCCGTTGAGGGGTCGATGCCCATAAAGGTCTGCATCAGGGTTCCCATATCAACGGTCGTGGCCTCAAGGGTGAGGGGGTAGGATGAGAGCGCATCCTCCTGAACTGCGTTGATATACGCGGTCGCTCCGTTTGAGAGAGCGAAAATAAGGGCGATGCCTATAATACCGATGCTGCCTGCAAAGCTTGTCAGCGCAGTCCTTCCCTTTTTTGTAAAAAGGTTATTGAGAGAAAGGCCGAAGGCCGTTGCAAAGGACATTGAGGGCTTGCGCTCCTTTTTCTTTCCCTTTGCCGCCTGTGCATATCTTTCTGCCTCTGCCTCCTCAGCCTTTGTGAGGGGAGCTGAATCCGAGGTGATAACTCCGTCCAGCATCCTTATGATACGGGTGGAATACTTTTCCGCAAGCTCGGGGTTATGGGTGACCATTATAACGAGGCGCTCCTTGGAGACCTCCTTTAGGATATCCATGACCTGCACGCTGGTCTCAGTATCGAGAGCGCCCGTAGGCTCATCGGCAAGGATGATATCGGGGTTATTGACAAGGGCGCGGGCAATGGCAACTCTCTGCATCTGTCCGCCGGACATCTCGGCGGGACGCTTTTTCAGCTGATCTCCAAGGCCCACGGCCTCAAGAGCCGCCCTTGCTCTCTCGCGGCGCTCCTTTTTGGAAACGCCGGAAAGGGTGAGAGCTATCTCAACGTTTCTGAGAACGGACTGATGGGGGATCAGATTATAGCTCTGAAAAACGAAGCCTATGGAATGATTGCGATACGCATCCCAATCGCGGTCGCGAAAATCCTTGGTGCTTTTTCCGTTGATGATAAGGTCGCCCTCGGTGTACTGATCAAGGCCGCCGATGATATTGAGCATGGTGGTCTTTCCGCAGCCTGAGGGGCCGAGAATGGAAACGAAATCGCTCCTTCTGAAGCTGAGATCTATTCCCTTAAGGGCGTGGACGGTATTTGAGCCCGCGCTGTAATCCTTTTTTATATTTTTAAGCCTGAGCATCGCTATCCTCCGTTTGTGTTCCGAATTCAAGGGCAAATCTTTCGTTCACCTTACCGAGAGCCGAGCGCAAAACGAGGAGAGCCTCCTCTGCCTCCTTAAGCTCCTCATGGGTCAGCCAGCATTCCTCCTCGCTATAGGAAAGGGCGGAATTGATGGCATTGATAGCGTAGCTGCCCTTATCGGTGAGGGCGAGATAAGAGCGCCTCTCGTCATCGGGTGAGCGGGTCTTCGTGATATATCCGTCGTTTTCCAGCTTTTTGCAAAGGGTGGACATATTTCCCTGATTGAGATCAAAGGAGCGGAAAAGGGAGCTGACGGTGACGTCGCTTGAGCTGTTGATAAGATTGAGTATTGCAGACTGCATGGGGGTAAGGCCGTAGGCCTGAGTGATGGGCGCCATCATTCTGTCAAGGCTCGATCTCATTTTAATGAAATCCCGAAGGGTCTCAAGGAGCAGCGTATATTTTTCACTTCCTGTGTCTTTCATATCAAAACCTCACTTTGGCGATAAATCTCTGTTTGCAGCGGGGACATACTACGGGATGCTCGCCCCGTCTTTTGGGCAGGCGGAGCATAGCCTTGCAATGAGTGCATTTAACGTATCTGTATTTCTTGAAATCGCGGATGCGGTTCTTTGTCAGAACGAAAAAATTCTTGACTGCGCGAAATACCTTCATAAACGCTTCATTCTCTTTTCTGCGGGCGTAGATATTCCTTGAAAGGACTCTGAAAAACATCCAGAAAAGGATAGCGGCCTGCAAAGCGTAGAGCCCGAGGCGCAGGGGGAGAAGGTCTATAAACAAAAGGGCTGTCCAGATAATAAAATAGGTAACGAAAAGAGCGTAGTAAAGGCCGTCTATTCCGTATCTTCCGTAAAAGAAGCGGGCGAGCCTGTCGCGAAATCTCATATTTCCTCCGATTTACTATATTTACTGTAAATGGATTGTACCAAGTATGTATTTCATATTATAGCACAATATATTAACAATTTGAAAACCATTTGAAATTCGCCGTTGAAAAAAGGCGGAATATATGTTATTATATCATAGTAATATAAAAAATGAAAGGCGCGACGGACATGATTTTTGAAAAAATGCTTATCCCCGACCTTGTAGTAAAGCAGTACAGCGACGTTACCCCCGAAATGATACGCGCATCGGGCAAGCGGGCGCTCATCTGCGATATAGATAACACCCTTGCCACCTACGACGACCCCACCCCTCCCGCACCCCTCCTTGGCTGGATAGAAAATATGCAGGCAAACGGCGTTAGCGTTGCCTTCGTTTCCAACAACAGCTGGGAGAGAGTACGCGGCTTCAATGCAGAGCTCGGCCTCGTTGCATACGCCAAGGCAGGCAAGCCCTCCACCCGCTTTTTGCAGATGGCGGTCAACGATCTGGGCATTGACAAAAGCGAGGCGGTTCTCCTCGGCGATCAGCTCCTGACGGACTGCGCCGCGGCAAAGAGCTTCGGCATTCCCGCAATCATCGTTCCCCCTATCAAGGATAAGACCACCCCGTTTTTCAAATTCAAGAGATGGCTTGAAAAGCCTTATATGAAAAAATACTTTAAAATGAGAAAAGAGAACAGAGGTTAATATGACTACAACAAGAATAGTAAAGCTCAGAGAGCTTATGAAAAAGGAAGGCTTTGACGCCATTTTTGCAACAAGCCCCGAGGCCCATCTCTACCTTTCAGGCTATGCAAATCCCGACGGATGCCTGCTCATTACCGCAGAGGGCAAGTCCTTCGCTTTTGAGGATTTCAGATATATAGAGGCCGCAAAGAGAGAGATCTGCGGCGAGGATTTCAACGTTATTATGCCCGAGGGCCCCAGAAGTCAGTGGCTCGGCGAGGCATTTGCCGCCTGCGGCGCAGCTTGCGTTGCATACGAGGATGCTACCCTTCCCTGCAGAAGCCTTGAGGCTCTCAAAAAGGAGTTCCCCCTCCAGACCTTCGTTCCCGCAGGGGATATCATCTGCTCTCTCAGAGTTTTCAAGGATGATGGCGAGGTGGCATGCATCAAGCGCGCGCAGGAGATCGCCGAGAAGTCCTTTATGGAGCTTCTCCCCCTTATCACCTACGATTGCACCGAGACGTACGTTGCGGCTCAGCTTGAGTTCCTTATGAAAAAGAACGGCAGTGAGGGCGAAAGCTTTGATACCATCGCCGTCAGCGGCTCCAACTCCTCCTCCCCCCACGGCGTTCCCAGAAACGTTAAGCTTGAGCGAGGCTTTCTCACTCTTGACTTTGGCGCAATGGTTGGCGGCTACCACTCCGATATGACGAGAACCATCGTTATCGGCAAGGCAGACGAGGAGATGAAGAGGCTTTACAATACGGTGCTTGAAGCGCAGACGGCCGTTCTTGAGGTCATCAAGGAGGGCGAGAGCTGCTTCAAGATGGATAAGATCGCCCGCGATATCATCTACGGTGCAGGCTACGAGGGCGCCTTCGGCCACGGACTTGGCCACGGCGTTGGTCTTGAGATACACGAGGCTCCCAACCTCAGCCCCAGAGCCGGCGACAGAAAGCTCATCTGCGGCGATATCGTTACCGTTGAGCCCGGCATCTACCTTGAGGGCAGGTACGGCTGCCGCATTGAGGATATGGTCCATATCACAAAGGGCGGCGCCGTCAATCTCACACAGTGCACAAAGGAGCTTATCGAGATCTGATAGGCTGACAGAAAAAAGCTGTCGCAGACGCGACAGCTTTTTCT
>JAZQAS010000014.1:0-1976 GCA_045545335.1 Candidatus Avispirillum sp. | reverse complement strand
CGTAGATCCTGCCCCTTCGAAGAACCCCTAAAAATTCGCAGGCTCATTAGATGGATCCCCCCGCAAGCGGGTCCTTCCATCGAGGAACCCTCGATTGGGGCACCACCCTAAGGGGTGGTTCGACTTCGCAAATGCCGCCCCGTGGCATTTGCTTCGCTCAGGATGACATATCAAGGAGCGTGATCTTCGCACTCTGTTACGACAACCGCCGCCCGCGCGTCATCCTGAGCTCCGCGCCCCTCACCTACGACAACGCGTTTCTTTCACGTTCCGCGCATTTTCCCTATTGAAAAAATTATATAAATATGTTATTATTTACAGGTATGCGAATACATTAATATAAAAACCTCGGGAGTTACTACTCTATGGAAAATACAAAAGAAACAAGGCTCAAGGCGGGCAAGGCGGCGGGAATCGTTGGCATTATTGCAAACCTCCTTCTTTTTGCAGTCAAGGTGCTCATCGGCATTTTCTCCGGCAGCATCTCCGTTATTGCCGACGCCATCAACAATCTCTCCGATGCGGGCTCCTCCGTTTTCGTTCTCGTCGGCTATCATCTTTCGGGCAAGCCCGCCGACCGCGAGCACCCCTACGGCCACGCAAGAATGGAATACCTTTGCGGCCTTTTCATCTCCGTTATCATCACGGTCCTCGGCATCGAGCTTTTGCGCGATGCCGCCTCTCAGTTTTTTGAAAAGCCCGAGAGCGCCGAATTCTCCCTTATCGCCATAATCACAATGTCCGTTACTATGCTCGCAAAGGCCGCTCTCGCCCTTTTCTACTTTATAACGGCAAAAAAGATCGGCAGCGACACCCTGAAGGCAAGCGCCATTGACAGCCTCGGCGATATCTTCGCAACGGCCGCCGTTGTTGCAGGTATGCTCCTCACCCCCGTGACGGGCCCCTACACCGACGCTTTTCTCGGCGCGGCCATCGCCATATACATCATCGTTCTCGGCGTAAAGCTTATCAAGGAATCCTCCGATACACTTCTCGGCAAGGCTCCCGACCGAGAGCTTGTTGCCGATATCGTTGCAAAGATACGCTCCTACGAGGGAGTGCTCGGTATACACGACCTCGTTATCCACAGCTACGGCGCAGGCAAGGTTTTTGCCTCGGTTCACGTTGAGGTGGATGCGGACGGGGACATTATGGCCTCTCACGACCTTTGCGACAATATTGAAAACGATTTTCGCGACGGCGGATGCATTGACTTGGTTATCCACATGGACCCCGTTCAGCATTCCGACCCCCGCGTCAACGCCCTGAGAGGCGAGATCGCAGAGATACTCTCCCACATCTCCGCCGAATGCACCTGCCCCGCTTCAATGCACGATTTTCGCGCGGTCTTCGGCCCCACCCACTCAAATCTTATTTTTGATATCGCCATTACCGACGAGTTCCCCCTCTCAGACCGCGAGCTCTGCCGACGGATCGACGAGGAGATAAAAAAGCTGAGCCCCACCTATAACACGGTCATCACCGTTGACCGCGACTATACCTCCAACCGCTTTGGAGAAAAGGTATTATAAAATATCGGTTCGATCCCACTTAGTAGGTTGGTCTTATCCCTAAGACCAACCTACAGTGAAATCAATTTGCTATGCAAATTGGTGAAATACGGCTGACGCCGTGTGAAATAGGCTTTGCCTATGAAATATTTTCTTCGAAAATGTTAAGGAATAAAACTGAGGCTGTCGCAAATGCGACAGCCTTTATTCTTCAAATTTTGGTTTGACGGGAAGATATGCAGTTACATTAATGTAGGGGCGTGCATTGCACGTCCTCATATCTGCACGATAGCAGACAGTTTAGAATACCTACATTTTGTCGGCGTAATGAACGGATATATTGTAGGGACAGGCGTCCTCGACTGTCCGCAAACAGAAACGATATTTACAGGGAGACTATACGTCTTCAACGGACAGTCGGGGACGCCTGTCCCTACAATTGATTCATTCGTTTCATTTGCTGAC
>JAZQAS010000013.1:0-22303 GCA_045545335.1 Candidatus Avispirillum sp. | reverse complement strand
ACTGCGGTGCAATTGTTGACATCCAAATGAGCGGATATATTTGCACATTTGGATATGACAAAGCCGATGAGGAATCGTAAGATTTCTCATCGGCTTTTCTTATGTCCATAGTTATTTACAGTCTTTACAAGAGTATTCGGGGACTGTGCGTTCGTTGATAACCGATTCATAGAGCCGCCAGCCGCCTGCGAGGTTATAGCAGTCGTAACCGTTGCCTGTGAGAATACGGCAGGCAAGGTAGGAACGGAGTCCCGAATGGCAATGAACGTAGTCAGGTCTGTCTTTCGGGATTTCATTTATTCTTTGACGCAGGGAGTCAAGCGGAATGTTGACAAAGCCGTCTATCTTGCCCTGCATCACCTCAAACGGTGTACGGGTGTCGAGCAAGAACACGCTGCCGTCACGGGGGAGATTTTCCACGTCGTGCCAGAAGAACTGTTTTAGCTTTCCGCTGACGATATTTTCGGCAACGAAGCCGAGCATATTGACGGGGTCTTTCGCACTGCCAAATGGCGGAGCATAGCACAGTTCAAGGGTGGTAAGGTCGGTGATCTTCGCACCGAAACGGATGGCGGTGGCAAGCACGTCCATGCGCTTGTCCACGCCGTCAAAACCGACGATCTGCGCGCCGATAATTTTGTGCGTTTTCTTATCCCACAGCGCTTTGACCGACATCTGTGCCGCACCCGGATAATAGGTGGCGTGGGATGCCGAATAGGTATAGGTCTTATCGTAATCAATACCTGCCACTGTAGCCGACTTTTCGTTAAGGCCTGTGGTGGCAATCGTCATATCGAAGAGTTTAAGCACGGCAGAGCCCTGCGTGCCGGTATAAACGCTCTCGTATCCTGCGATATTGTCGGCGGCAAAGCTGCCCTGCTTGTTGGCAGGCCCTGCAAGAGGAATTAAGGCAGGTTTTTTTGTGATAAAATCCTCAACCTCAACTGCATCACCGACAGCATAAATATTCGGTATATTGGTCTGCATTTTGTTGTTTACAACAACGCTTCCACGCGGGTTAAGCTCTATTCGTGCATCTTTTGCAATGGCTGTTTCGGGACGGACGCCGACAGACAGTATGATCATATCGGCGGTGATCTCGCCGTTTTGCAAGATGACGGTATTGCCGTTGATCGCCTTTACGCCGTTGTTCAGGTGCAGATAGATGCCTTTGGATTTGATATAACGGTGAACGTCTGCCGCCATATCAAAATCGAGGGGTGCTATCAGATGGTCGGCAAGCTCTACGATTGCAACCGTTAGACCTGTCTGTGCTAAATTTTCCGCCATCTCAACACCAATATATCCGCCGCCGATCACCACAGCCGAGCGTGGTTTTGCGGTATTAATATATTTTTTAATTTTTAAGGTATCGGGAATGTTGCGAAGGGTGAAAACGTTGCTACCGTCAGCGCCTTCTATATTCGGCCGTATCGGCTCGGCGCCCATAGACAAAATAAGGTTATCATAGGTTTCTTTATAGGTTTCGCCCGTGCGAAGATCTTTGACGGTGACGGTTTTGGTATCGGGGATTATCTTAACCGCCTCGTTTAATACTCTGACGTCGATATTAAAACGCGCTTTGAAGCTTTGGGGTGTCTGCAAGGTCAAGTCCGCGCGGTCGGTGATGACACCGCCGATATAATCCGGCAGACCGCAGTTGGCGAAGGACACGTATTCGCCACGCTCTAAAATAATGATCTCTGCTTTTTCATCCAGTCTGCGAAGCCGCGCCGCAGCAGTGGCACCGCCTGCAACACCGCCTATGATAATGGTTTTCATCATTGTCACCTCTTTACAACACTTTTTATATAAGTATTATATCATTTTCTGCGGTTTTTCTCAATCCCTTTTTCTTTGTTTACTTCGGTGCATACGGGTAGGTTGCAATATCATTGGTTTTGTGGTACAATTACTATACGGTGAAAGCCGAATTTATTTTTTGGAGAATGCTGTTTGAAAAGAAACAACACCTTGGAGATTGTAGCATAACCGAGAGGTTTGCTATGATTCCGCAAAACCTCTCATAAGATTGCTTCGTCACAATATTATTGGAGGTAACAAAATGGAAAATTTGACGATACGTTTAGAGACAGAAAAAGACTACAGAGCAGTAGAAGAACTGACCCGTGAGGCGTTTTGGAACGTATACAAGCCTGGTGCTGACGAGCACTACTTTGTGCACATGATGCGAAATCACCCCGATTTCATTCCCGAGCTTGCCTTTGTGCTTGAGAAGGACGGCGAGATTATCGGCGACATCATGTACACGAAGGCGTGGCTTGAGGACGAGGAAGGAAACCGCAAGGAGATCCTTTCCTTCGGACCGCTTTGCGTTGTGCCGAAATATCAAAGGCAGAAACTCGGCAAAATGCTGATCGAGCATTCCTTTGAGGTCGCACGAAAGATGGGATATGACGTGAATATCAACTTCGGCAATCCGGGCAATTACGTCAGCCGTGGGTTTGTGAGCTGCAAAAAGAAGAACGTGAGCTTTGTGGTGGATGGCAACTTCCCGACGGCGCTTCTCGTTTGCGAGCTTGTTCCGAACGCGCTTGACGGCAAAAAATGGATGTATATTCCGTCTACTGCCGCCGATTGCTGTGAGGACGTTGCCGCAGTTAACGCCTTTGACGCCACATTTCCGCCAAAGGAAAAGAAGTGGATGCCCAGCCAAGAGGAGTTCTACATCTATAGTCATTCTTCGGTAGTACGATAAACGTAAAAGCCGATGAGGTGGAGAGATCCATCTCATCGGCAATTTTTATCTTTTCTTATAAATGACAAGCTCGGGATTTTTTCCGTTTTCTTCGGAGGTACAGACAAGCAGGAAATCCATATTTGCAGCAATACCAAAGCAACGATCGCCGCCGAACTCACATTCAAGCCTATTTCCAAGGTATGATGCATTATCATCAAGAAATTTTACTTTTTCGCCACTTGGGAGTGTATATTCCAAATTGATATAAGCACCGTCCAGTACGTTTAGGCTTTCCACCATAGGAAATCCATCTATATTGAGACCGTTGAATTCGCGGATGATCTGCGCCTTGAATTCATCGAACTTTTCCTTTCCTCCGATTTCACCGTAGCGTTTCCAAAAATCCATTGTGAAATCTCCTTTGGAATAGCACCATTTGCAATATTTTTCATTGAAAGCGCCATCCTTTTCGTGGCCGATGTCGGTGTCCTTCATTATCATACCGCAGCACTCACAGACAAGTTTAAGCGGAGAACCGAGAAGCGTATTGATAGTAACGTCAAAGAGCCTCGAGAGAAGTTTTAACGTCTCCGTATTAGGGACCGTTTCGCCGTTCTCCCAACGGCTGACCGCCTGACGGGTTACGAATACCTTTTCAGAAAGCTCCTCCTGTGAAAGTCCGTTTTTCGTTCTGAGCTCGCGAATGATATCTTTTGTTTCCATATGCTTTACCGCCTTCGTTTACTGTAGGTTTATTATAACATATCGCGGTATAGATCGCAAGCAACGCGCTGTTGCCTTTCTTTGTCTGCTGCGATGCAAAATTTGTCTCGCGAAAGGCCTTGGCTTTGGTGGCGGACAGAGTTACCATACAGACGACAAAAAGCTCCCTCGAAATAAAAAGCATATACGAAATGTAGGGACAGGTGTCCCCGACTGTCCTTTTAACGAAACGATATTTTTCGCAAGGCGTTACGTTTGCAACGGACAGTCGAGGACGCCTGTCCCTACAACAACGTGTGTCTTTCCCGTTCGTTTGTGCATCAAATTTCGCGACCTTCGCGTGCTGATATCGGACGAACGATGTTCGCCCCTACGAGCAAACGGGAAATTTACGCAAAATTGTATGGGTATCGGTATACGAAAGGTCCCCGCAAACCCGTAGGGGCGTGCATTGCACGTCCGGGATCAGCACACGAACCTATACGATATCACCGCGGGGAATTACGTCTGTAACGGACAGTCGGGGACGCCTGTCCCTACAAATGAATTGTTCATTTCATCTGCTGACGTAACACAAATATTATATTTCATTTACATACCGGGGGATAATATCCTCCCTCAATATACAGATAATCTTCTCTATTACATTGACTTTTTGGGGAAATAATGGTAGTATTTAATTGCACAAATTCTATTTCGCAAAGTGAGACTACTATTATGAAAATCGGCGCTATCGTTCCCCTTCACAGCTACAAGGAAGAATTCAAAAAGCTTCGTGAATTCGGTATAGGTATTTGTCAGTTCAACGCCTGGGACAGCTCCGCTACCCTTACTAAGGAGCTTGCTCTCGATATCAAGGCTGAGGCTGAAAAGCAAGGCATTGAGATCTCCGCACTTTGGCGCGGCTGGTCCGGCCCCGCTACCTGGAATTTTACAGAGGGCCCCACTACTCTCGGCCTCGTTCCCGAGAAGTTCAGAAAAGACCGTATTTACGACCTTAAGGTCGGCTCTGATTTTGCAAAGGCTCTCGGAGTTAAGAGGATCGTTACTCATATGGGCTTCCTCCCCGAAAATCCTACTGATCCCCTTTTTGCGGACGTTGTAGCTGCTATTAAGGAAGTGGCGGAATACTGCCTTGCAAACGGTCAGGAGCTGCTCTTTGAGACGGGTCAGGAAACTCCCATTACCCTCCTTCGCACCATTGAGGCTGTCGGTACCGGCAATCTCGGCATCAATCTTGACCCCGCAAACCTTATCATGTACGGCAAGGCAAACCCCGTTGACGCTCTCGACGTATTCGGAAAATACGTTATGGAGGTCCACGGCAAGGACGGCGCTTACCCCACCTGCGGCAACGACCTTGGTCCCGAAAAGAAGATCGGCGACGGCAAGGTAGACTTCAAGGCTCTGCTCGCAACTCTCAAGGGTCTCGGCTACAACGGAAACATCATCATTGAACGCGAGATCTCAGGCGACGAGCAGATCAAGGACATACTCTTTGCAAAGCAGTACTTTAAAGAAATACTGGAGGATATATAAATGCTGAGAGGTGCAATAATCGGACTCGGCAGTATGGGCCGTCATCATCTGGCTTGCTACAATTCCGTTGATAACGTTCAGATCGTTGCTGTTTGCGACACTAAGCCCGGCCACGCTGCTACCACCGTTAAAGATTGGGGACTCGATCTTCCCGCATATGACGACATGGTAACACTTATCGAAAAGCAAAAGCCCGATTTCGTTGACATCGTAACTCCCACAAACACACACGCTGACCTTACGGTCAAGGCTCTTGAAATGGGCTGCCACGTAATTTGCGAAAAGCCTATGGCCCTCAACGAGGATGACTGTCAGAGAATGATAGACACTGCAAAAAGGTGCGAAAAAACTCTTATGATAGCTCACGTTGTCAGATTTATGGCTCCCTATTTCTATCTTAAGCACGCCGTTGATACAAAGAAGCACGGCAAGCTTATTAAATTCACGGCAAAGAGAGTGCGCTCCATTCCCCCTCAATGGATAAGCATTCCCGAAAGCCACGGAGGCGCCGTTATAGACCTGCCCATTCACGACATCGACTTCGTGCAATGGCTTCTCGGTCTGCCTCTCGGCCATTACAGCCATCACTATGTCAGAGACAACCACACGGAGTTTATTTCCTCCAATATGCGATACAGCGGTTGCTCCGTTTCTATCGAGGGCGGCTGGTTCAACTCGGCTGTCGCCTTCAGCAGCGGCTTTACCGCTATTTTCAAAAACGGTATCATCTCCTGCGACGGCGAGAGTGCAGTTGAAAACGGACAAGTCATTGAATTTACTCCCGATATGCCCGAGCTTTCAATGGGTGTTCCCTGCAACAGCACTGACGGATACATACGCGAGCTTGCTTATTTTGCAAGCTGCGTTGAGAACGGAAAGAGCCCCGAGCTTTCTCTTCCCGAAAGCTCTCTTGAAACAATAAAGCTCGGAAAGCGCCTTATTGAATTGGCGGAAAAAATTTAACACAAAAACTTAGTTGGAGCGCACTTTTTTTGAAGTGCGCTCCAACTAAGCTTGCACTTATGACCCTTTCAAAACTGAAAGGGTCATTGCGAAGATTTTTCTTATATGATATAATTATTATGTACGGAAATATTCCGAGCCTTGAACGAATACTTAAGCGTTTACGCTTCTTATACAGAAAGGAACCAAAATATGAAGCAGAATTTTGAGATCAAGACAGATGCTATCCGCCAGCGCTTTCTTGCCTACAAGAAGGAGCATCCCGAGCTTTTGAAAAATCGCCTGAAGTTCTCCTGGAGCAACTGGGGCTTTGGCCTTGAATCCTTTGAGACCTCCTGCGAGAGACTTAACCGCGCAGGCATCTCCTATATTGAGCTCCACGGTAACCACTACGGCGCAGACCTTGGCTACAGACCCGCAGAGGTGCTCAAGATTATGGATGCATACGGTATCAAGACGGGCGGCGTTTGCGGTATGTTCTCCGCTGACAACGACCTTTCCTCCAACCGCCACATCCAGCGTCAGGCCGCTATCGACTACATAAAGCGCGAGGCTGAATTCACCTCGGCTGTCGGCGGAAAATATATGCTCGTTTGCCCTGCGGCTGTGGGCAGACCCGGAAAGTATGACGACAGCGAGATCGACCGCAGCATCGACAGCCTTTCCCGCGTTGCAGACGTTTTCACAAGCTACGGCATCCGCGCGGCTATCGAGCCTATCAGAAGCGCTGAAACAAGCATCGTTCACTCCGTTGCAGAGGCTATCGCTTACATTGAGCGCCTCGGCCATCCCGGCGTTCAGCACATCAACGGCGACGTTTACCATATGCTCGTTGAGGAGAGCCACATCGGCGAATCTCTCCTGCTCGCAGGTGACAGACTGACAAACCTCCATATGGCAGACACCAACCGCTGCGCTCTCGGTGACGGCTCTCTCGACATCGACACCATCATTATGGCTCTCTATCTCCTTGGCTACAACAACGACGATGCCTGCTTCGTTACTCCCGAGCCTCTCGGCCCCGGCGGAGATCCCTACCCTGCGCAGAACTCAAAGACCGATCCCGCTATCCTTGACAAGCTTGTTTTTGACAGCGTTAACTACTTCAGAAGCCGCGAAGAATACGTTCTCGGCCTTTGATCGGAGCTTGGGATCCTATGAAAAGAGAAATTATTGAATCGGGAAAGACCTTTCTCGGTATAGAGTTCGGCTCAACTCGCATAAAGGCCGTTCTCATTGACGAGAGCTTTGAGACCCTTGCCACGGGCGGCCACAGCTGGGAGAACCGCTACGAAAACGGATACTGGACCTACAGCCTTGAGGACATTATGGAGGGTATGCGCTCTTCCTTTGCTTCTCTTGCGGCAGACGTTTTGGAAAAGTATTCAACTCCCCTCACCACCGTCGGCGCTATGGGTATTTCGGGTATGATGCACGGCTACCTTGCATTTGACGGCGAGGGCGAGCTCCTCACCCCCTTCAGGACCTGGAGAAACACAACCACGGCAAAGGCCGCGGAGATACTCTCCTCTGAGTTTTCCTTCAACATTCCTCAGCGCTGGAGCATTGCCCACCTTTATCAGGCAATTCTCAACGGCGAGGAGCACGTTGGCCGTATCAGCCGTCTCACCACCCTTGCAGGCCACATCCACTACCTTCTCAGCGGACGCCACGAGGTTGGCCTCGGAGAGGCTTCGGGTATGTTCCCCGTTAAGGACGGCGACTACGACCCCGATATGCTTATAAAATTCAACGAAAAGGCTTCTCAGTACCCCTGGAAGCTTTGCGATATCCTCCCCGCAGTTCGCACGGCGGGCTATGAGGGCGCTTTCCTTACAGAAGAGGGCGCGCGGCTCCTTGACCCCACGGGCACTCTCAAGGCGGGCATACCTATGTGTCCCCCCGAGGGCGACGCAGGCACGGGTATGACAGCCACGAACTCCGTTCTCCCCGGAACGGGCAACATCTCTGCGGGCACTTCTGTTTTTGCTATGCTTGTCCTCGACAAGGCTCTCAAGGGAGCTTACCCAGAGATCGACGTTTGCACAACGCCCGACGGCGCTACCGTTGCAATGGTGCACAGCAACAACGGCTGCTCTGAGCTTGACGAATGGGTCAGAATGTTCTGCGAGTTCTCTGCCCTTTCAGGCAACAAGCTGAGCATTTCCGACGTTTACGAGCTTCTCTACCGCCACGCTATGACGGGGGATGCTGACTGCGCAGGCATCTCTGCCTACAACTTCCTTGCGGCAGAGCCCGTTGCAGGAGTGGAGAGGGGCTTCCCCCTTTACTTCCACTCTCCCGAGAGCCACGTGAGCCTTGCCAATATGATACGCGCCCAGCTCTACGCCTCCATCGCTCCCATTCGCCTCGGAATGGAGCTTCTTGAGGAGAAGGAAGGGATCCACGCATCTCACATTATGGCCCACGGCGGTCTCTTCAAGGTGAAGGGCGTTGCACAGCAGGTGCTTGCAGACGCGCTTCGCGCCGACGTTTCCACAACGGATGCGGCAGGTGAGGGCGGCGCCTGGGGTATGGCGCTTCTTGCGGCATATATGAAAACGAAGGGCGATCGCTCCCTTGGAAAATGGCTCTCTGAGGCTGTTTTCGCAAAGGCCGACGTTTACACCCTTCCCGCAAGCGACGAGGGCGCTTGCGGCTACGACGGATTTATTAAGCAATACAAGGCGGGCCTCTCTGCTTACGACGGCCTGCGCGAGGTATAACTATGACTATCAGCGAGCTTAAGCAGATCGTTTTTGAAGCTAATATGCTTCTTCCCAAATACGGTCTCGTTACCTTTACGTGGGGCAACGTTTCCGCCATCGACCGCCAGGCGGGCCTTGTTGCCATCAAGCCCTCGGGCGTTGAATATGAAAAGATGTGCGCCGACGATATGGTGGTTCTTGACATTGAAACGGGCAAAAAGGTTGAGGGAAGACTCAATCCCTCAAGCGACACGCCTACCCATCTTGAGCTTTACCGCGCTTTTGATGCGCCGGGCGGCATCGTTCACACCCACAGCACAAACGCCACCTCCTTTGCTCAGGCAGGTCGCGGGATCATGGCTCTGGGCACCACCCACGGAGACTATTTCTACGGCGAGATCCCCTGCACCGACGCTATGACCCCCGAGGCCATCGGCGGCGAATATGAAAAGGAAACGGGAACCATCATTATTGACACCTTCCGCAGCCGCAACATTGACCCTGCGTCTGTTCCCGCAGTTCTCGTCAAGAGCCACGGCCCCTTTGCCTGGGGCAAGGACGCTATGGACGCCGTTCACAACGCGGTGGTCCTTGAGGAGGTTGCGAAAATGAACATTCGCTCAATGCTTCTCAACCCCGAAATAGGCCCTATGCAGCAGGAGCTTCTCGACAAGCACTACCTGAGAAAGCACGGCAAAAACGCTTATTACGGACAGAAATAAAAAAATAGGCTGTCGCATTCATTGCGACAGCCTGTTTTCTTATTTCAGCCTCTGCGGCGGCGCTTTTCCATAACCTTAAAGGTGACTGCAAAGCTGATGCCGACAAGGCAAAGAAGGATCACAGCGTTAACGGCATCGCCCGTTTCGGGGGAGACAGGCTTCTCGCCGCCGTTCTCACCGCCGTTCTCGCCGCCGTTCTCGCCCTCGGGAGGTGTGACGCTGCCCGAATTATCGGGAGGATTGGAGGAGCCTCCGTCCTCGCCCTCGCTGCCCTCGGCGATATAGATATTTATGATATTATATCCCTCGTATACGCTTTCGTAGCCCTCTACGGCGTCCTCCTCAACGGTATACTCGATCTCCGTCATATCGGCTCTGTACTTGGGAAGCTCAAAGCTCCACTTCCAGCCGCTCTCGGCAGTTACCTCAGCGCTTGCCGCCTCAGCTCCGTCTGCCATTACGCGGACCGTTACCTTTTCGGGGCGCATAGCTTCAAATCCCGTATCTATCCAGACCTTGCTGCCCTCGATGACTACCTTATCGTTTATGGTAGGGATGCGCTTATTTTTGACCGTCATCAGAGAAGCGTCTTCTCCGTTTTCAACGTCAACGCCCTCGGGCGAAGCGGTCACCTCAACGTCGCCGTCCTTTGCAGAAACGTCAAATGCTATTCTGCCCTCAAGCTTATAATAGCCCTCTGCGGCCTTTGTTTCCTCGATCTCATACTTACCGGGGAGAAGCTTTTCAATTGCAATCTTACCGTCGACGTCGGAGGAGAAGGTCTCAACGAAGATCATACCCTCGCCGCCGTCTACGTAAAGAGCAAACTCAGCGCCCGTCAGGGGAGAGCTTTCCTCATCTGCCTTCTGGAGAACAAGATCGCCGTATACGTTATTATCCTCAATATCAACCGTGATGGAGTTTTCGGAATATACCTCTGTTTCGCCGTAGGCTACGCCAACAAGGCACTGAGAGATCTCACGTCCGCCCTCGGGAGCATAGAAATATACGCCTGCGGGAAGGATCTGACTACCCGCAACGACTGCCTTTACCTCGGCGCCGCTCCTGCACTCAACGGTGAAGGTATACTTATCAGTTCCAAGGTCTACCGCCTCGCGCTTGGCTTCAACGCCGTCGACAAACACGCAAAGCTCTATCTCATCGCGCTCACTGCTTCCGCTGTTATTGAGCTCGACCTCCATTGCTACCTTATAATATCCGTCCTTTTCCTGAACGGGAGCGTGGTTTATGATCTCAATATCGGAGATGATGACCTGATTTTTCTCGCTGTACATAGCGGTGGAGCCCTTGAGATACTCTGTCAGCGCGTTCTGACGGACTCTGATATCCTCATCCTTATAGAACTTGCGCTTGCCTACCTCCCACCAGCTGAAGAGCTCGTTTGAAATATCATGGAGGTGGGAGCCCCACTGACCGTTTTTCAGAACGTCAAAGGTCTGGCTGTATTCAAGGCCCGTTGCGCCGTTTGCATATGCCCAGATGGCTGTCTGCACGGCGGCTATTACGTCTGCGCGGGTGAGCTCATCGGCATATTCAAAGCCGTCGGCCTTGAGATTTTTCTTCATCTGCTCAAGAGAAACGTAGGGATAGGAATTGGTCACGATGGCGCGGATATTTGCAGCAGCCGCCTCATCGTAATAATCGCTGTCCTCAAGGTTCATTCTCTTATAATGGATGCCGCCTGTATAGCCGATATCAAAGTCGCAGCAATAAAGCACCTCATAGTTTGAGGCTGCAAAGCTATACTTGGAATCGGGGGACCATACGTAATCCTCCGTTGCTTCAACGAGGATAAGGGTCTGAGGGATGGAGTTGCTTGCGCCGCCATCGCTTGACACCATATTTCCGCTCATCTCATAGCAGGGAGAATATACGGACTGAAAATTATATCCGTCCTCGCCCTTGGTTACGGGATATTCAATGGAGTTAAGAACTGTCTCGGGAGCGGCAATACGGGCGCAAAGCTCCTCTGAAACGAATGCTAAGAGCTCCTCAGGTAGAGCTGCAAGGGCATTTTCTGCCGCCTCTCTCTTAGCAAAGCTATCTGCAACATATGCATCATACGCCGCTGCGGCCTTTGACTGATCATTTTCATAATTTGCGATAGCATAGGTGGTGCCACGGGCAGCCTGCATCTCAGCAACTGTGGGAGAAGCAAGCAGCGCCTCCTCTACTGCTGAAAGCTCTGCCAAGGCATCCTCGCCGAGGCACTCGCGGGTATGAGTATGTCCCTCATCCTCTGTGCAGATATAGATATCCGCATCTGCGCCGAACACGCTTACGCAAAGAGGGCAGACAAGCATACAAAGGCAAAGGAAAGCTGCCGTTAGTTTCTGCATTCTTTTCATTCTTTCATCTCCATTCCGTTTATGTTATAAATTTCAACAAAATATGCGTTCATAAATTGCATTTTTTGTGCAGGTTTAATATTATTATAACACAATTATTTCCTCTTGTGTGAGATTTTTTCAAAAAAGTGTTGTATTTTTTTCATTTTGTTAAAATTAAACACTTTTTATTACTCAATTGCATAAAATATACAAAAATCATTTGAGATAGTAAAACGGATGTGCAGAAATTCTACACATCCGTTTAATATTTGTCTCATACCGTAACAAGGTCGGCCCTTATTCCTGATCCCAGGGGGCAGTTGCAAGATCATCGGGATCAAGGGTCTCGGGGTCGCCGTTTTCATCCGTGAAGGTATTTATGCGTATCTCCTCTTCTACTATAATATCGCACATATCACGGTACAGGCTTTCGTATTCAGCGGCGTTTTCACCATTTAAATACCACTGCTCGTGGAGCACGGAGAGGCCTACGTAATCGCAGGTGACGAGAAGCTTTCTGAGATTGCTCTTCTCCATTTCCTCATCTGCCGCTTCAAGAGCCTTGAGAAGGAGCTCCCTCATCTCAGGATAGTTCTCCGCCACGTACTCAGCGTTATACATTTCACGGGGATAGCTAAAGTTATTGAGATAGCACTCATCCTTCATTCCCGCCTCGTGCTGCATAAGAAGATACTCGTAGACGTATTCGTATCCATCTCCGTAATAGATATAAAGGTATTCCTTTATTATGTCCGTGAATTCCTCATAGGTCATATGAGGCTTATAGATAAACTCTGTTGCAAGATGGCGCTTGAGGGGCTCAAAGCCTACTTCCCTGCCGCCGCACTCAAAATAGAAGCCGTCTACCCCGCACTGATTTATGATGAAATCGAAATCATCATAAAGCTTAAGAACGTTCGGACAAGGAGCTACGTAAAAGAGAAAGCTTACGGGATAATACCAGAACCATATCTCGGCTCCCGCCTCATGGCAAAACTCGGTCCACGCGCTGAGAGACTCTACCACCGCGCTATTATGAAGCTTATGCACCAGAGGCCCATTGCCCTCGCAGAGGCCTGAGTTGATGGGATGGTTATTACAGCCCTGTCCGCAGAAGAAGATTATTACGTTTTCCTCGGGGCGTACGGTTTGGGGGATTGAGTGATCGTAGATAATGGACATGAGCTTCAGGGTGGGATACTCGGGATATATCTCCCTTATATCTCTTGCCGCGCGGTTTGTAAGGTCGATATAGAGGCCCGAATAGCCCTCGGTCTTTGCCTTTTTCGTGCAGTTGCGGCAAGCGCAATAGCCCTTCTGATTATCTGCAATGGAAAAGGACATTGCAGCAAGGTTTTTCGTGAATTTCTGGCCTCTCTTTTCTATCATCGTGATAGTTCTGTCAAGGCCGAGCATCAGCTTTTCGTAGTCCTTATTATTTGTGGCGCAGGGCTGCCAGGGGGGATTCTGGGCGTAATCGCTCTCCTCCTTCTGCTCGCCCGAAAGCCAGCACTCATAGAGATGATCGTCATCGGTATAGGTGCCCGTTGCCATTCTCCAATAATAGCCGAAGGAATGGGCGTTTATAAATCGGGGGCCTGTCAGGGGGCCGAAGCGGGTATTATCCTCATTGGAATAGGTCTGGCTTCCGTTCAGCTTCTGAGGATAGAAATATCCGTCGTTTCCGCCCGTTCCCGTTACCATTCTGTAGGTTAGGCGGGGGACGTAGGTCACGCTCTCGCCATCATAAAATTCAACGCGGCGGCGCTCGTAGAGGAAGGTATAGTCCTCGCAATAGTAAACGAAACCTACCCTCTCCAAAAGCTCGTAGGTGCAATACATATTGCCGCGGAGTGTGCCGTAGATATTAACGTCGCCGTTTGTTATATCGTATTTATATCCGTCGTAGCCGAGGGCCTCTCCAAGCTCGCTCTCAAGCTCCACCATATGATAAACGACAGCGTGGGGAGCTGATCTGTTCTCCTCGCCGTAGCATATCTCAAGCTCGACTCCCGTTGCTATCTCTACGTATTTTTGCCAAAGCTCGGCTGCGTAGTGAGCGTTATCGTCCCTCGTTGCCTCTGCAGGCACAACGATGCAATAATCGCTGATATCGTTGCCCGCGATAAGGAGCTTATAAACTCCTCCGCCCTCGCCAAGCTCCTCGGGGGTGGCGGCGCCCGACAGGAGAGTTTTTAAAATATAGGAGTCCTTTGCGTCAAGGGTCCCGTCTGCATTAAGGTCTGCTCCCTCAAAGGAGATCTCCCCTGCATTCTTGCCCGACACGAAGGTCTTGAGTAGGGCTGAGTCCTTACCGTTCAGCTCGCGGCTTGCGTCCACGTCGCCCACGGTATAGGCGTCCTCAAGCCTCAGCTCTGCTGCAAACGCTCCCATGGAAAATGAAGAGAGGAGCATCAGCGCGCATATCATCACACTTAAAATTTTCATTGTATTTTTCATTACGTACCCCAATCAAAGCTACAATATTCCCAAAGATTTATAGGCTCATCAACGTTATCGGGAACTGTATATCCGTTTCTGTAAACGATATCGTTTGCCTTCACAAACAAGCAATGCTCCTTATAGCGTTCTTTATAAAGTGCTTTTTCAGCTGTATCTCCGTTTACATACCACGGATCATACATCGCCGCAAGACCTATAAAATCACACGTACAGAGAAGAAGCTCAAGGTTATGGAGGCAATATGCATCAACAGTCATTTCCATTGCGTCTGTTATGAGCATTCTCATCCGTTCATAGTTTTCCTCAATGTATTTAAGATCGTACATCTTACCCGGCCAGTTAAAATTGTTTACGTAACAATGATCCGTATTGCCTGCCTCTGTCTGCATCAGGATATATTCCCAGATAAGCTCGTATCCGTCCCCGTAATAGATATAGAGATATTCCTTACAGCCTTCAACAAACTCCTCAAAGGTCATATCGGGGTTCCACTGGATCAGAGAAGACATATGGGCCTTGAGCCCTGCAAAGGAATATAACTCTCCGCCGCCCTCGTAATAGAATCCGTCAACGTTACACTCGTTTATAACAAAAGTCATATCATAGTAGACGTTGAGAACGTTGGGACAGGGGGCGATGGGGGCTATATACGTTCCCGGATAATACCAAAACCATATCTCTCCGCCTGCCTCATGGCAAAAGTCGGCCCATGCCTTGAGTGCGATCTCGTCACTTGCATTATGCCACTGAGAAAGGGGAGGAGGATTATCCCCGCATTCCTCAGAATTTCCGAAATAGTGATTATTGCATCCCTGTCCGCAGAACCAGATTATTACGTTGCTTTCAGGGCGCACGGTCTCGGGAATAGTATGATCGTATATGATGGTCATGACCTTCATATGGGGATAGTATTCAACTATATCACGTGCTGCGCGGTTGGTCAGATCCACATACACTCCGGAATATCCCTCAGTCCTTGCCTTCTTAGCACAGAAGCGGCAGGCGCAGTAGGCTGAATTATCGCAGATGGAGAATGACATGCTTGAGGTTCCCTCTCGGAACACGACCTGCAGTGCGATCATAGTCCTACGCATTCCCAAAAACAGGAGATCATATTCCTTATCGCTTGAAGCGCAAGGCTGCCAAGGATTATTATCATATGCATTCTCGGGCTGCTGATATCCCGTGTCATAACAATTCCACAAATGATCGTCATCCGTATATATTCCCGTTGCCATTCTCCAATAAAAAGCAAAGGAATGAGCATTTAAAAAATGAGGTCCGGTAAGCGTTCCGTAACGAGTACCTGCATGGGAATAAAGCTGGCTTCCGTTAAGCCTTCTCGGGAAAAAATGGGTCTCTGCGCCTGCGGCACCATAGGTCTCTCCGATCATTCTGAAGGGGAGGGAGGGCACAAACTGCTCTTCTTCTCCCTCCTCAAAGGGAACGACACGCCTTTCATATACGTAGGTATGATCGTTTGAATAGAAAACGAAGCCTATTCTCTCAAGAAGCACGTATGTGCAGTACATATTACCGCGCTTTGTTCCGTAGATATTCAGATCTCCGTTTGTAATATCGTATCTGTAACCCTCGATACCAAGCTCTCCTCCGAGTTCGCTGTCCGGATCCACGTTATGATAAACGATAGCGTGGGGAGATGTTTTGTTCTCCTCACCGTAGCATATCTCAAGTCGGGTTCCCGTTGCGATCTCCACATACTTCTGCATCTCGCTTGCGGCGTAGTCTATATTATCCTCATAGACAGTGCCCTCGGGGACAACGATGCAATAGTCGCTTATATCGTTACCTGAGATAAGGAGACGGTATACTCCTCCGCCCTCGCCAAGCTCCTCGGGGGTAGCGGCTCCTGAAAGGAGAGTTTTTAAGATATAGGAGTCCTTTGCATCAAGAGTCCCGTCTGCATTGAGGTCTGCTCCCTCAAAGGATATCTCCCCTGCATCCTTTCCTGCAACGAATGTTTTTAAAACTGCAGAATCCTTACCGTTAAGCTCGCGGCTTGCATCCACGTCGCCTACGGTATAGCTATCCTCAAACCTCATCTCTTGCGCAAAAGTGCCGATAACTGCGCTTCCTGCAAGAGTAGTCAATATGAGAAGGATCGATATAATTTTTCTTAACATATCTATTCCTTTCAAAGATTGATACATTTACCAAAAATATGCATATTCCCAGAGAGGTACGGAGGGATCCGGTACCTCGGGGGCGTATAAATCGCTTCTGTATATAATGGAATTCTCTCTTGCGAATTTACAATGCTCTATATAACGATTTGTATAAAGAGTCTTCATTTCTCTCGTTCCGTTTACGTACCAATCCTCGTGAACTGCGGAAAGACCCGTGAAATCGCAGGTTGCAAGAAGCAGCTTGAGATTATAAACATGATAGGGGTCATCTGCCATTTCTATGGCATCGGTTATGAGAGTTCTCATAGTCTCATAGTTCAATCTCATATATTCCATATCGTACATCTTTGCAGGCCAATCGCATCCGTTAAGATAGCAATTTTTCGTATTACCGGACTCCATATGCATAAGGATATATTCCCATATGAGCTCGTAGCCATCTCCGTAATAGATATAGAGATATTCCTTACAGCCCTCGACAAACTCATCGTAGGTCATATCGGGGTCCCACTCAAGGGCAGATGCCATATGGGCCTTAAGACCTGCGAAGGAGTATATCTCTCCGCCGCCCTCGTGGTAGAAGCCGTCTACATTGCATTCGTTGATAACGAAGGTCATATCGTAATAAACGTTAAGCACGTTCGGGCAAGGTGCGATATTTGCAAGATAGGTGCCGGGATAATACCAATACCATATCTGAGTTCCTGCCTCATGGCAGAAATCAGACCAGGCCTTCAAGGCAATTTCATCATGAGAGTTTTTCCACTGAGGAAGAGACGAGGGATTATCGCCGCAAAGCTCGGACTGACCGAAATAATGGTTATTACAGCCGTGACCGCAGAACCATATTATAACGTTTTTCTCAGGGCGTACGGTCTCGGGAATAGTATGATCGTATATTATGGTCATGACCTTCATATCGGGATAGTATTCAACTATATCACGTGCTGCGCGGTTGGTCAGGTCCACGTATACGCCGGAATATCCCTCAGTCCTCGACTTTTTTGCACAGAAGCGGCAAGCGCAGTAGCCGTTCTGATTATCACAGATGGAGAAGGACATGCTTGAGGTTTCCTTTATGAATACGACCTGCCACGTCTCAAGCATTCTTATAGTTCTTGTGAAGCCCAGGAAAAGAACTTCATATTCCTTATCGCTCGCTGCGCAGGGCTGCCAGGGGTTAGGGCCGGAAAATGCAGTCTCCTGCTTTTTTTCTCCGCTCAGATAACAGTCGTACAGATGCTCGTCATCCGTATAATTTCCTGTGGCCATGCTCCAATAAAAGCCCATGGAGTGAGCGTTTATAAAATGAGGGCCTGTCAGCGTTCCGTAACGTTCCTCGGCATGGGAATAAAGCTGAGAACCGTTAAGCTTTCGGGGGAAATAGTGGGTCTCTGCACCGCCGGCTCCAAAGCTCTCACCCACCAATCTGAAGAAAAGGCGAGGAATATGGGTATCACTTTCACCTTCAAGAAACTCAACGCGGCGCGTCTCGTAAATAAACGCATAATCATTTGAGTAGAACACGTATCCGAGTCTTTCAAGCATTTCATAGGTACAGTACATATTGCCGCGGCGGGTTCCGTAGATGTTAACGTCGCCGCCCGTGATATCATATTTATAGCCCTCAACTCCAAGCTCAAGGCCAAGCTCGCTCTTTTCGTCCACCGCATGATAAACGATAGCGTAAGTGGCGGGTCTTTCCTCATTCTCGTAAACGATAGGGAGCGTGACCCCTGTTGCAAGGGCAACGTACTTCTGCATCTCTGTTGCAGCATAGTATACATTATTCTCATATGCGGCGCCCTCGGGGAGAACGATGCAATAATCGCTTATCTCGTTGCCTGCTATAATGAACTTATATACTCCACCGCCCTCGCCGAGCTCCTCGGGGGTCGCGGAGCCGGAAAGCAGTGTCTTTAAGATATAGGAGTCCTTTGCATCAAGCTCGCCGTCAGCATTAAGGTCAGCTCCGTCAAAGGATATCTCTCCTGCATCCTTGCCTGCAACAAAGGTCTTGAGTAAGGCTGAGTCCTTACCGTTAAGCTCACGGTCGCAGTCCACGTCGCCTACGGTATAGCTGTCGTCACGTCTCAGCTCCCAGGCAGACACACCGATGGGGATAACTGACAGAACCATAGTCAAAATAAGAATTACTGATAATAACTTTTTCATTTTTTCCTTCCTTTCTACGAAAAAGCATCATTATAATATATCTTTACATGGTGATTTTAACACAATATACAAATTGTGTCAACGATTTCTGCCGTCATTGTTGTATTTGTTTAAAAAAATCGCAAAAATCTATTGACAAAACTGAGGTGCGGGCCTATAATAATTTCATACAAAAACCTATGAGCAAGAGTAGTAGCTATAAGGAAAGCTTACAGAGAGCCGCGGGCGGTGGAATGCGGCAGTATACCCTTTTAGTGAATGGACTTGCGAGGGCAGCCTGAACTGAGTAGGAGCTGACGGTACTCCGCCGTTATAGGGAGAGCGTATTATTTGTACGTATACCATTGGTGGCAACAGACCTCTGTTCCTTTGGGACAGAGCTTTTTTATTTTCAGAGGTAACGATATGTATTATTCAGGTTTTCGATGGTGACGCTTCCCTCCCATCACGTATTACTTTGACATCTACTTTATTACATATACAGGAGAAAAACTATGAACCCCTACAGAGAATTTGATAATTATCTTAAAGAATATCCCACAAAGGACGGCTACTTCGGCGAATACGGCGGTGCTTTCCTCCCCCCTGAGCTTGAGCCCGCATTCAAGGAGGCTGACGACGCCTACGAGGCTATCTGCCACTCCGCTCAGTTTATCAACGAGCTTCGCCGCATCAGAAAAGAATTTCAGGGCAGACCCACACCCGTTTACCACTGCCAGCGCCTTTCCTCCATGTTCACAAACTGCCAGATATATCTCAAGCGCGAGGACCTTAACCACACAGGCGCTCACAAGCTGAACCACTGCATGGGCGAGGGTCTTCTTGCAAAATATATGGGCAAGAAAAAGCTTATCGCTGAGACCGGCGCAGGTCAGCACGGCGTTGCTCTTGCAACGGCGGCGGCTTACTTCGGTATGGAATGCGATATATATATGGGCGAGGTCGATATTGCAAAGCAGCATCCCAACGTTATCAGAATGAAGATGCTTGGCGCAAACGTTATCCCCGTTACCCACGGCCTCAAAACCCTTAAGGAGGCTGTTGACGCCGCATTTGACGCATACCTTAAGGAATACGACCACGCTATCTACTGCATCGGAAGCGCTCTCGGCCCGCATCCCTTCCCCAAGATGGTTCGCGATTTCCAGGCCGTTGTCGGTCACGAGATGCGCGATCAGTTCCTTGAGATGACGGGCATCATGCCTGACGCTGTTTGCGCTTGCGTGGGCGGTGGCTCAAACTCCATCGGAACCTTCGTTCCCTTCCTCGGCGACCCCGTTGAGATCTACGGCATCGAGCCCCTCGGCCGCGGCAGCGCTGTCGGCGACCACGCGGCGACCATGGCCTATGGCACAAAGGGCAGGCTCCACGGCTTTGAAAGCTATCTTTTGCAGGACGAGGCAGGCGAGCCTCTCCCCGTTTACTCCATCGCATCGGGCCTTGACTACCCCGGAGTCGGCCCTGAGCACGCTTTCCTTCGCGACCGCGGCCGCGTTCACTACGAGACCATCAGCGATGAGGAGGCAATGGAGGCATTCTTCCTTCTTTCCAGAAAGGAAGGCATCATTCCCGCAATCGAAAGCTCCCACGCGGTAGCTTACGCCATCAAGTATGCAAAGGAGCACAAGTCCGGCTCTATCCTCGTTACCCTTTCGGGCCGCGGAGACAAGGACATTGACTACGTTTACGAAAACTACGGCTGCGGAGAAAAATTCGGTATCAAATAATTCTTTTTAATATGAAAACAGAGGCTGTCGCGCTTTGTGCGACAGCCTCTGTTTTTTTATATATTTATTTTTGGGTCAGGCGGGATATGCAGTTGCTTTGTTGTAGGGGTCGACGTCCCCGACAAATAAGATCAACGTTCTTCCGTTGACATATGATCGTTGCAAATCTTTTATTACACGGTCTCAAGCTCTTTAAGAGCTGCTTTTCTGTACTCGGGGGTCGCCCAGGCCTTATAGGAAAGGACCTCGCGGATAGTTTCGCCGTCTATCTGAAGGGCTGTGGGCTTATCAAACTCTACCTCTATCTCATAGCCCTTGAACTGCTCTACTATCTTCGTATACTTAACGTGCTCGCCCTTGAATATGGTGGGGAAGACCGTCAGAACTCTGAACTTTGAGGGATGATGCATTACCATGAGGGATACCTTTCCCTCCTCGTTAAGTCTGTCCTGCTCGGGACAAGCCATCATACCGCCGCCGACAAATCTGCCGTTCATCGTGGGGGTGAGCCACACGTCCTTATAGGTTCTCGTTACGCCGTCGATGGTGACCTTTGCGTTTACCTTCTTATATCCGCCGAGAAGACCCTTGATGGCGATAGAGGTATAATTGATCTTCTGCTTGCCTGCAGCTCTCAGCTTATCGCCCTCCTCGCAGCAGTATCCGTCGATACCGAAGCCTACGTTATTGAGGAACTTATATTTCTTACCCTTTACCTCAACTACGGGAAGGTTCTGTATGTACTTATTGACGAGGATGAGCTTGCCCTTCTCGCCGTTGATATCGGTGAGAAAATCGTTGCCCGTGCCTGATGCGAAATAGTAGACGTCGCGCTTAAGGTCAATGCCGGAAATACCGTTTATAAAATTATGGATGGTTCCGTCGCCACCGGATATGATAACTGCGGTATTCTCAGGGATAGAGTCAAAGAATGCGGACTTATCGTCGATTTCCGTCTGATCGAAGAATGAGAGAGACGCCTCGGGAAGAATGGTCTCCAGCTGCTTTGTTTCCTCCTCTCCCCTCTTATTATTTGAAAGGGGATTATAGAGCACGTAATACTTTTCCATTTCGTTACCTCAACTTTAAATTTTGCGGGGTCAGGAAATACGCTATGATAATATTTAGTCAATACACAGTAATTATATTAAATCATTAATAGTTTGTCAATAAAATACGCCCTTTATCAACAAAAGTTGATTTTTCTCCACTTTTTCTTATGTTGATTTTGGCTGTTTTTCTCTCTAAATTTTATGCAAATTTGTCCAAATAAGAAATTTTAAACAAAATCAAAAAAAACACTTGTATAATCGGCGCTTTTAGTATAAAATGTTAGATGGTGTGGATTAAGTCACACCACAGGAAGTCCAAAATAAAATATATATAAATCAAACGGAGGACACTAAAATGTCAGTAAAAGTTGCCATTAACGGTTTCGGCCGTATCGGTCGTCTCGCATTCCGCCAGATGTTCGGCGCAGAGGGCTATGAGATCGTAGCTATCAACGATCTTACAGATCCAAAGATGCTTGCTCATCTCCTCAAGTACGACACAGCTCAGGGCGGCTACTGCGGCAGAATGGGCGAAGGTCTTCACACTGTAGAGGCTGGCGAAGGCTCCATCACAGTTGACGGCAAAGAGATCAAGATCTATGCTGAGAAGGACGCTAAGGATCTTCCTTGGGGTGAGATCGGCGTTGACGTAGTTCTCGAGTGCACAGGTTTCTACTGCTCCAAGGCTAAGTCCCAGGCTCACATCGATGCAGGTGCTAAGAAGGTTGTTATCTCTGCTCCAGCAGGCAACGATCTTCCAACAGTTGTTTTCTCCGTTAACGAGGACATCCTCACAGCTGAGGACACAATCATCTCCGCTGCTTCCTGCACAACAAACTGCCTCGCTCCAATGGCTAAGGCTCTTAACGATTATGCACCAATCCAGTCCGGTATCATGAGCACAATCCATGCTTACACAGGCGATCAGATGATCCTCGACGGTCCTCACAGAAAGGGCGACCTCAGACGTGCAAGAGCTGGCGCTGCTAACATCGTTCCTAACTCCACAGGTGCTGCTAAGGCTATCGGCCT
>JAZQAS010000012.1:0-7534 GCA_045545335.1 Candidatus Avispirillum sp. | reverse complement strand
GCGTGCAGGTCGGTCTTCTATCATATTAAATACTCTCATTCAAGCTCGAGGTGATCGCAATTGAGGAACGCCTGAGCGGAGATGGTGCTGGTTACGGGGATGAGCTTTTTTGCATTGCAATGCTCGCAGGTGACGAGAACGCCATCCTGAGTTACCTCAACGTTATAGCTGCCCTCGTATTCGGGGCAACGGCAGCTTATCTCCCCTGCCTCATCAAGATCGCGGATGACGAAATTGACGATCTCCAATATCTGAGGATCGGAGAAAACACTCTCCTCCTCCTGCTTTCTGCCAAAGGGATTCGTTCCCCCGGCCTCCTCAATAAGCTGACCAAGCTCACGGTCTGCGGCCTCCTCCGCCTCTCTCACGCTATCGCCGCTTCCGAGAAAGCAGATATCCATTCCCGAATAGGCGCAGGGCAGAGCAAGAAGCTCCTTATCAAAAAACGCATTGCCCGAAAGGGTGAAGCTATGGGGCTTCGGACAAAGGAAGCAGGGCACGGTGAGGCGTATCTTTTTATCACCCGTATGGACCACGGTGAGCTCGCTTTCGCCGCAGGGGCATTTCAGGCGGAGCATATCCGCAGTCAACGAGAAAACTCCCACGATGCTGCCTACCCAAGAGCCGCAATTCGGGCATCGGTAGGCAACGGTGGTCTCTTTTTTATCAAGTACCATAAATACGGCTCCAATTCAATAGAAATCGTTTATATTATTCTCTCAGAGGGAGCGGCCTTATACCTTATCTCTCAGAAAGGGGCACGTAGCCGTCTCTGTCCTTGACGCACATATACGCGGGACGGATTATCTTGCCTGCGTTCTGAAGCTCCTCTATGCGATGGGCGCTCCAGCCCGCAATTCTTGCAACGGCGAAGATGGGGGTATAAAGCTCCTCAGGCAGGCGGAGCATACGGTAGATCATACCGCTGTAGAAGTCTACGTTGGGGCTGACGCCCTTATATATCTTTCTTCTCTCGGCGATAAGCTCGCTTGCGATGCGGGCCGTTCTCTTATAGAGATCGTATTCATCCTCCATTCCCTTCTCAAGAGAAAGCTTTTTCGCAAACTTTTTCAGAACCTCGGCTCTGGGGTCGGAAACGGAATAGATGGCGTGGCCCATGCCGTAGATAAGGCCGGAGCGGTCAAAGGCCTCGCGGCTCAGCACCTTTGTGAGATATGCGCGGATAGAGTCATCGGACCAATCGGACACGTTTGCCTTCATATCGTCAAACATCTCGACAACCTTGATGTTCGCGCCGCCGTGGCGGGGGCCCTTGAGAGAGCCGAGAGACGCGGCAACGGAAGAATAGGTATCTGTTCCCGAGGAGGATACAACGTGGGTGGTGAAGGTAGAGTTATTACCGCCGCCGTGCTCTGCGTGGAGCACGAGAGCAAGGTCAAGGGTGCGGGCCTCGGTCTCCGTGAAGCTTCCGTCGGGGCGGAGCATATAAAGCAGGTTCTGCGCCGCGGAAAGCTCGGGCTTGGGAGGATGGATATAAAGGCTCTCGCCCTCATAATAATGCCTGTATGAATGATACGCATATACCGAAAGCATGGGGAATATGGCAATAAGCTGCAGACACTGACGGAGCACGTTGGGGATAGAGATATCATCGGGCGCATCGTCATAGGTATAGAGCGTGAGCACGCAACGGGCGAGAATATTCATCATATCACGGCCGGGGGCCTTCATAATAACGTCGCGAACGAAGCTGGGAGGCAGAGAACGGTATGCGCTGAGCTGAGACGTGAAATCCGCGAGCTCCTTCTCTGTGGGAAGGGCGCCGAAAAGAAGGAGATATACGCACTCCTCAAAGCCGTAGCGCTCATCCTTATAAAAGCCCTCGGTAAGGTCCTTTACGTTGATGCCGCGATAGCAAAGCTCACCGGGGATATTGGTATCAACTCCGTCTATCAGCTTATGGGAAATGACCTCGGAGATCTCCGTGAGGCCCGTGAGGACGCCGCGGCCCTGAAGGTCGCGAAGGCCGCGCTTTACGTTATGCTGAGCATACATCTCAGGCTTGATATTATTGGAATTAAGACTTTTCTCGGCAAGCTCCTCTATATAGGGAGTTACCACGGAAAAGGGATTGGGGTCTTTACTGAGTAGTCTGTGCATGGGTATATTACGCAGGTTACTGCGGTCTCCTTTCCGAAGGAAATGCATAAATTCATAAACGATAATTCATTTTATACCAATAAAATGAACTCAATATTAATTTTAAAGGTTTTTTTAAAAAAAGAAAGGCGATCTGCGATTTTCGCAAGATCGCCTTGCATTTTTTACCGTCAGCAGAGCTTTTCGATCTCGTCCTTCGTGACGTCGCCGACTCCGTGCAGGATATAGGCGGGGCGATAGGGGAAGAGCTTCATGGTCTCGATATTGGTCACTCCCGAAAGAACGAGGACCGTATCAAGCTCGCTCTCGATGCCCGCAACGATATCCGTATCCATTCTGTCGCCGATGATGGCCGCCTCAGCTCGGTGAACTCCCAGCTTTTTGAGGGCGTGGCGCATAATGAGGGGATTGGGCTTGCCGATATAATAGGCGTTGACCCCCGTTGTCAGCGTGATGGGGGAGATAAGGGCGCGGCAGGCAGGCATAATGAGGCCTGCATCCGTGGGGCCCGTAAGGTCGGAATTTGTGCCGATGAGCTTTGCGCCGTTCTGCACCAGCTTGACCGCCTTTTCTATCTTCTCATAGCTCATGGAGCGGGTCTCGCCGAATACCACGTAATCGGGGTTATAATCGTTCATTGTGAGGCCTGCCTCGTAGATGGCGTTCATAAGTCCGGGCTCGCCGATAACGTATGCGCTGCCGCCGGGGCACTGGCTCTTTAAAAAGGAGGCGGTTGCAAGGGCGCTTGTGTAAAAATGGCTCTCATCCACCTCAAGGCCCATTCTGGCAAGCTTTGTTGAAAGCTCGCGGGGAGCGCGCTCGCTGGAGTTTGTCAAGAACAAAAACTCCTTGCCTGTGGAATACATCCAATCAACGAATTCGCGAACTCCGGGAAGGAGGGTGTTGCCGTGATAGATAACGCCGTCCATATCTATTATGAAGGCTTTTTTATCGTGGAGAGGCTTCAAAGATACCATAAGACCGACCGTCCTTTCCGCCCTCGGGGGCGCCTGACAAGAAATACTTGATTTTTTGAACAATTTGTGATATTATAACAATGCAGTAGTATGAATAAATTGGAATTTTTATCCACTGCAAGAATATTATACTATATTTTTTCTCATTTGTATATAGTCAAAAAGAGATTTTTGAGAAAAACAAACGGCTATTCTTCTAAGTCCCATAAGCGAAAGCTTAAAAGATAAGGGTGGTGAGCTATTTGAAAAAAGATAATTCAAAAAATCCCATGAATGAGCTGCTCGAAATAAGCCGCGAGCAGAAAACTGAGGAGGAGGCTATCCGGCCTGCCCCTATAAAAAACGACTCTCCAGTAAAAAATACAGTCCCCCAAAAGAAGGCCTCCTCCTTCGGCGCCTCAGTTAAAAAGGCCCTTAAGAGATCGAAATTCTTCGTCACCTGCGTGGTTGAGGAAACGGTGGACGCCGTGAAGCATATCGACCGCCGCTCCGTCGGCTTCAAGGTCTGCGCCTTTGCCGCAATGTTCTGCGTTGTGGGCGCGGGACTCGTTATCGGCCTCTCGGCCCTCATCAGCAATGCCGATGAGCCCGTTACCGCATCCGATTGCCTTCTCGGCGCGAAAAAGCACATCGTTACCGAAAAGGAAAAGGACTCCTACGTTGCGGAAAACACCGCAGACAAAACGAGGACCCTTGCAGACGGCCGCTACAGCGTTACCTTTGATTTCTACTCAAAGGATGACGTTACCTGCGTTACCGACAAGAAGACCGTCGGCGAGCTTCTCTCCTCCCTCGGTATCGAGCTTGCGAGCACCGACGTTCTCAATGCCGACGAGAAAAGCGCTATTGAGAAGGACACCGTCATCACCGTGGACGAGATAAGCTACGGCAAGGACTATACCCATACCTCTATTGATTACGAGACCGAATACCGCGACGTTCTCACTATCCCCAAGGGCACTCAGAGAACCAAGCGCCGCGGCGTTCTCGGCAAGGATACCAAGGAATATTCCGTCACCTACGTTAACGGAGTTGAGACCGAGAGAACACTCGTCGGCGAATACGTCAGCTCCTACCCCGTCAGCGCCGTTATTGAAAGAGGCGTGGGCGGCAGCGTTGAGGGCATCAGCTATTCCTACGCTATGCAATGCGAGACCACTATCTATTACAGCGGCGGTATCACCGCTTCCGGCCTCCCCGCAGATGAAAACGTCGTTGCAGTCGATCCCAAGGTCATCCCCCTGGGAACGAAGCTTTATATCCCCGGCTTTGGAGTGAGGATCGCGGCTGACGTGGGCGGCGCCGTTAAGGGCTACACCGTTGATATCTGCATTGACCGCGACCACCCCTGGGCCAAGACCTACGGCCGCCGTCAGGCAACGGTATACATTCTTGAAGATTAATGATCAAAGCGATGCCTCAAGCAGCCCTCTGCTTGAGGCATCCATATATTGAAAGGAACTTATATGAACTTCGAAAGACTTGAGAGCTTTATGAACGGCCTTACGGATTGGCGAATCCCCGGCTGCGGCTGTGTAGTTTATAAAAACGGCGAAAAGGTATTTGAGCATTCCGCAGGATACGCCGATATGGAGAACAGGATCCCCCTCTCCTGCAGCGACCACAGAATGTTTATGTATTCCATCTCAAAAATAGTCACCTGCGTTACCGCTCTCACCCTTTGGGAGGAGGGCAAATTCCTTCTCTCCGATCCCGTTTCCGCTTATATGCCCGAGTGGGCCGATGCAAAGGTGAGAGAATGGTCTCCCGACGGAAACCATAAGATAGTTCCCATGGAGCGTGAGATCACCGTTCGCGATCTTTTCTGCATGACCAGCGGACTTGACTATAACTGCGAAAGCGAGCATTTTCTTGCAAAGCGCCGCGAGACCGAGCCCCATTGCCCTACGGTGGAGCTTATCCGCGCCCTTGCAAAGGACCCCGTTAACGCTCAGCCCGGCAAAAGATGGGGCTACGGCCTCTCTCACGACGTTATCGGCGCCCTCGTTGAGATCTGGGCAGGCAAGCCCCTCGGAGTTGTTGCAAAGGAGCGCATCTTCGATCCTCTGGGACTTAAAAAAACAAGCTACGGTCTTGACCCCGCCCACCGCGGCGAAATGGCAGTTCAGTACTGCTTTAACGACGCAAAGGACAGAATTGAGATCAACGATTCTCAGGACAACTGGGCCATTTTCGGAGACGAATACCATTCGGGCGGCGCGGGAGTAGTTTCCACCGTCAGCGAAATGGCGCTTCTTATGAAGGTCCTCGCCGCAAAGGGCAGAACGGATGACGGCACATATATCATCTCCCCCCGCACCATAGATCTTATGCGCGCGCCTCACCTCACCAAGGAGGAGGAAAAGGGCATCGACTGGTCCCACCTTTGGGGCTACAGCTACGGCCTCGGCGTTCGCACGATGAAGGACCCTGCAAAGGGCGGCTCTCCCTCCTCCGTCGGAGAATTTGGCTGGACGGGTGCCGCAGGCGGATTTGCCCTCATCGACCCCGATAACGACCTTGCGCTTTTCTACGCCCATCATATGCTGAATAATCAGGAGGGCTTCGTTGCCCCCCGCCTTCGCAATATCCTCTACTCCTGCCTCTGAGCTGACATAATCCCCTCCTTTTTCGGTATACTAAGAAAAAAGGAGGACGAAAATGAAGCTTTACGGTAAGGAATATAAGGAATATGCCGAGGCGAGAGCGAAAAGATCGCCAATACTGAAGGACTGCTTGAAGGCCTTTGTTGCAGGAGGGAGCATATGCGCCGCGGCCCAAGGGCTTCGGGAGCTATACTCAGGCTTTCTCTCCCCGAAGGACGCCGCAGCCTTAGTCTCCGTGACCCTCATATTCATAACGGCCCTGCTTACGGGGCTGGGAGTATTTGATAAGATTGCAAAGCACGCAGGAGCGGGAACGCTGGTTCCCATAACGGGCTTTGCAAACGCGGTATCCTCCATGGCAATAGACGCAAGGAGCGAGGGCTATATCCTCGGCGTGGGAGCAAAGATCTTCACCGTCGCCGGCCCCGTTATCCTCTACGGCACCGCCGCAGGCGCGGTTTACGGGGTTATTTATTGGATTACAACCTTGTTCTAACGAAAAAGGCTTGACCTATCGGTCAAGCCTTTTTATTTTTTCCTGCTTTTTTATCATCAGCAGCGCCGCTGAAATCAAGGCTTTCGATAAGCTCACCATCCGAAATAAGGAAGGCAACAACGACGGAAATGATGATAAACGAGCCGAAGCTTCCAAAGGAAATATCCCTGAACACCGAACGTTCGTCATGATTTACCGTTATACCGAAAACACACAAATAGAAAAAGCTGATGAGAGAGCAGAAAAAGGCAAACGAAAAAGCCACGCTGCCGTCATTTATCCAAAAAACGATAGCCAATACAGAAAGAACAGTATTTAAGATCACCGCAACGATAACGGTAACCGTTTTTGATCTTTTAAAGCTATGAAGCACAAGAAACACTAAAAAAACGATTGCGGCCGCAGGTGCTGCTGCAATAAGCAGGTCAAGTATATCGAGAGTTCTTTCACTTTTAATATAATACGCCGAAGCGACAAAGCCCGAAGCAAACGAATTGAGCAAAAAGCTTGCAAGATGACCCCACATCATTTTTTTGCCCAAGCAATGAAAGGGGATCGCTATTATCATCATAGCAATACCTATTGCAAAGCCATACCACTTTTGGCAAATTTGAGTTGCAACCAAGGATGACAGCACAAAAATCCCCAAAAAGCTAACAGCAAACAGAAAAACTGTAAAAGCCTTTGCCTTTGTATTAAAAAAATTCAGCATATTTTTCCGCCTTTGTATTATCGTATATATTTATTGTACCATATTTGCGTTTTGATGTAAAGCTTTTTGGCCTGATCGCTCCCGTCTCAACACATCGAAGGGCTTTATGCAGATCATTCACCTCGCGGGCTTGACGTAACACTTAACTCTAAGTTTATGTACCCGCTCCGTCCTTGCTGACGCGAGGATCTAAGCAAGTCCTTCCCCCGAAGAACTGGGGGAAGGACTATTTTGGGTCCTCGCCTTTGCGAGGACAGAGCGGACACAGGAGTTTTTAGTTCAGCAATTCGTTACGTCCGCGTTGACTATGCTTAAATCATCGCCGACCATACCGACTTTAAAAATCTTCCCTATACAAAGGGGCTGTCGCAAATGCGACAGCCTTTTCAGCAGTAAAATTACGGTTTAGCGGGGAGATGCACCAATGTAGGGGAGGATATTATCCTCCAGATTACAACCGCAGTTTATTTTTGACGCTTACGTCAGCAAATGAAACGAATGAATCAATTGTAGGGACAGGCGTCCCCGACTGTCCGTTGAAGACGTATAGTCTCCCTGTAAATATCGTTTCTGTTTGCGGACAGTCGAGGACGCCTGTCCCTACAATATATCCGTTCATTAC
>JAZQAS010000011.1:0-17037 GCA_045545335.1 Candidatus Avispirillum sp. | reverse complement strand
CGCCCTTGGCGGCGATCATCATACCCATGCCCACCGCTCTGCCGTGGGATATCTTATAATCCGAAAGCTTTTCTATGCCGTGGGCTCCCGTATGGCCGAAATTGAGAAGAGCGCGAACGCCCGTATCTCTCTCATCCTCATTGACGATATCGCGCTTTATGGAAACGCAGGCGGCGATAACGTCCTCGCTGTCCTCGCGAACGTTTACCGAAAGGAGCCTTTCAAAAAGCTCTCCCGAGCGGATAACGCCGTATTTTATCACCTCTGCCATTCCGTCTGCAAAGATATCATCGGGAAGAGTATCAAGAAGGAGGGGATCGCAAAGAACGAGAGAGGGCTGCCAGAAGGTGCCGCAAAGATTTTTGCCCCCGCGAAGGTCTATTGCAGTTTTTCCGCCGACGGAGGAGTCTACCATTGCGAGAAGGGTCGTTGGTATCTGCACAAATCGGATGCCGCGCAGAAACGTTGATGCGGCAAAGCCTGCCATATCTCCCGTAACTCCGCCGCCGAAGGCGACGATGGCATCGGTTCTGGTGATACCGTTCTCCGAAAGAAACTCAAGTATCTCCCCATAGGTATTTATATTCTTGGACGCCTCTCCGTTTTTGAAAACGAATTTCACAAGCTCAAAGCCGCAGAGCGCCCGCTCAAGTGCCTCACCGTGGAGAGAATCAACTATATCGTCCGTTATAACGGCAAGGCGGGGACGGCCGCCGAGGGCCTTTTCTATATATTCACCCGCGCAAGCGAGAATGCCCGAGGAAACTATGACCTCATACTCGCGGGATGCGGATACCTTTACTGTTTTCATCTTCCGTCCACCTTTTCCTTAGCTATCCTACCCTCACGCAGGATCTCTTTCATTGTTTCGCGGTCGCCGTCCCGAAGGGCGTCTCTGTACTGACACAGAGATGAGATGACCGTTTCTATTTCATAAAGCAGATATTCCCTGTCCTCAAAGAACAGCTCCGTCCACATATCCTCGTTTAGCCACGCAACGCGGGTCAGGTCCTTATAGCTTCCCGCTGAGAAGCCCTTGTGAGTCTCGGCGGTGGGGCTCTTTATAAACGCATTTGAAACCACGTGGGGAAGCTGAGAGGTGAAGGCTATCATTCTGTCGTGCTCGTCTGCCGTGGTCAGGGTGATGCGCCCAAAGCCCGCAGGCATAAGAAGGTCCTTTATCCTCTGGGTGAGGTTTATATCGTCAAATCTCTCGGGAACCACTATCATTGAAGCGCCCTTGAAAAGGTTAGCCCTTGAATACTTGAAGCCCGAATACTGTGTGCCCGCCATGGGATGGCCGCCCGCATAGGTGAAGCCGTATTTTTTCGCAATGCGAAAGCCTGCCTCGCAAACTCTCTTTTTAGTGCCGCAGCAGTCTACCACAACGCACTCCTTTGAGATATAGGGGCCCATCTCCTCCATATATTCTATGGCCGCCCCCGTATAAAGAGCGATGAGCAAAAGATCGCACTCGCAAACGTTTTCCTTTGTCAGCGCGCCGTCGACCGCGCCTGCAAGAGACGCAAATTCTATTACCGAGGTATCAAGGTCGTGAGCGTAGACGGTATGGTCTCCCGCCGCCTTGTATGCCTTTGCAAGAGAGCCGCCGATAAGGCCGAGGCCTGCTATTCCGACAGTCATTTTTCCACCTGATTTCTGAGGGTTTGATTTTAATTTATTCTGCTATTGCCGCGCGCACTTTTCTGATCTGCGCGCAAAGGTCTGCAAACTGAGAGGGCGTGAGAGACTGAGCTCCGTCGCAAAGGGCGTTCTCGGGGTCGTTATGCACCTCGATCATAATGCCGTCTGCTCCTGCGGCCACGGCGGCAAGGGCCATGGGGCCAACGAGGCGGGCTCTTCCCGTTGCGTGGCTCGGGTCTACCACAACGGGCAGGTGAGAAAGCTCCCTGAGCATGGGAACTGCCGCAAGGTCAAGGGTGTTTCTCGTATATGTCTCAAAGCTTCTGATGCCTCGCTCGCAGAGGATGACCTTTTCATTTCCCCCTGCCATTATATACTCGGCGCTCATAAGAAGCTCCTTTAAGGTATTGGCAAGGCCGCGCTTTAAGAGAATGGGCTTATTCGTTTTTCCAAGCTCCTTCAAAAGCTCGAAATTCTGCATATTGCGGGCGCCAACCTGAATTACGTCAACGTTCTCGAAAAGCTCAAGATGATGAGCATCCATTATCTCCGTGACGATGGGGAGACCCGTTTCAGCCTTGGCCTTGAGGAGAAGCTCTATTCCCTCGCCGCGAAGGCCCTGAAAATCATAGGGGGAGGTTCGGGGCTTGAATGCGCCGCCGCGAAGAAGGCTCGCGCCTCCCAGCTTTACCTCTTTTGCAACGGAAATTATCTGCTCGCTGCTCTCAACGGAGCAGGGGCCTGCGATGACGGCAAATGCTCCCGCGCCGACGGACACTCCCTCGGCCACCCTTATCTCCGAATCCTCGGGGTGGAACTTGCGGTTTGCGCTCTTGAAGGGCTCTGTTACTCTCGTTGCAGACTCGATTATATCAAGACCCTCCAAAAGGTCTGTATCTATCTTGCTTGTATCGCCGATAAGGCCGATAATGGTCTGATAATGACCGACGGACACGTGGGTGTCCAGTCCCTTTGACTTGAACCATTTACAAAGGCTCTCTATCTGGGCGTCTGTTACGCCGGGTCTTAATATCGCTACCATTATTTTTTCCTTCTTTCTTTAAAATCGCACCGCCGCCGCTATAAAAAAACACGCAGCCTACGCTGCGTGAACTGATCGTATTCGGTCAAACATTACTTGCAGCACAAAAAGCTTTTACCTCTTCACAAAAGTAAAAGTAAAAATATGCGCCAAAGTACTGCTTGGAAGCCATTTTTCCTTCTCCGAAACTAATATAAAAATATTATAAACCTCTTTTCTCTCCCTGTCAACAATTTTTTCGCATTCCGCCAATTATTTACCTGTTTTTACCAAGGACCTCTGTATAAAAGCTCTGCCGAGAGGAAATAATATCACAGTAAAGCAAAAGAAAGGAAATACATCCATGAACAATAGCCAAAAAAACAGAAAGAAAGAGCAAAGGCAGAGCATTATCGTTACCGTTATCGTTATAATGATGATGGTTGCCATCGTGGTTGCCGTTGCCACGGCTCTTGCAAAGAACGACCCTACCGTCCTCCCCAACGAGGACACTACCCAAAAGGGATCAAAGGACTCGGTTCTCTCAGGGGCCGATGCCGACTCCCCCGAAACTGACGACGTTTTCTTTGACAAGGACGAGGAGGACGAGAAGGACAGCGAAAAGGACAGCGAAAAGGCAGAGGACACAGAAAAGAAGGACGAGGACACGAAAGAGCCCAGCGTAAACACAGAAATCCCCGACCCGCTCCCCGAATTTATGGCTCCCGTCAAGGGAGATATAGGCAAGCCCTGTTCTCTCACCGTGCCCGTTTTCTCTCTGACAATGGAGGACTACCGCACCCACAACGGCATTGACATATACTGCGCCGAGGGCTGTGATATTGCCGCCGCCGCGGACGGCACCGTTAAGGAGATATGGGACGACCCCATGATGGGAACGAGCATCTCCATTGAGCACACGGGCGGCGCCGTCAGCGTTTATCAGAACCTTTACGATGAGATACCCGAGGGCATCGAGGAAGGCGCAAGGGTGGTCAAGGGGCAGGTCATCGCCACCGCGGGAGACACCGCCCTCTGCGAGCTTTGCGAGGACAGCCACCTCCATTTCTCTATCTTCGTCAACGGCGAAGCCGTTGACCCCGAGGAGTATATCTGATAAGCTCCCTCCTTTGAGAGGAGCTTATCAGAGGTAAGAGGTAAGAGAGAAAAGTGAAGAGAAAATGAAGAAAACCGCCTTATGGCGGTTTTCTCATGTGTATTTATTCGGCTTTTATTACAGCATCATACCGAGCCTGCGATATAAAGCTTAAGAAGATATGCATCTGTGCCGTTAACGGTGCCGTCCTGATTGATATCAGCCGACAAGGTTGCCCTCTTCAGGTTCTTTTTAGGATGTGAGCCCAGTATCAAAAGCTTGAGCAGATATGCATCCACCGCATTGATATTAGTGTCATCGTTAACGTCTCCGTAAAGATATATCTTCATCGGAATATCGTATTTATACGTAATACTTGCATTTATCAAGGGCTCGTTCAATTGTCCCTTTGTGACGGTCTTCCATCTGTATTCTGAGCCCTGGAATTTAACTCTCATCAGGTATTCGCAGCCGTAGAATGCTTCCTCCTTGATGTAGCTGACCGTTTCGGGGATTATGATCTCCTTGAGGGAGGAGCAACCGCAGAAGGCCTGATATTCAATGGTCTTCGGTCCCTCGTAAATGAGAACGGTCTCAAGGGCGGTACAGTCAAGAAACGTACCCGATTCGATCTTGGATACGGTATAGGGGATCTCTATATTCTCAAGAGACGTGCAATTCTTGAAGGCATAGGCTCCCAGCGATTTCAGTCGCGGCGGCAAAACAACGTCCTTCAGATTTTTGCAGCTTGCGAAGGAATAATTGCCGATGCTCTCCACCCCATCGTGAAATACGATCTTTTCAAGCTGGTCAAGGTGTTCGAAATGATTGTTCGGGATCGCGGTAATATGCTCAGGAACGACAAACTCAGTGACGCGCTCTCCGTCTACCACAAGGTAAGCCTGAATTCCCGAGTAGGTATATTTGTCTCCTATATCTATTTCAAGGTCGAACCAGAAGTCGGTATCGGGAATATGAACGTTGGCATATGACTCCGTATAGAAAGCGCCGCCGCTTATCTTCTTAAGGCTGGAGGGCAGATAGAAATCCGTGAATCTGAAGCATTTTCCGAAAACGGAGCTGCCCAATTCTTCAAGTCCCTCAGGGAAATGAACTGTTCTGAAATGCTGAGTGCAATAATAGAATGCACCTGAGCCGATCTTTTTAAGACCTGCGCTGAGCTTGGGAGGATGAAGCTCGTTGCAATATGCAAAGGCGCTGTCTCCTATGACGGCAACAGTATCGCTCATAGTAACAGTTTCAAGGGCCGTGCATTCATAGAAAGCATAATTTCCGATCTCGGTAACGCCGTCTCCCAAGGTAACGCTTTTAAGAGCAGAGCAACCGTAAAATGCTTTGTCGCCGATTTTGGAAACGCCGTCCTTTATGGTAACGCTTTTCAGCTTGGTGTAAGTATAAAAGGCGTAGTCCTTAATGTCAATATCACCTGTGATAACGGCATCGGTAACGAGATTACCGTTAAGATAGAGATTATCTGCATAATAAAGAGGGTTGCCGCTCATTTGATTGTAGAAATCTATGCTTACCCAAGCGGCCAGATCGCTGATGTAAATTGATTCGAGGCCATCGCAGCCGTCGAAGCAATGAATGTCGATGGTTTTCACGCCGCTGCCCATAGTGAGATTTTTCATAGCTCTGTTATAAGCAAACGCTTCCTTTCCGAGAAAAGCAACACTGTCAGGAATGACCACCTCTGTAAGGGAAGTCTGATTGCTGAAAGCATTGGGATTGACGGTAGTGACCCCATCAGGGATAACGAGCTTTGTAAGGGAATTTCCGTTAAAGTACAGCTCAGGGGGATCATCGTTATCAAGATCAACGGCGGTGCACCATTGCTTCAGATCGGTTATGTTGAGGCGAACAGAGGAATTATTAAATGCGCTGGCGCCGATCTTTTCAAGAGACTTCGGTACGTTAACAATTCCGAGAGCGCTGCAATATTGAAATGAACTCCTGCCAATCTCCTTAAGGGTCGAGGGGAGGGAAAGCTCTTTAGCTTTGTAGCAATCAAAAAATGCATTGGAGCCTATTGAGGTAATGCCCTCTCCGATGACGATCTTTTTGATCTTAGCTTTGTTTTCATGCCAGGGATAGGATCCGGAGGTATTAATAGCGCCTGTTCCCGAAACAGTGAGCAGTCCTGTGGAGAGATCAAGATTCCATTCTATGCCGTCTCCAATAGTGCCTGAGGCCGCGCCGACGGAAACGGTAAGGGGGAAGGAAAGGATCACCATAGCAATGATCAGCAACAGGGAGATAACCCGTTTCTTCATATTTATATCCTCCTTTAGAAGATTTTTAATGTTGATAGATACCGCACGAAACATTTATCAACATAATTATATCACAATGGTTTCGTTGTGTCAACCTAAAAACACGTCTTGTATATATTTTTCTGCCTGCACAGAGGCTTTACAGGATAGGAGAACAAATATGATACACAAACGAACGAAAAAGATACATGTTGGTAGGGGTCGGCGCCACGACGACCCGTTGCAAACGTAACGCCTCCCTGCAAATATCGTTTCGTTAAAAGGACAGTCGTAGGGGTTCCCCGAAAGGGAACTCGTGAGCTTTTGGGGGTTCCCGTCGGGGACGCCTGTCCCTACAAATATAAATATCGTTCTTCCGTTGCCGCACCGTTTTTCTTTAAACCTTCGTTTGCAGACGGGCGCACACAGTGACGCCCCTACGGTTTGCGGGGATTTTACTTTTCGCATCTCGCCGTAACTACATCAACAACCTTTCATTTCACACGATCACGCATTGTGTGCCTCTATGGTGAATTTTTCTTATTTTCTGCAAAAACGGATGAAAAAAGGCTGTTTCATCAATCAATGAACAGCCTTTTATTCAACAAGCTTAACGATGTCATCGTCGCTGCCTTTAACAGAGCCGAGGATGATACAGTCTACCTCCTCCGCGGGGATGCATTCACCTATGAGATACTCTTTAGCATTTTTTGAGGCTACGACGGCGCAGGCCGCAGGGGACTTATCCTCAAAGCTCTTTTTATAGAGGGGGCCGTGATCGCCGTACCACACCGCATCGCTCTCCTTCATTTCTCCTCCGCCTGCCTCAAGATACGCTCCGCCCACGTAGGTGACGGTCTCTCCAAAGGCGCTTATATCAAGGCGCACCGATGGCTGCACCGAGCGATCTATATACAGATGAGGCGCCGTTTTTACCTCGGCCGCTCCGAATTCCACCGTATCTCCAAGGCTGTATACCACGGCCTCCACACCGTTTTCACGGCAGACCTGTGAAAGCTCCTCCACGATCTCCCCATCACCTTCGGGGATATAGACCCTTCGCACGACGCTTCGCTCAAATATTCGCGAAAGGGAGCAAACACAGCTTTTATGCAGATGGGTCAGAAGTATGGCCTCGGTCTCGGTTACCTGCCGCTCGCCCTCGGCCCTTTGCCCCGCCTCTATTATTCTTGAATACCCGTCGCCCACGTCTATTATCATAGACCTTCCCTCGGACACGAGGAGAAGTCCGTCGTTTGCATTATGGGTGAGGGGCTCTGCTATGACGCAATCCTTAAATCTTTCGCTCCAGAAAAAGCCGAAGGCGGCATATCCCGCCAAAAGCGCTGCCGTGACGGCGGCGGCGACGGCTCTCCTTTTGCCCTTAAGACAGCAAAAGACTACGATGGAGACAAAGACGGCAACGGCAAAGGCGCCCGCAAGAGGATATTTCAGAGAGATCAGTATATTTCTCAAAAGAGACAGCTTATTTGCAAGGGTGCAGATAAAGCCGATATACTCAGACAGCGCCCCGCCAAGGGCAGACGCAACAAAGCCTATGGGACTCAGCAAAAGGAATATTGGCAAGACCCAGAGGAGCACGTTTGAAAATATTGAAAACACGGGAGAGGTTACGGGGGAGACGAGGGACATCTCTCCGAAATAGAGCCACTCCAGAGGGAGTATGAACAGCACTACCACCACCGTCAGCACGCATCCCTCCCAAAGGCCACGAAGAAAGCCGAGAAGAAGGGCGAGGGCTCCCTTTTTCTCCTTCAGATCCCTTTGCTTTTCGCTGAGGGGATGTACCCTCTCCGTATACAAAAGGATGGCAAGCACCGCCCCGAAGGAGAGCTGAAGGCTGATGCTTGAAGCGCTCAGCGGGTCAAGCATACATATTATAAACACGGCAAGGCCCAGATTTGTAAATCTGTCGCTCCCCCTTTTCACCGTTTCTGCGGCGAGGAGGATGAGAAGCATTATTCCCGACCTCGTTACCGACGGGGAAAGTCCCGTTATGAACATATAAAACAGAACGAGGACGACGCACCCGACTCTTGCCGCCTTTTTGCCAAAGGGGAGGAGCATCCTTGAAACAAAGGCGCAAAGAACCGCAAGATGCATACCTGAGATGGCAAGGATATGGGATATGCCGAGGCGCATAAAATCCCGATCCACGGTTTTTGAAAGGTATTCCTTATTTCCCAGAAGGAGCGCCGCCGCAAATCCGCCCTCCTCTTCTCCGAGATACTTATAAAACACCTCGGAAAGGCTGTTTCGCACGCTTCTCGCGGCGCTAAAAAGAAAGAATTGCTTCCCCTTCTCCGTCTGTTTTTCAGCGTGGGAGAACTCTGCCTTAACAACTGCGCCCTTTGAATAATAATACCTGCGCTCGTCAAAATCCCCGTCCGAGGAAAGTCGGGAAAGCTCAGCCTCTCCGCAAACGCCGTCTCCCTCGGAAAGGCAGGCGGGGATATCCGCAACGGCCGTAAAGCCGCCGAGGCCTCCTGCGCTCTCCACCTCTATGATATATGCGCCACCGTAGCTCTTGCTCCAGACCACCTCGCTGACCGTTGCCCTTACCGGGACCTCTCGGCCGGCAACACTGTCAAACCGCTTCATTCCGATATCAAAGGCACCGTAAGCGCAGGCCGATGCAAGAAAGGCGCCGACGAAAAAGAAGGCAACAGCTCTTACCGTCACCTGACGCACGGTTGCCCGAAGAGCATTGTTTCTTGAAAGCAGCAAGGAAGCGGCAACGAAGACCGACGACAAAGCAAAAAAGATCACCGCAGACAAAAGCCTTACGGCCTCCTCTGCGGTGAACAAGATGCATAATACTACATAGAAGGTTATGGTTAATACAGCAAGAGGCCGTAGCACGACCGATCTCATTATATCATTCATCGCGCTTAAGGATCTCGAGCTCCTTCATAAAGGTCTCAACGTCCTTAAACTCGCGATGCACGGAGGCAAAGCGAACGTATGCTACCGCATCGCGCTCTCTCAGCTTATCCATTGCCGTTTCTCCGATATCGGAGGAGGTTATCTCTCTCTTGAGAGAGTTGTGTATCTCGGCCTCGATCTCGTTTGCAAGAGCCTCCGCATTTACGGGGCGCTTCTGGCAAGCGCGAAGAAGACCTGAGAGAAGCTTATTCTTATCAAACAGCTCCTTTGATCCGTCCTTCTTGATAACGACGGGCTGGAACGCATCTATAACCTCATAGGTGGTAAATCTGTTATGGCAGGCGATACACTCGCGGCGACGTCTGATGGAATTATTATCCTCAACGGGGCGGGAGTCTACTACCTTTATATCTTCAGAACCGCAGGAAGGGCATTTCATTGTGTTACCTCCGAATTGTTGTATATGATCTCAAGTAATGCGCTGCCGTCGGCAGCAAGAAATTCGCCGATCTTTTTATGGATGCCCTCGCAAAGCTCTGTTCTTTCGGCATCTACTCCGTAGGCCTTGGCAAGGAGGGAGAAATCGGGATAGTCGCCGAGGGCATACTTGCCGCCGCGGCCCGACTCCATATCGTTGACCATACCGAGGGTACGGTTATTTATAACTATTATCTTAACGGGGACGGGGCATTCACAAAGGATGCCAAGCTCCTGCAAAGTCATCTGAAAGCCGCCGTCGCCTGCGATGACGATAGCGCGGCTCTTCTCATCGGCTCCGCCGTCGCCCATTGCAAAGGAAGCGCCGATGGCCGCAGGAAGGCCAAAGCCCATGGCTCCGAGGCCGCCCGAGGTTATATAGGCTCTCTCTCTTGCAACGGTTATGAGTCTTGCCGCCTTAGTCTGTATGGTTCCCACGTCGGTGACGATACAGCTGACGGGGTTTTCATTCTCATAGCGGTTTATTGCAAGATAGATGCTCTCCTCAGGGCTGATCGCATCCTCTTCCCTTTTCTTTTCGTACCATCCGCAAAAGAGCTTTTTCTTCTCATGGGTGAGGCCATCGGCAATGGATGAAAGGCAATTCAGAAAATCTCCTGCATCCGCCGCAACGGGAAGATATACCTTAAGGTTTTTATTAAGCTCGGCAGGGTCGATATCGCAATGGATCACCGTTCTGCTTCTGCCGAGAGCTTCAAAATCGCTGACCGTTCTGTCTGAGAAGCGACAGCCGACGGCAATAAGAAGGTCGCACTGACTGAGGGCAGTATTCGCCTCTGTCGTTCCGTGGAGGCCTGCCATACCGAGAAGCTTATGAAAGCCTGCTCCCGAAAGGGCCTTGCCCATCATTGTTACGACGCAGGGTATTCCGCTCCTTTCGCAAAACTCCCGAAGAGCCTCCGAAGCCCCCGCCGCCACAACGCCGCCGCCTGCAAGGACGAGGGGTCTGTATGACGAGGAGATTATCTCAGCGATCTTATCCTCGCATCCCTCAAGGGGATAAAGGTTCTTTCTCTCTCTCGGGAGGAGGCACTCAAACTCAAATGCCTCTGCGGGAAGCTGCTGATCGAAAAGGTCTGAGGTTATATCAACGAGAACGGGGCCCATCCTGCCGCTGCCTGCAATTCTCCAGGCCTCCTCAAGATCGCGGGGGACCTCGTCTGCATCCTTGACAAGATAGTTATGCTTGGTTACGGGAATGGTTATTCCCATAATATCCGCCTCCTGAAAGGCGTCTCTGCCGATATACCTTGAGGGCACCTGACCCGTGATAACGAGAAGAGGGGCTGAATCAAGGTTTGCATCTGCGATTCCCGTTACGAGATTTGCTGCACCGGGGCCCGACGTTGCAATACAGACGCCAACCTTGCCCGTTGCCTTTGCATAGCCTGCCGCCGCGTGGACTGCGCCCTGCTCATGGCGGGACAGCACCACTCTGATGCCGCTTTCGCAAAGCTTTGCATAAAGCCTGAGCACGTTTGCTCCCGGATAGGCGAAAACGGTCTTGACGCCTTTTTTGAGCAAATATTCAATTATATATTCACATACCGTCATAGCCGTTTCCTTCATATTATAATTCAATCTATTATACACTATCTGTCCCCGTTTTGCAAGAGAAAAATACAATATGTTGAGGTTTACTTATAACATATACTAAAAAAAAGGCTGTCGCAAAACGCGACAGCCTTTAATTCTGAATATTAAATTACTCAGCAGCCTCAGGTGCTTCGTCGATAAGCTTTACGAGAGCCATTTCTGCTGCGTCACCGCGGCGGGGTCCAAGCTTATAGATCTGAGTGTAACCACCGTTTCTGTTTGCGTACTTAGGTGCTACCTGGTCGAAGAGCTTCTTAACAGCGTCTTCCTTGGTAATGTATGCAAGAGCTGCACGGCGAGAAGCAAGTGTGTTCTTCTTACCGAGAGTAATCATTTTTTCAGCCATAGCACGAACTTCCTTTGCGCGGGAGAGAGTGGTCTCGATGGAGCCGTTCTCGATGAGGTATGTTACCATTCCGCGAAGCATAGCATTTCTATGCGCAGTTGTTCTGCCGAGCTTTCTTGTTCCGGGCATTGTGTTGTCCTCCTTTTCGCAATACTTTTTTTCCGCAGATCTCTGCGAAATTCAGTTGAAGTCTTATTCGTCTTCCTTCTTCAGCTCGAGGCCGAGAGAATGAAGCTTTGCGATAACTTCTTCAAGCGACTTCTTACCGAGGTTTCTGACTCTGATCATCTCGTCCTCGGTGCGGTTGACAAGGTCTTCAACCGTATCGATGCCCGCGCGCTTCAAGCAGTTGAAGCTTCTGACGGACATGTCAAGCTCCTCAATGGTCATCTCAAGTACCTTCTCCTTAACGGTCGCAACGCTTTCAACCATAATTTCAGCGTTCTTCGCCTCGTCCGAGAGATCTACGAACAAGTTGAGATGTTCGTTGAGTATCTTGGCGCCATATGAAATCGCTTCCTTTGCTGAGGTCGTGCCGTTCGTGAGGATCTCGATAGTAAGCTTATCGAAATCTGTGATGTTGCCGACACGGGTGTTCTCAACATTGTAGTTTACATTGTACACGGGAGTGTAGATCGAATCGGTGAAGATAGTGCCGATGGGCGCAGACATACCCTGATTTTCATCAGAATAGAGCTGCTTGTTTCTCTGCTGAGATACATAGCCGCGGCCCTTTGCAAAGTTCATCTCCATATGGAAGCGAACGTTATCTCCGACTGTTGCGATTACGTGGTCGGGATTAAGGATCTCGATATCAGCATCCTGCTTGATGTCACCTGCGGTAACTACGCAAGGTCCTGTTACGTCGATCATTGTGCTCTTTTCCGTTACTGTATGGAGCTTTGCTGTGATGCCTTTCACATTAAGAACGATCTCGGTTACATCCTCCTTCACACCGTCTATGGTGGAGATCTCATGGAGCACGCCGTCGATCTTAATGCTTGTTACAGCATACCCGGGCAGCGAGCTGAGAAGCACGCGGCGCAGGGAGTTTCCGAGAGTGATGCCGTAGCCTCTCTCAAGAGGCTCGACTACGAATGTGGCCTTTTCGCCGTTTTCGCTCACGTCCAATGTAACAATATTGGGCTTTTCTATTTCGATCATTGTAATAACCTCCTAATTTTTATGTTTGCCTTTCGGCGATTTTTCTGCATCCGTTTCTTGCGGTTTTACACGAAGCTGCCTTGACTTCGACGGCAATAACCGACCGCAACCGGAATGCAGGGCAGGTTATTACTTGGAGTAAAACTCGACGATGAGCTGCTCGTTGAAATCAAAGTCAACGTCATCTCTTGCGGGGATAGCGATAACCTTTGCAGACGCTGCCTCTGCGTTAAGCTCAAGCCACTTGGGAGCATTGGTGTTTGCCATGTTCTCAAGGAGACCCTTGATCTTCTCGCTGGAACGGCTCTTATCCTTGAGGGCTACTACATCGCCTACCTTGAGAATGATGGAGGGGATGTCTGCCTTCTTGCCGTTGAGGGTGAAGTGTGCGTGACGAACGAGCTGTCTTGCTTCCTTACGGCTGCTTGCAAGGCCCATTCTGTATACTACGTTATCGAAACGACGCTCGAGAAGAGAGAGAAGGTTCTCACCGGTGATGCCTTCCTTCTTATCTGCTGCTACATAGTACTTCTTGAACTGCTTCTCCTGTACACCGTAGTAACGGCGTGCTGTCTGCTTCTCTCTGAGGTGCTGACCGTACTCCTTTACGGACTTGCGGCCTGCGCCGTGCTGACCGGGAACTGTTGCGCGTCTGTCAAGAGCGCACTTGTCGGACAGGCAGCGGTCTCCCTTGAGGAAGAGCTTCTTTCCTTCTCTTCTGCAAAGCTTGCAGGAAGGTCCAGTATATCTTGCCATACCTTTTTATCCTCCTTACTGATTATACACGGCGGCGCTTGGGAGGGCGGCAACCGTTATGAGGGATAGGTGTTACATCTTTGATGAGAGTAATGTTGAGACCTGTGGTCTGGAGAGCGCGGATAGCTGCCTCTCTACCTGTACCGGGGCCCTTTACATATACTTCAACTGTCTTCATGCCATGCTCCATTGCGATCTTTGCTGCAGTCTCTGCTGCTGTCTGTGCCGCATAGGGAGTAGACTTTCTTGAGCCCTTAAAGCCCATTTCACCTGCAGATGCCCAGGAAATCGTGTTTCCGTGTGTATCTGTGATGGTTACGATTGTGTTATTGAAGCTGGAGCGGATATGTGCTGCTCCGCTTTCCACGTTTTTACGGTCGCGGCGCTTCTTAACGGATTTCTTTGCTACGTTAGCCATTTATCTGCTCACTCCTTTACTTCTTCTTATTAGCGATGGTCTTTGCGGGACCCTTTCTTGTTCTTGCATTGGTCTTTGTACGCTGACCGCGAACGGGAAGACCCTTTCTGTGTCTGATTCCACGGTAGCAATTGATCTCAACAAGACGCTTGATGTTGAGGGCAACCTCACGGCGGAGCTCACCTTCTACTGTGTAGTTGTTTTCGATCTCGTCACGAAGCTTTGCGATCTCATCGTCTGTAAGATCCTTCGCACGCTTATCGGGATCGATGCCGGTCTTTGCAAGAATGTCCTTAGAGCTCTTGAGACCGATACCGTAAATATAGGTAAGAGCGATTTCTACGCGCTTCTGATTCGGGATATCAACACCTGATATACGAGCCATTGCTTAATTCACCTCTTTCGGGTATTTTAGTTGTTCCGGGGTCTGACTTATCAGCCCTGTCTCTGCTTGTGCTTGGGGTTATCGCAGATGACCATTACGTGGCCGTGTCTCTTGATGACCTTGCACTTTTCGCAGATCTTCTTAACGGAAGGCTTTACTTTCACAGTAATAACCACCTTTCACTTGAATTTCTGTACCTTATTTGGTACGCCATGTGATCCTGCCCTTTGTGGGATCGTAGATAGATACCTCTATCGTTACCTTATCTCCGGGGAGGATCTTGATATAATTCATTCTGAGCTTTCCTGAGATATGCGCTGTTACGATCATATCGTTGGGAAGCTTTACCTTGAAGGTCGCGTTGGGCAGCGCCTCAACTACGGTACCCTCAAATTCGATTACGTCATCCTTAGGCATAAATGTGCGTTTTCCTTTCTTAGCATTTGCCGTCCGGCAAATGTAGGTTGAAAAAGCTTAGTTGCACATGTTTCAACCTTACTCTGATACCTGAATTCTTTTACTTTTCAGTTTTTGCAACAGTTTCTATTTTTTATTCTGACCCGCTTCAAACTCCCGAAGAAATTCGCAAAGCTCTTTATCATCACCCTCGGAAAACGAGGTTCCCGCACCCTCTGCGGCGGCTAAAACCGCAAGATGGCTGAGGTTTTTTCTTTTGGGCTTTGATAGAGGATGAAGCTCACCGTCAGCGATAAGCACACGGTCGCTGACACCTTCGCATATTCCCGTTATGAGAAATATCCTTTTTCTGTCCCTGCCCCGAAGGGAGCGGACTATACTGCCGATAGCAACCTTCTCCATCAGTCCACCTTAGTGAGCAGGATGGGGCCGTTATCGGTTATGGCGATGGTATGCTCGTAATGGGAGGAGAGCTTGCCGTCTGCGGTAAGCACCGTCCAGCCGTCGGAAAGCTCGCGCACTGCGCTGACTCCCTCGTTTACCATAGGCTCGACTGCGATTACCATTCCCTCAGTCAGTCTCTGGCCGCGGCCCGCAGTTCCGTAATTGGGAACGCTGGGGTCCTCGTGGAGGTCCTTGCCAACGCCGTGACCGACGTATTTGCGGACTACGGAGTAGCCGTACTGAGAAACGTATCCGTCAACAGCGGCGCCGATGTCGCCCACGCGGGCGCCTCCCTTTTCAATAGCCTCAACAGCCTTGAAAAAGCTTTCTCTCGTTACGTCTATAAGACGCTGCGCGCTGTCTGATATCTTGCCTACGCCAAAGGTTCTGGCAGAGTCGCCGTGGAAGCCGCCGATATAGGCGCCCACGTCGATCTTTACGATATCGCCTTCCTTAAGGATCTTCTTTGGGGAAGGTATGCCGTGAATGACCTCATCATTCACGCTGATACAAGCACTTGCGGGAAACCCGCCGTAACCGAGAAATGAAGGCTTTGCCCCGCATTTCTCGATATGATTTCGGATTATCTTATCAAGGCTTGCAGTTGATACTCCTTCGCGCACCGCCTCACCTGCGAGAAGCAACGCTTCTCCGGTGATTCGGCCTGCGATCTGCATCTTCTTGATCTGATCGGGATTTTTAATATAGATCATGTTGCTGAATTTCTCCTCAGCCCTCGAGAGCCTTAGCTGTGAGAGCTGTGGTATCTGCGAGTTCTTCCTGACCCTCGACGATCTTGAGAAGACCCTTCTGAGCGTAGAAGTCCTTAAGGGGCTCCGTCATCTCGTGGTATGTCTCAAGTCTCTGCGCTACCACTGCGGGATCGTCATCACTTCTGATAGAGAGTGTTTCGCCGCAGGGGCACTTTTCGCCGTTGGGGGAAGGCTTGTACTCCGTATGGAATGTGGCGCCGCACTTTTTGCAAACGCGTCTGCCGCCCATTCTCTTGAGAATTCTCTCATCGGGTACTTCGATGCTTATGACATCGGTTATCTCCACGCCCATCTTATCAAGAGCATCTGCCTGGGGAACGGTGCGGGGGAAACCGTCGAGTATAAATCCGTTTGCACAGTCGTCCATTGCGAGTCTGTCCTTGATGATGCCGATCACGACCTCGTCGGGAACGAGAGCTCCGGACTCGATGTAGCTCTTTGCGCTGAGACCCATCTCTGTGCCGTTCTGGATCGCTTCTCTGATAATTGCTCCGGTAGAGATCGCAGGAATTGCGTACTTTTCGGAGATGATCTCCGCCTGAGTGCCCTTGCCTGCGCCGGGTGCTCCCAAAAGTATAAGCTTAATAATTCTTGCCATACCTCTTTACTCCGTTTCTATTATTCAAGGAAGCCCTTGTAGTGACGCATTGTCATCTGACCCTCGATCTCTCTTGCAGTCTCGATCACAACACCTACAACGATGATGATGGAAGAGCCTCCGAAGGAGAGCATGCTCATCACGTTGGAGCCATCGGTAAAGATATTAACGATGAGGTTGATGATCATGGGAACTACAGCGATGATGCCGAGGAAGATCGCGCCGATAAGTGTGATTCTGTTAAGAACCTTTGTGATATAGTCGCTCGTAGGCTTACCGGGGCGGATACCGGGAATGGAGCCGCCGTTCTTCTTAAGGTTGTTGGATACTTCTACGGGGTTAAAGGAAATTGCAATGTAGAAATATGCGAATGCAATTATAAGAATAATGAAAAGTACAATATAGAAAGGAGATGTATACGAGAAAAATTCAAGGAATTTAGCCCCGAAAGATCCTTCCTTAGGTGTACTGAACATAGCTGCGATAGTTGTGGGAAGTCCGAGGATAGAGTTTGCAAATATGATAGGCATAACGCCCGACATATTAACCTTTATAGGAAGGTTTGTGCTCTGTCCGCCGTACATCTTTCTGCCTACAACTTTCTTTGCATACTGAACGGGGAGTCTGCGTTCACTTTCACTCATAAATACGATGAAGGTGAGCATACTGAGACCGATCACTATAACAACCAAAGCGTAAAC
>JAZQAS010000010.1:0-4024 GCA_045545335.1 Candidatus Avispirillum sp. | reverse complement strand
TGCTCTACCAACTGAGCTACAGAGGCGTGGTTTCTTTTTAAAGAAACTGGCGACCCGAAGGGGGCTCGAACCCCTGACCTCTAGCGTGACAGGCTAGCGCTCTAACCAACTGAGCTACCGGGCCGTATTTAGGGGAACCCTTAAGATTCCCCTGGTGGAAACAATAGGGCTCGAACCTATGACCCTCTGCTTGTAAGGCAGATGCTCTCCCAACTGAGCTATGCTTCCATATGCCGTCTTTCTTGACGGCCTCTGTATTATAGCAAACCGAAATCCGTTTGTCAACACTTTTTTTCATTTTTTTCAAAAAAATTTTCAGCTTATTTTTTGCACCTTGCAACGATATGCCATCGCATACAATCTGCATCGGGTGCCGCAAAATCATATCCGCCGAAAAAGCCAAGCACCTCAAAGCCCGCATAGGTCAGAGCTTCTGTCAGCGCCTCTTTGGTATAGCATCTCTCCCGCACGGTCTCATCGCTCCTTCTCCAAAGCCCCGACTCCTGCTTTTCAAAAACGCTGAGATAAAAGCTGCAGATGCCCTTTTCCTTATCATAATCATTCTGCCAGCAGACGGTTACCCCTTCATCCTCAAGGATATAATCATTATCCCCGTAAAAGCTCTCAAACTTATAGGGCGTATTTACGTCAAAGACGAAAAGCCCCTCGGGATCAAGATAATTATGCACCGTTCCGAAGCATTTTTCAATATCGCCCTTGCCCGTCAGATGATTGATGCCGTCAAGACAGCAGACAACGGCGTTCACCGTTCCGTAAAGCTCAAAGCTTCTCATGTCCTGTAAAAGCCACAGAATATCGTCTATCTCCCTGTCGTAGCAGGTGTCGCGGGCAACGGAGAGCATATCTATGGAAAGATCAACTCCCGTCATATCAAAGCCTCGCTCGTGAAGGGCGAAGGTCATAGCTCCCGTGCCGCAGCCAAGGTCAAGAACGCTCTCAACGCCTTTTGAATATCTCTTGAATATCTCCGCTATAAAATCGGCCCAAGCGCCGTAATCGGTCTCGCTGTTGAGCAGGTCGTATCCGCCTGCAAGAGCGGAATAAGAATCGTATGCCATATATACCTCTTTTAATTATTACTGAGTATAAGCCTTGCTATCCGGGCGCTCTCGGCCCCGTGGATATAACGGGAAACGTCTGCCAAGGCCGCAGTGAGCGCCTCCTCCTCAAGGCTTGCGCCCACAAGCCCCTCTTCAAGGAGGGATATATCAACGGGCGAGAAGAAATCTCCGCCGAAGCTTATGCTTTCTATAATTCCCCGCCTTGAGCTGAAGGATATCTCCACCTCACCGAAGGGAAACCTCTTTTTTCGGATCGTTGAAAAAGAGGGGCTCTCGCCGAAATTCCATTGCCATTTTGAGTATTTTTCAAGAGAAAGGCTCTCGATTGCTCCACTCTCATCAGGAAGAAAGCCGCAAGGCTCGCCTCCCATCAGCCTGCAAAGCTCAAGGGCAAAGCTCTCGCTGTCCGAAGGGCCCGAATAGCCCTCAATATCTCTGATATTTCCAACGCGGCTGCGAACGCTCTTTATGCCCTTTGAGCGTATCTTCTCCTCATCCACCCGCAAGGCCCCCTCAAGAGAGGACAGGTCTGCCGAGAAAAGAAGAGTTCCGTGGTGGAGAAGGCGCACTCTGCCGTCTTTGCAATTATGGCGGCACTGAGCGTTACCCGATATCTTACGCCCATGAGCTTCAATATCGTTTCGCCCGTTTGCAAAGGCCTCGATACCAAAGGAAAGCAGCGCACGGGTCACCTTATTTATATAGGGGAGAAAATCTATCTCCTCCTTTTCGGGGGCATCCGTTACAAAGGAGAAATTCACGTTTCCCAGATCGTGGAAGACAGCTCCCCCTCCCGTGAGCCTGCGGACCACCTTAACGCCGTTTTCTTCGCAAAAGGTGCGGTCTATCTCACCGTATGCATTCTGATTTTTGCCGATTATGACGCTTTTTTCATTGCGCCATATCATAAAGATATCGCCCCTGCCCTCTTCAAGCAAAAACTCCTCCGAAGCCAGATTGAAATAAGGGTCTGTGCAATCGTTATATATAATTCTCATTTTTGCCGTTCCCCCTTTGTTTTCAAGCTCTCGCAGTTTTTGCCATTTGCAGAATATATTTGCAGCTCGCGCATTTTCTGCAAATGTATAAATTATTGGCAAAAGAGCCGCCGATCCGCCTCGGCATACATATTATACTCCATCGGGAATACATTTGCAATATTGCAAAAAAACTTTACTTGCAACGGAGTGCATTATATGGTAAGATAAAAGCAGAAAAAGGAGGTACGGTCCAATGAACGACACTTTAAAAATACTGACGGAGCGCAGAAGCGTCCGCTCCTACAAAAGCGAGCAGATAAACGACGAGGAGCTGAAGGCTGTTCTCACAGCGGCTGAATGGGCCCCCACGGGAATGAACAGACAGCACACCCGCTTTGTTGCAGTTCGCGATGCAGATACCGTTAAAAAGCTTTCCAAAATGAACGCCGCAGTTATGGGCCGCGATGCAGACCCCTTTTACGGCGCCCCCTGCGTTATCATCGTCTTCGGCGACTCAAACGTTTATACCTACGTTGAGGACGGCTCCCTTGCCATGGGCAATATGATGAACGCCGCCCACTCCCTCGGCCTCGGCTCCTGCTGGATACACCGCGCAAGGGAGATGTTTGAGTCTGACGAGGGACGCGCGCTTATGAAGGACTGGGGCATCCCCGAAAGCTATAAGGGCGTTGGCAACTGCATTCTCGGTTATATCGCCGAGGCCCCCGCAGATCGCCCGAGAAACGACGGCCGCGTAGTCATTATTTGACATAATCTTGTTATTTGTGATATTTATTAATTAAATATTGTAAATAAACAAAAAAATTGTCGCTGTGCCAACCTTATTTTTTCATAAAACTATGGAAAAGTGGAAAAATGTATGGTATAATGGCAATTGCGGTATACTGTGCCGCTTGACTAAGCTAATCAATTATAATATTTTTTAAATTGGAGGAATTAGAACAATGAGCACAAAGTTTGTTTACCTGTTCTCCGAAGGCGACGCTTCCATGCGTGAGCTTCTCGGCGGTAAGGGTGCTAACCTCGCAGAAATGACAAAGATCGGTCTCCCCGTTCCCCAGGGCTTCACTGTAACAACTGAAGCTTGTACTCAGTACTATGAGGACGGCAGAAAGATCAACGATGACATCCAGGCACAGATCATGGAGTACATCGTAAAGATGGAAGAAGTTACCGGCAAGAAGTTCGGCGACAAGGAGAACCCCCTTCTCGTTTCCGTTCGTTCCGGTGCAAGAGCTTCCATGCCCGGTATGATGGACACAATCCTTAACCTCGGTCTTAACGAAGAGGTTGTTGAAACAATGTCTGCAAAGTCCGGCAATGCACGTTGGGCTTGGGACTGCTACAGAAGATTTATCCAGATGTACTCCGACGTTGTTATGGAAGTCGGCAAGAAGTACTTCGAGGAGCTCATCGATAAGATGAAGGAAGAAAAGGGCGTTACTCAGGACGTTGATCTTACTGCAGAGGACCTTAAGGAGCTCGCAGGTCAGTTCAAGGCAGAGTACAAGTCCAAGATCGGTAAGGACTTCCCCTCCGATCCTAAGGAACAGCTTATGGGTGCGGTTGAAGCCGTATTCCGTTCCTGGGACAACCCCCGTGCAAACGTTTACAGACGTGACAACGATATTCCTTACTCCTGGGGTACAGCAGTTAACGTACAGATGATGGCGTTCGGTAACATGGGCGACAACTGCGGTACGGGCGTTGCCTTCACACGTGACCCTGCTACAGGCGAAAAGGGTCTTATGGGTGAGTTCCTTGTAAACGCGCAGGGCGAGGACGTTGTTGCAGGTGTTCGTACACCTATGCCTATTGCTGAAATGGCAGAAAAGTTCCCCGAAGCATTTGCTGAATTCAACAAGGTATGCGCTATTCTTGAAGATCATTACAGAGATATGCAGGATATGGAGTTCACTATCGAAGCAGGTAAGCTCTATA
>JAZQAS010000009.1:0-26877 GCA_045545335.1 Candidatus Avispirillum sp. | reverse complement strand
TGTCGTACCTTTGTACGCCGACGACGGACAATTCACGGCTTCTGCATCCTTCTCGACAGCCCGAGGTCAGCTTGTCGATATCTTTATCGACAAGCTGAAGGCTGTCGCAAAATGCGACAGCCTCCTCTTACAGATCTTTATTTTTTCTTAATCATTCTTTTCGCCGCCTTCAGGAGAGCTTCTCTTTCGTTTTCCGTTTCTCCCGAAATGACCTTTTTTAAAAGCGCGTTCAATATCTCACCGATCACAGGGCCCGCAGGAGCGCCAAGCTCCATCATATCCCGCCCGTTTACCTTGAGACGGGACACGGATATGCAGGCATCCTCTCTTTCAAGCTCATCTATCATCCGCTCGCTCTCGGAAAGATATTCAAACTGGCCGTGATATTCGGGAGACTGAGCCGCAAGGTCTGCCCTGCGGACTGACAAAAGCTGCCGCGCGCCCTCAAAGCCCACCCTTGAAAGATATTTCATAAGACTCTTTTTGGTTGCCGCGGGGCGGGTATCGTGATACCTTATGAGAAAGCACACGTTTTTTATACACTCGCCATCAGCGCGGAGGCGGCGAAGGATCTTCTCTGCCATTTCGGCGCTCTTCTCGGGATGGCCGTGGAAATGGCCCACTCCCTCACTATCCTCAAAATACATAAGCGGCTTTGCAATATCGTGAAACAGCATACAAAGGCGGATATCCCTCTCCCTTGGAGCGGCCGCAACGCATCGGACGATATGCTCGTATACCGTATATATATGATGGGGATTATTCTGCTCAAAGCCAACCGCCGCCGAAAGCTCGGGAATTATCTCGCAGATAAGGCGGCTGTTTTCAAGCATCACCCTCTGAACGTTATCTCCGAGGAGCAGCTTTACAAGCTCTGCATATATGCGCTCGCCCGAAATGCTTTTGAGAAGGTGGGCGTTCTTCTCCATTGCCCTGCGGGTATCCTCTTCAATGCCAAACCCAAGGGTCGAGGCAAAGCGAAGGGCTCTCAGTATTCTGAGGGCATCCTCGCGAAATCTTCTATCCGCCTCGCCCACGGTGCGGATAATGCCTGCCTTTATATCTTCTCTGCCGCCAAAGGGGTCGATAATGGTACCGTCTGCCCCCATTGCCACGGCGTTCACCGTGAAATCGCGGCGGGCAAGGTCCTCTCTTATATTTTTGCAAAACTCAACGCTATCGGGTCGGCGCAGGTCGGAATATCCGCTCTCGCGGCGACAGCAGGTTATCTCCACCACCTGCTCTCCCGAAATTACGTTAAGAGTTCCGAAGCGGATGGAATTATCAAAATACCGCTCTCCTTCAAAGGCTGAAAGCAGCTCATCGGGAGTGCACTCTGCCGCAATATCAAAATCATAGGGACGGCGACCCATGAGTAAATCTCTCACCGCGCCGCCGACGATATACGCCGAAATGCCGTTTTCGCTCATTTTTTCAAGAACGCCTTTAATCTCTGCAGGCAGCTCCATATCCGCTCCTCCTTTCAATTTCTCTTTATCCTTCTCCTTATATGATAACTCCCGAAGGCAAAAAAGTCAATATTTCTTTGCCATCGGGTTAAATCTACAAAAAATATGTATTAATTTTAAATTTTTTATTCATTTTTTACAAAAGCTTATAGACAAATGCATAATCATATGCTATAATAAAGTTGCAAAGGGCGAAAGAGCACTTTCCCCCAAAGCTTCGCCCCTGCAAATCAAAGGAAAGAAGGGCACATTTATGACAATCACCATTAACGCAAGAAAGTTTAACGTTGACGAAAATCTTGCCGCTCACATCGAGAAAAAGCTTGCAAAGTTTGATAAGTTCTTCCCCGGGGAAGAAGCTATGGCAACTGTCAAGCTCTCAAGAGTGCGCGAGCTTGAGCGTGTTGAGGTGACGATCCAGCAAGGTGTGTTCCTCTTCCGCAGCGAGGAAGAAAGCTCCACGTTTATGAATGCGCTGGACTGCTGCATGTACACCATCGAGCGTCAGATGAGAAAGAACAAAACAAGGCTCACGAAGAAGCTCCGCGACAGCATCCGCATTCCCGACTACGAGAGCCCCATCACCGAAGAAGAAGAATTTGAGATCAGAACAAAGACCTTCAAGGTAAAGCCCATGACTGCTGAAGAGGCAATACTTCAGATGAATCAGCTCGGCCATGAATTCTTCGTTTTCAGAGATATTGATAGCGAGGAGACCTGCGTTGTTTACAAGAGAAAAGCAGGAGACTACGGCCTCATCATTCCCGAATAATACTGTTTTATATATAAAGATAGGGCTGTCGCAAATGCGACAGCCCCATCTTTTTTGTTATTTTGTTTTTCTGAGAAGCATCTCGTGCATCACTACCATAAGAATGAGGAAAAAGAGGATATAAAGGGGGAAAAGAGATGCAGAGATATGATTTGCTATAAGGCCGAAGAGGGGAGGCATAAGGCAGCTGCCCACGTAGGCGCTGGCCATCTGCACGCCGATAATTGCCTGAGACTTATCATGGCCGAAAAGCACGGGAGTTGAATGGATGATGCAGGGATAGATAGGCGCGCAGCCAACACCCATTATAATAAGCCCCGCAAATACGAAGCCCTTGCCGAAGGGCAGGAGCATCATCACGCCGCCCAGGGCAATGAGAGCCGAGCCCGCTCTTATCATCTGCGTATCGGAGAACTTATAGGTGAGAAATCCGTTGACGGCTCTGCCCGCAGTTATTCCGATAAAGAACATACTTGCGAAAAAGGCCGCCGTTTCGGCATCTATGCCCGAATGGAGCACCATATAGCTTGCAGACCAGAGCATTGCCGTTGCCTCAAGGGCGCAGTAGCAAAGAAACATCAAAAGCACCTGAACGACGCCACGTATCTTCAAGATCTCCAAAAGTGAAAGGGGCTTTCTTGAGCTATCCTCGTTTATTGCGGCCGCCTCCTTATTCATTTTAGCCTTTCTTTTCCAAAGAGGGAGAGAAATGAAGATAAGGGCTGCGAGCACTATCTGAATTACGGATATTATAAAGTATCCCGCGTTCCAGCCGCCACGCAGGGTCAGCGCATAGCCCATGATATAAGGGCCGACAACGGCGCCCACGCCCCACATACAGTGGAGCCAGCTCATATGGCGGCTTGCATAATGGAGGGCCACGTAGTTATTAAGGGCCGCATCCACGCTGCCGGCGCCGAGGCCGTAGGGCACGGCCCAGAGCATTAGATGCCAGAATTCAGAGCTTACGGAAAAGGCGAAAAGGGCGGCGGCTGTCATAGTAACGCTTATTGCAGTTACAAGACCCGTTCCCAATTTTTTCGTCAGCCTGTCGCTCATAAGGCTTGAAACGATGGTGCCTACGGAAACTATCATAGAAACTATTCCCGCATAGGACACGGGAACAGAAAATTCGGGATACATTGAGGGCCAGGCGCTGCCAAGAAGAGAATCGGGCAGGCCGAGGCTGATAAACGCAAGATATATTACCACTAAAAGCAAGTGCAGCATAGGAAAACCTTCCTTTCATCGGTTTGGGAATTATACCATAAAGCGATATCTATGTAAAGCAATTGACAAAAAATAATTTTTATTTTGCAAATTTGCGAAACTATTGAAAATGCTCTGCCACGGTGATATAATTTAATCAAATCCAAAACCGAAAGGAATAATACAATGAAAAAGTTTTTTGCTGATTTCAAAGCATTTATCATGAAGGGCAACATTCTCGATATGGCAGTCGGCGTTGTTATCGGCGGCGCATTCGGTAAGATCGTTACCTCTCTCGTTGCTGATATCATCACCCCCCTTATAAGCATCCTCACAGGCAAGGTAAGCATCACGGAGCTTAAGTGGGTCATCAACGAGGCCGTTCTCGATGAGGCAGGCGAGATCATCACCCCCGAGCTCGCTCTTACATACGGCAACTTCATCCAGAACATTATCGACTTCCTCATCATCGCCATCTCCATCTTCATCGTTCTCCGCATTATGACTGCGGCTCAGAAGAAGCTTGATTCTCTCAAGAAGAAGGAAGAGGAAGAAAAGAAGGAAGAGGCTCCCAAGGAAACAGAGCTCTCCGTTCTTTGCGAGATCCGCGAGATGCTCAAGAAGGACAAGGAATAATCTGAATTACAAAGACCCGATATTTTCTCTTTTCCTTTTATCGCTTCACTCAAAAAGCTCTCCGCTTTGGCGGAGAGCTTTTTGTCAGTCTTCTTTTGAATTGACCTGCTTTACGAGCTCGATATTCTGAGTATGCTCCGCAATACCGGAAGCATAGTATACCTTGCCGTTATTATCCGTTATAAAATAATAATAGGTGCTCTTGGCAGGGTAGAGCGCATATCTGATAGCGCTGGCGCTGGGGTTTGTGATAGGTCCGGGCATAAGTCCCGCATTGAGATAGGTATTATAGGGATGCTCAAACTTATTATCCTCGGGAGTTACCTTATCGGGGCGGACGCCCGTTGCCACCTGAATTGCATATACCGTTGTGGCATCGCTCTCAAGCCTCGGATAGGTGGCGGGATTATTAAGTCTGTTATGGAATACGGAGGAAACGTACATAAAATCGCTCATATTGCCTGCCTCCTTCTCAACGAGAGAAGCAATGGTCAATATCTGATCCACCGTATATCCAAGCTCCTTTGCCTTGGTCCTGTAATCGTCAACGAATACCTCGTCAAACCTTGCGAGAAGCTTATTGACTACCATCTCCTCGCTGGAGGCCTTATAGAACTCATAGGTATCGGGGAAGAGGTAGCCCTCAAGCCTGTATACTCTGCCGTCCTTGATCTGGCTTGCCTCAAGCTCGTCTATGAACCAATAATCAAAATCGTAATTATTGATAACGTCTATATACTTTTCCCTCTCGCCGATGCCGTTTTCAACCATAAGGTCGATTATCTCATCAACGGTATATCCCTCGGGAATGGTTATCCACACGGTTCCCGTTACGGCCTGCTTCTTGAATGCGCGGCGCAGATCGTCATAGCTCATGGAGGGGGAAACCGTATAATCTCCCGCGATAAACTCGCCGCTATCCTTCTTGATGCCCGCATACATCTTGAAGATGCCGGGATACTTGATTATTCCGTTATCGGAAAGAACGTCTGCAATATCGCCGATATCCGCGTTTTCGGGAATGGTCACGTCTATGGCCTCATCGCTCTTGACAAAGGCGAAAACGTCGTTGCCGATGCTGATAACGTTTACGGAGATGAACACGGAAACAACGAGAATGACCACCATATAGGCCATGGCCTTGACGATGCCGACCATCATATCGGCGCCTGCCTTGGCATTGGTCTGCTTATCGTTCTTCTTATCCGTTTTCTTCTTTGTAAACGCGCTTTCCTTCTCTTTTACGGGGGCAGCCTTCACGTCCTTCGGATCTGCCGCCTTTGGAGCGGAGGCAACAACGGTGCCCTTTGCGCTCTCATCCTCTGCCTTCGGCGCCTGCCTTCTCTGCATATATGCAGGCTCAGCCTTCTGAGGGGGCTTTACCGCGGCGGGAGCAGGCTTTACTGCTATCTCCTCCGTTTTTTTCTCAACGGCTGTTTCCGCAGGCTTTGCCACGGGAGCCGGCGCGGGACGGACGGAAGGACGGGAGGGAGCCTGCTGAGGAGGACTACCTGCAGGACGTCTCACCCCTGCCTGAGGAGGCTGAGGCGCTCTTCTCTGAGGAGCTGCGCTCTTATCTCTCATAGGGCAGTTTTCGGGCACTCTTCTCGCAGGCGCGCCCTGCTGAGCGGGACGGGGAGCAGCGGGCCTCGGCTGCGGGCTCTGAGGCTGAGTGGGTCTTTGAGGAGCGGGACGGCGAACGACCGTTGCCTGATCCTTATCGGGGACCCTCGGGGCCTGTCTTCTCGTTGCATAGGCGGGGACCTCCCCTGCCTTTTTCTTTTGAAGAATGGCCTCGTTCTCCTTTGAGATGCCGTTTGTATTACTCTGGTTTACGTTCTTATTTTCATCCATAATAAACCGAACCTTTCCGTAAGACGAGTCTTACAGTATGAAAGAAGCAACTGCGAAAAATATAACGAATATGAGAAGAGAGGGAGAGAGGATGGCCTGCAAAAGCAGGGGAGAATCCGATATCTTCACCTTCTTCACAAGGGGGGAGGGTCTGTTTGCCACTGCAAACTCCCGATAGAGCTTTTCCGCCCTCATAAAAAACATTATTGCCGAAAGAAGCATTACTGAAACAACGATGAACGTGAGAAGTATAAGTCCGCCGCTGTGCTTGCCTGCTATCTTATATATATATTTCTCAAAATACAAAACGAAAATATTGTTTGCAAGATGGACTATCACCGTAGGGATGATGGAGTTGCACGCCCCTGCAAGAAGGCAGAGGACAACGCCTGAGAACATATATATGGGAAGTCTCACGGGGGAGAAATGGAGCATTCCGAAAAGGAGGGAAGATATAAGCACCGCAGAAAGGGCGCCGTATTTCGAATACTCCGATCTTACCACGCCTCTGAAGAGAAATTCCTCAAGAATTGCGGGAATGATCGCAAAAGCAAGAGCTGCGTATATGCTGTCCTTTGAGGTATACTCCGCGATGGAGAGATTTTTCATCTCCATTCCCGATGCGGCAAAGGCCTCGGGAAAAAGGCTGTACATCAGTATGCTGAGAGCGATACCGCCCGAGATAATGAGCACAAGGCCGTATACGGAGATGGTTATATGCCTGAGCTTTATCATTCTGAGACCCAGGGTGGGAATATACTCGTTGCCACGAAGCAGGCAGAAAAGCACTGCGGGCAGACCCATACAGATCAGCTCAAGTATTATAAAAGTGAGATAGGGGTTAGTATTCCCCGAGATCTTTGAAAGATCTATAAAATCCGTCACCAGCATCATTGCGGCCACTACCGTAACGAGGGCAGGCGCGGCGTGTATTCCTTTAATCTTCAATTCCTTTTTTCACCCTGCTTTCGGTGATGATATGATCTGCTTTAATATCGTGCTCGCCTCTCGGCAAGCGGGAAACGAGGCAATCTTCAAAGGTCACTCCGATGCAAGTGCCCCGAAAATCCGAGAGAAATCTGTCGTAGTACCCTGCCCCGTAGCCGAGGCGGTATCCCTCCGCATCAAAGGCGAGAGCAGGAACAAAGCAAAGGCAGTCCACTCCCATTTCCTCTTTTTTTATAAGCTCTGCGTCGGGGACAGGCTCTCTTATTCCAAAGCGCCCGACCTTTAGCTCTTCAAGAGAGCCTACGCGAAAGAACTCCATATTCTCAGAGTCGGTACAGCGGGGAAAGCCAACGGTCTTGCCCATACCCCGACAATGCTCAAAAAGCGAAATGATATCGGCCTCATCCCCCTTTGGGGCATATAAAAGCACGATCCTCGCCTCTGAAAGCTCTGAAAGAGCGACGCACCGCCTGCATATCTCAAGGCTCTTCGACCTTACGTCAAGCCCTGCCCTTATTTTCTTAAAGCGAGCTCTCAGCTCGTTTTTTTCCTCGGAAATGCTCACGCGATAACAGCCTCAAGGACCTTATCCGCCTCATCCTCGCCCTTGAGAGCGGCGATGAGCTGAGCGGCAAAGTCTACTGCGGCGCCTGCGGCGTTTGCGGTTATGATATTTCCGTCGCAGATAACGCCTGCCTGAAATACCGTTGCGCCCAGGAGCTTTTCCTCAAAGCCGGGATAGCAAACTGCCATCTTACCCTTGAGGAGGCCCTTTTCTCCAAGAATGGAGGGAGCCGCGCATATGGCCGCAACGAACGCGCCATCAGCCACAGCCTTATCAATAAATGCGTTAACGACGGGGCTTGCCTTAAGGTTAAGGGTTCCGGGCATTCCGCCGGGGAGGACTACCATTTCGACCTGACAATCCTCAGCGCAAAGCGCCGTATCGCAAGCGTCTGCCTTAACGGTGATGCCGTGAGCGCCGGTGATATACTCGCCGCCAACGCCCACCGTGGTCACTTCGATTCCTGCGCGGCGCATAAAATCAACGGGGGTCAGCGCCTCTACCTCTTCAAAGCCCTCTGCCAAAAACAAATATACCATAATTTCTCCTTTTTACAGCCCGATAACTGCTCTGATGCTGTCGTTTATTACTTCAATGGGGAGGAGCCGGCCCTCGGGGGCGCACTCAACTATCTTCCAGCCGTCAGCCTCCGCCGCAAATATGGCGGCCTCGGCGCAGCGGAGAAGATACTCCGTATCCTTTTCATGGATATCTATAAACTGTCCCGTTTCGGCGCTCCTTGAGCGGACGTTGCCCGAGGATATCTCCTGCTTCATGGCAAGCAGGACGACGCAGTCGGGACGGGGCAGACCTATCTTTTCAAACTCGAAATCATAAAGCCAGGAAAGAAAGCTATCCCACTCCTTTCGGGGGAGCTTTGAAAGCTGATGATACGCGTTTGCCGTTGTATATCTGGTTGCAAGAACGATACAGTCGGGGTCAAGGATATCCTTTTTCCAATCCCTGACGTAGCTGATATAGCGGTCTGCCGCGTAGAGCATGGAGGCCGCATATCCGTTTGTATCCGAGGGGGATGCGCCAAGCTCGCCCGAGAGATACATCTCAACGAGAGAGGCGCTCTTCTCTCCGTAGCAGGGGAAGGAAAGCTCTCTTACCTTATAGCCCTCGCCGCGCAGTCTCTCGGAGAGGAGCTTGCCCTGCGTGGTCTTTCCTGAGCCGTCAAGCCCTTCAATTACAATAAATCTACCCATTTTCGATCCTTAAATTTTATTATTCTGCGTCTTCCTTTTTCACGAGTATCTCCATATACTCCTGCTTCGTGATAAGAAGCTCGCGGGGCTTCTGTCCGTCGGGGGCGGAAACGTAGCCCATTTCTTCCATTTTGTCTATAAGCTTTGCGGCTCTGCCGTAGCCCACGGAAAGCCTTCTCTGGAGGAGAGAGGTGGATATCTTTCCGCTCTCAAAGGCAACCTCAAGGGCCTGAGAGATAAGGGGATCTCCGCCGATCTCGCCGCCGCCCTGAGCAGAAAGGCCGCCGCCCTTCTTTGAGCCGCACATCGCGGCCTCGGCCTCGATCTGCTTCATTACCTCATCGGAATAGTTCGCTCCGTCCTGACAGTTATTCGCCTTGATGAAGCTTACCACCGCATCTACCTCAGAGTCGGAAACGAATGCGCCCTGAACGCGCTGGGGCTTTGCGGCGCCAACGGGGTTATAGAGCATATCGCCTCGGCCTATAAGGTTCTCGGCTCCGCCGCGGTCGATAATGGTACGGGAGTCCATCTGGCTCGCCACGGTGAATGCGATACGTGAGGGGATATTGGCCTTGATTACGCCTGTGATAACGTCAACGGAGGGGCGCTGAGTACCGATAACGAGGTGCATACCTGCCGCTCTCGCCTTTGCCGCAAGGCGGGCAATGGAGGTCTCAACGTCATCCTTCGCCGTGGACATAAGGTCCGCAAGCTCGTCTATAACGATGATGATACGGGGCATATGCTCCATTTCGGGGTCGTTTTCCGTTATCTTATTAAAGCTGTCTATATCGCGAACGCCCACAGACTCGATAAGCCCGTAGCGACGCTCCATTTCGTTGACCGCCCACGTAAGGCTTCCCGCCGCCTTTTTCGGGTCGCTGACCACTGGAACGAGGAGGTGGGGCAGGCCGTTATATATACTGAATTCTACCTTCTTGGGGTCTATGAGGATAAGCTTTACCTCTTCGGGAGAGGCCTTATAAAGAATGGACATAAGGAGGCAGTTGATGCACACGGATTTACCCATACCCGTTGCGCCTGCGATGAGCAGGTGGGGCATCTTCTGTATATCCATAATAACGGTACTGCCTGCAACGTCCTTACCGAGGCCGCAGGAAATTCTGCTCTTATGCTCGGAGAAGGCCTTATCCCCAAGAATAGTCCTGAGATATACGGTCTCCGCCGCCTTATTGGGCACCTCGATACCCACCGCCGCCTTGCCGGGGATAGGCGCCTCAACTCGAACGCCGCTTGTTGCAAGGCTGAGGGCGATATCGTCCACAAGGTTCGTGATGGATTTAACTCTCGTTCCGGGCTCGGGAAGGAGCTCGTAGCGTGTGATCGTAGGTCCGCGGGATACGCCCACGATCTTCGTTCTGACGTTGAAGCTTGCAAGCACGTTCACAAGCTTTGCCGCATTATCATGAAGCTCTTCGCGAACGTTCTCCGCCTTCTTTACATTTGTTCCCTCATTGAGAAGCTCAATGGGGGGATATTTATACTCGGGCTTCGGAATATCTATGGGGACCTGCTTTGCCTCCTCTGCCTTTGCCGCATCGGAGATGGTGTCTCTCTTGACCTCCATACCCTCGGCCGCCGTCTTCTCTTGTCCGAGATACTGATCTGCAAGGCGGTTGATTATATCCGCGCCAACGTCTGCTCCGTCGGGAACGGTTATCTGCTCAGGCTCTATGAGCTCTGCAATAGCCGCCTCTGTCTCGTCCTCCTCTGAGAACATATCCTTTTCGGCTCTCAGCTCCTCCGCGCTCTTATTTTCGCGGGAGGTGCGCATCACCTCGTTATACTTTTCCTTTTCGAGGCGGGCCTTCTTTTCCTCGGGGGTCTCGCAGTCCTCCTCGGGATAATCGTCGTCAATGGGAACGTCAGTATCAAATCTTGCGCCGCGGCGCTTCTTTTCGGGAAGGATACGCTCCTTTTTCTTCGGAGAAGCTATCTTTTCAGGCTCTACCCACTTCTCCTCGGGGTGCTCTGCCTCATACGCCGCTCTCTCAGCCTTGGACTGCTCTATCTTCATCTTGATATAAACGAAGAGATACTTGGGGGTGATGCCCGCCGTCAGCAATACGCCGAGAATGAGAAGCGCGATGACGATAACGAAGGAGGCAACGCTCTTGAAGCAAACCAGGAAGGTCTGTCCGATAAGGCCGCCCACAGCTCCGCCGCCAGAAAGCTCGCAGCCGCGCTTGAACATCTCAACCACGTTATAGCTGCCCGTGGGAGAAATGAGCTCAAGAAGGACCGCGAAAAGCACGCAGGTCGCCATTGCGCTGACAGCTCTCATACCTATGATGCTGTCGTTCTTATCAAGAAGCTCGCAAATGCCCGCGAATACGAGAAATGCGGGAATCGCAAAGGCCGAAACGCTGAAAAGGCCCGTCAGGCATTTATAGATAAAGCCCGTGACGATGCCGGGGTCCTCTGCTCTGCCCGTGAAAAGGCAGATGAGAAGAAGTATTGCGCCGACGATGAAGAAATAGGGGATTATCTGAGCCCAGAGAGCGCGCCTCTCAGCTCGCTTCTCGGCCTCTATCCTCTGCTGCTCAGCCTGCCTTTTCTTTTCCTCGGCCGCCGCTTTTTTAGAGGGAGGTCTCTTGACTGTTTTTTTCTTCTGAGTATATTTCTCTGCCATTTTGATCCTTTCCTTGCGCCCTTACGGGAACATGACACGCGCTTTTAAGTATCCTCGGAGCTGTCCTTGAAAGCATAGAACGAGCCCGATGGGAAATACTATTTTCACATATAAATATTCATTATAATAATAGCAGATTTCACCTCTGATTTCAAGTATATAGCAAAAAAAGCCGCTCTGCGCAAAAAATACTTTAGCGCAAAAATGCGGCGGCGCAAGGCTTTTCAAAGGAACGTAAAAAGATATGACAAAAACCTGCAAAATAACGGCAAAGGAGATTTGCTTTGCCGCCGCCTTCGGCCTTCTCGGAGGCTTTACCAACGGATTTCTCGGGGCGGGCGGCGGCATAATCCTGCTCTATGCTCTGAAGAGGATGAACCCCGACAAGTCTCCCGACGCCGTGAGAAACAATTTCGGCGCGGTGGTATTCACGGTGCTCATCCTCAGCACGGCCTCCGCCGTTACCTATTCCGCAAGGTCAGACCTTGATCTTTCATATCTCTTTCTCCTTGTCCTTCCGGGTATGGGAGGCGGGGTGCTTGGCGCCTATCTTACGGACAGGCTCAACACGGACATTCTGAAGCTTATCTTCTCTTTTCTCCTTATCATCGCGGGAATAAATATGATATTTTGAAAAGCCGAAAAAAACTTTATTCTTCAAATTTTGGTTTGACGGAAGATGAGACTGTTAATAGAAAATATAGATTAAATCTCATTTTATTTGTTGAAGAGAAAATATTCGACACTTCCCTCCCCTTGCGAGGGGAGGTGGATTTGCCGTAGGTAAAGACGGAGGGGTAGTAGCGAATGATTACATTAAACTCTCCTTTATAGCAGTAGAGTCTGTTATTGTCAAAGCTACTACCCCTCCACCACCCTTTCGGATGGTCCCCCTCCCCTCTCAAGGGGAGGAAAAACTTAAAACTTCTTCTTCATCTACAGAAATCTCGTTTCCATCTACCCGTCAGACCGTAATTTGACTGCTGAAAAGGCTGCCGCATTTGCGACAGCCCCTTTCTTTGATTAGACTGCGTTTTTAAAATCGCCCTTGTAATCAAACCTCAGGTCTTTTATGCCTTGGACTTTACACTATTGCCATCTGCACCTTTCGGCATATCTGAGCGTTAGATAGTTCCCGTTATAGTGACGGCGGCCACTCCGGGAGTGACGGTCACGATACCCGTTGCGCTGTCCTGCGTGAAGGTTGCGGCGGGAACTGTTATACTGCCCGCAACCGTGACGAACTCGCCCGTTGCCTCATTATAGGTGTAGTTTTCGGGCTCTGTCCAGACCTCTCCGTTATAGGTGACGGTTATATCGGAGAGAACGGGGTCAAAGGTGTCGGTGATGACCACGGTATCCTCGGCGGGGGAGTTGCCCGTGTTCTCTACCGTCAGAGTATAGGTTATCCTTGAATTATCGGGAACGGTCTGAGGCGCAAGAGACTTGGTTATGGTCAGCCTTGCGCGTATTTCAGCCGCCACGGTCTCAACTGCGCTGACGTTCTCGCCGATGCCCTCGCCCGTTGCGGTCACCGTATTTGTGATGATGCCCTCAAGGCCGAGAGGCGCCCTTTCGTTGACGCGGGCGGCATATATCACCGTTGCATTTCCGCCTGCAGGCACGCTGATGCCGCTGACGGTCAGAGGCGGGCCGGCAGTCACCGCAGGGGCAGGCTGCAGAGCTCCGTTGATATAATAAAGAACGCTTCCCTCCTCATAGGTGAGAGGATAGAGCGTTTCGGAGCCGAAGGTATAAGCGCCGAGATCGTCCGTCAGGGTAACTCCCGTAAAGGATGAGGCGCCGCTGTTCACAAGGCTGACCGCATATACCACGGTGGAGCCCTGAGAGTATTCGCCGTTCACCGCAGTTTTCGTGATGGCGAGGACCTCAAGTATCTCGCCCACAACGGTATTTGAGTTGATGCTCTCGTTGTTATACAAAAGCGTGGCTCTGTTTGTAAAGGTTGCCATTCGTGTTTCCTTTCTTTTAGTATTATTGTTTTTTGGGGATAGGTCCTTTCTTTTCGGAGGTCGCCCTCCCTTTCTTTGGGGTTCTTCCCCTGATCTCAGTTTATGCCGTCAAAGCCATTTTGCTACTTTTCATCCGACCTCAGCGAGGGAATGCTGACAGCCCATAAGGAGATTTCTGTAAGCAAGAGGTGTTCCCGTCAAATTCCTGCTTTTTACCGTATAAGACAAAACCACCCGAAGAAGAACGAAACGAGTTCTTTTTCGGGTGGTATCTTTATATAAGCTTAGCTTCGGCATAGACGTTTTTATTTTCCGTTGTTATACGCGGCAACGCTTTTTAAATACTCGGAGATCTTTCTGTCTGTTTCCAGATAGATGACCGTTTTGCCCATAGCCGTATCTGCGATAAGCACAGTCTGCTCGGGGGCCACAAGATTTTTGAAATACTTATATCTGGGCGCTCTTCTGTACTCCTTGCTTTTCAGGGCCGCACCTGCCGTTTCCTTATCCTCGGGAAGCACGTAGCAGGCATGCACCTCGGAAAGCCTTACGAGGCACTCCGTTACCCACGCGCCTCTGCCCTGCCGTCTTTCAACGGTGAGCAGGAGCCTTTTCGGGGGATATGCCGTTACGGGAGGCTCCTTTCCGTCGGGCGTGAGGGGGACCTCCTCCTCTTTTTCTTCCTCATCATCCTCGTGATGAAGGCTCTTTTTGGAAAACTCGGCAACCTTTACCGTATAGCGAAAGGACGTGAACTTATATCTGACCGCAACGAATATCATAGCGCCGAAAAGGACCAGAGCAACGGTCTGGAGTATTCCTCCTCCCGCAATGCCCTCTATGGCCGAAAAGGCAAGGGCTACTCCCGCGCAAAGAAAGGTTGCAAGGATCACTGCCTCGGGTGCTTTATTCTTCTGTCTCGGTTCAAATATCATAGCTTACCCCTTTTCTGATTGAAAAAATGGGAGCCAAGGCTCCCATTCCCATCATTTTTTCGTTAACACGATTAAAAGTTATGCCTCTTCCTTTGCGATAACCTGCTTACCGTTGTAATAACCGCAAGCGCTGCAAACTCTGTGAGAGAGATTATACTCACCACAGTTGGGGCACTTAACCATGCCGGGCATGGAAAGCTTCCAAACATTGGAACGTCTCTTATCTCTGCGTGCCTTAGACACTTTTCTCTTAGGTACTGCCATTGGAAACACACCTCCTTGAAGACATTAAAGGTTAAATTAAAAATTACCAACTAGTATTATACCACTACTTATCCATATTTTCAAGTAGTTTTTTAAAAGTTTCCATCCTCGGATCGATTTCTTTTTCCTTATTACAGGTGCAAGCACCTCTGAGATCCTTTCCGCAGACGGAACACAGACCGGGACAGTCATCCTCGCAGAGATGATAAATAGGAAGCTCGAGAGACAGCTCTTCTATTACGTCTCTGTCAAAGTCGATACCGCCTTCCTTTACAAGGAGAACGTCGTCCTCGTCTATACCGTCCTCTCCTGCAAGAGACGCGTTGAGAGTGACGATGCGGCGAAACTCAAATTCTATCTCCTCGGAAAGAGGAGCAAGGCAGCGATCGCAAACAGTATCATACCCGACCGAAACTGTGGCGGTGAGGGTCATATACCCGTCATTATCGCAGATCCTTCCCCAAACGCGCACAGGCTCTGTGAGCGTGATCTCCTCGCTGATATCGGGAGCATCGGGTACGCTTTCTGCATCGACTGTAAAATCAAAGTCTATGACAGGAACTCTTCTGTTAAGAACGGGGGTAAGGTCAAGCTTCATTGATATACTCCTTTTTCCTTTTCAAAGTTGCCTGCAATTTGTTATTATATATGTAATTTCTCCGCTTGTCAATGATAAAACGAAAAATTTTGCATTTAAAATCCCGTTTTACCTTAGAAAAACTATTGAATTGAACTTTTCCCTTTGATATAATAAAGGCAACTTAGAAAAAGGCGGTCTTTGCTGTGAGAACCTTCGGAAAAATAATGAAGTATTCCTTCTTCGCAATACTTATTATCCTCGTCATAATAATCGGAATCCGTATAGCCATGAGTGCAAACAGAGGCGTTCTTAAGGATATCTATCCCACAGAGAAGGCCATTGAGGCATACGAGGCAGACGGCAAGGAGGCATTTCTCACACATAAGCTCTCCTCCGATATCAGCCCCGACGGATATTTCACGGCATACGCCATGACCTACGCCCCCTCGGTAGGCGAGCTGCAGATGACCGTTCGCTACAACGACAGCCTGCCTGAAAAATATCTCCCCGGCTCCGACCCTGAAAGCTACTACTTCAAGCTTTGCGACAGCGAGGGCAACACCGTTGCAAAAAGCCGCGTGCTCAGCTCAAAGGAGCTATATTTCTACAATCATTTCCGCATCGTTTTTGAGGATATTGAGATGGACGAGGACACCACCCTCACCCTATTTCTCTGCGACGACGAAAGCGAATATCCTGCCGACCACACTCAGGGCATCATCATCCACCACCCCTCCATGGCCTTTCACCGCGTTTCCCTTTCGGGAGATGAGAAAAAGGCGCTGACAGCATCCGAAGAAAAGTAAAAACTCAAAAATAAAGGAAAAGCTATGAAAAACATACCCGAAATATTCGGAAGTCTCGTATTCAACGAGACGGTTATGAAGGAGCGCCTCCCTGCGGAGACCTTTGAGATAGTTAACAAAACGCTCACCGTGGGCAAGAGAATGACCCTTGAGATCGCAAACGTTGTTGCCAATGCAATGAAGGACTGGGCCATTGAAAACGGCGCTACCCATTATACCCACTGGTTCCAGCCCATGACGGGCATCACCGCCGAAAAGCACGACAGCTTTATCTCCCCCGCTCCCGACGGAAAGGTCATTATGGAGTTTTCGGGCAAGGCTCTGGTGCGCGGCGAGTCTGATGCATCCTCCTTCCCCTCGGGCGGTATCCGCTCCACCTTTGAGGCAAGAGGCTACACAGCCTGGGACCCTACCTCCTACGCTTTTATCAAGGACGGCACCCTCTGCATACCCACAGCCTTCTGCTCCTACGGCGGCGAGGCCCTCGACCAGAAAACGCCTCTGCTCCGCTCCCTTGAGGCCCTCTCAAAGCAGGCGGTTCGCATTCTTCGTCTCTTCGGCCACGACGACGTTACAAACGTTAAGGCATCGGTAGGCGCCGAGCAGGAATATTTCCTTATCTCCAAGGAGATATTCGAGCAGAGAAAGGACCTTATCTATACGGGCAGGACCCTTTTCGGGCAGAAGCCCCCCAAGGGTCAGGAGCTTGACGACCACTATTCGGGCAGCCTCAAGCCTCCCGTTGCCGCTTATATGAAGGACCTTGACGAGACCCTCTGGAAAATGGGCGTACTCTCAAAGACCAAGCACAACGAGGCGGCCCCCGCTCAGCACGAGCTTGCCCCCATATATTCCAGCGCAAACGTTGCCGTTGACCAGAACCAGATAACCATGGAGATGATGAAGAAGGTGGCCGACCGCCACGGTATGGTATGCCTCCTTCACGAAAAGCCCTTTGCAGGCGTCAGCGGAAGCGGTAAGCACAACAACTGGTCTCTCACCACCAACACGGGTCTCAACCTTCTTGAGCCCGGAGATACCCCCCACGAAAACGCGCAGTTCCTCCTTATGCTCGTTGCAGTTATCAAGGCTGTTGACGACTATCAGGAAATGCTCCGCATATCCGTTGCCGATGCGGGCAACGACCTCCGTCTCGGCGGAGCCGAGGCGCCCCCCGCTGTTATGTCCATATTCCTTGGCGACGAGCTGACGGAGATACTCAACGCCATTGAGGAGGACCGTGGCTATTACGCGAAGAACACCGTTCAGATGAAGATCGGCGTTCACGCTCTGCCCAAGTTCCCCAAGGATAATACTGACCGTAACCGCACGAGCCCCTTCGCTTTTACGGGTAACAAATTTGAGTTCCGTATGGCGGGCTCATCTCAATCCATCGCTACGGCAAACGCAGTTCTCAATACGGCCTTTGCCGAGGTGCTCTGTCAGTTCTCCGATATTCTTGAGGGAGCGGAAAACTTCAACGAGACCCTCCATCAGCTTATCAAAAATACTATCAGAGACCACAAGCGTATCATCTTCAACGGCAACGGCTATGAGGAGAAATGGATAGAAGAGGCAAAGCAGCGCGGCCTTGCAAATCTGCCCACCACTCCCGACGCCCTTGCTCATATGCTGGATGAGAAAAACATCCGCCTCTTCTCACGCCACGGCGTTTTCTCCGAAAACGAGATGATCGCCCGCCGCGAGATACAGCTTGAAAACTATACGAAGATCATACATATCGAAGCGCTTACCATGCTTGATATGGCGCGCCACGATATTTTCCCCGCCGCAAGCGATTACGCCGCAAGAGTCAGCGCAAACGCCGAGCTGAAGGCAAAATACGGCTCCTGCGAGGCGGAAAAGAAGCTTCTCTCAAAGCTTTGCGCCCTTACGGACTCCTTCTATATGAACATCGAGCGCCTTGAGGCAGCGGTGAAGCAGGGAGAAAAGAACATAGGCAAGGAGGATAACGCCGCATTCTATAAGACCGAGGTCATCGGCGCTATGAACGCCCTGCGCGCAGACGGCGACGCCCTTGAGGAGCTTTGCGACTCTGCCTGCTGGCCCTATCCCTCCTACGGAGATATGCTGTTCTCGATAAAATAGAATGAATAATGAATAATGAATAATGAATAATTGTTGTTGAAAACCGCTTCGGCGGTTTTCTTCTTTTCTATTTTATTGCTTTCCAATTATTGGCGGACTTGACTATAACTCCCGATGGGTAGACTCCCCGAAGGCTCGTTAAGGGATAGACTCGGCTGCCCTTGCCGATGACCGTTCCCGGATTGAGAACGCACCCGCATCCCACGTCTGCACCGTCGCCGACGAATGCCCCCACCTTGCGAAGGCCCGTCTCGTATTCCCTCTCTCCGTGGATGACCACGCTTTTCTTATCGGAACGAAGATTTGAGCAGATGGCCCCCGCCCCAAGATGGGCCCCATTCCCAAGCACGGAATCGCCTACGTAATTGTAATGTGGCACCTGAACGCGGTCAAGAAGAATGCAGTTTTTCAGCTCCGTTGAATTTCCGATGACGCAGCCCTCGCCGCAAATAACGTTTCCGCGGATATATGCCCCCGGGCGTATCTCGCACCCCGCGCCGATGATGCAGGGGGCCGTTATCTGAGCCGAGGGATGGATGCGAACGCCCTCTCCGCAGAGAACTCCGTCGCAATAGGGAAGAAATCCCTCTATCCCCTCAGCTATAAGCCTTTCTGCCCGCTCTTTGATGAGAGGCAGTATTTCCCAAGGAAATTCACTTCTTTCGAAAAGCTCAGAAAGAAAAGAAGGAATGCTGTCAAAAAGAAGAGAAGTTTTGAAATCCTTAGTCAATGCAGTGCCCTCCCTTTGCAATAGCCTTTGCTATTTCTTCGGCATAAGTGCGGCAAAGCTCTTCTGTTTCGCATTCCGTCATAACGCGGATAACGCTCTCGGTTCCGCTTTTTCTGAGGAGCACCCTGCCGCGGTCTCCTATTTTTTCCATAACGTCCTTGACCGCCGCCTGCACGCCGTCGTCCTCAAGGACCGCATCCTTATCACAGACCTTGAGGTTCTTTACATACTGAGGATAAAGGCTGACGCCCTCGCAAAGCTGAGAAAGGCTCTGCTTCCTATCGCATATTTCCTCTGCGATCATAATTGCCGTGAGGATACCGTCTCCCGTTGTGGCGTACTTTCGCATAATTATATGGCCCGATTGCTCGCCGCCGAGAGCCAGATCCTTTTCCTGCATACATTCGTATACGAATCTGTCGCCAACCGCAGTTTCGCATACCTCAATGCCCTCATCCCGAAGGCTCTTGAAAAATCCGCTGTTTGACATCACCGTGCAGGCCACCGTGTTTCCCGTCAGCATTCCGCGTCCCTTAAGACGCTTCGCAAGGATATACATTATCTTGTCGCCGTCCACAACGCGGCCCTTTTCATCAACGGCAAGACAGCGGTCCGAGTCGCCGTCAAAGGCAAAGCCAAGGTCAAGATGCCGCTCGCGCACCGTCTTACAAAGCCCCTCAATATGGGTGGAGCCGCAGCCGCGGTTTACGTTGAGACCGTCAGGCTCGCATCCTAAAAGGCAAAGCTCAGCTCCGAGAGAGGTGAAAACGTTTCTCGCAATGCTCCAGGCCGCTCCGTTTGCGCAGTCAAGACCGATGCGAAGACCCTTGTAGGAATTGGAGGCAAGGGAAATGAGATAGCCCGTGTATCTGTTGCGCCCCGAAACGTGGTCAACGATGCGGCCTATCTTCTCCCCCGTTGCAAGAGGAAGATCGTCCTCGTATACGGAAAGCAGCGAAAGATTACCGTCAATATATGCTTCAATAAGCGCCGCCGTTTCGTCGTCCAGCTTCTCGCCAAAGCGGTTTATGACCTTGATCCCGTTATCCGTGAAGGGGTTGTGGGATGCAGTTATCATAATGCCGCAGTCAAAGCCGTCGCTTCTCGTAACGTAGGAAACGCCGGGAGTGGTTATAACGTGGAGCATATAGGCGTCAGCCCCCGAGGCGGTGATGCCTGCGGCAAGAGAATATTCAAGCATATAGCTTGAGCGGCGGGTGTCCTTGCCGATGACGATGCGGGGACGGTAAGCGCCGTCGCTTCTGCCGCATAGGGGCGACGCGAAATACCAGCCGAGAAATCTGCCCACCCGATAAGCCTGCATTGAGGTGAGCCCTACGTTTGCCTCCCCGCGAAAGCCGTCGGTGCCGAAATATTTAAGTGTTTTGTCTGCCATTGCCTTCTCCTTTTAAGATACAAAATAACGGTATATAGTATATGCAAAAAAGGCGGAAATTATGGCAAGGAGATAGATTTAGAGATACTGATAATACAAAGCTGTATTCCGTGATGTCATCCTGAGCGGAGAAAACATCATAGTATGATGTTTTCGAAGTCGAACCCGACCATAGGGAGGGCCCGTAGGGGGATCTACGAAATATAATAGAAGATATCAAAGGTTCTTTGTAGATCCTGCCTTCGGCACCATCCTAAGGGATGGTTCGACTTCGCAAACAATTCACCGGATTGTTTGCTCCGCTCAGGATGACAGGAATCTAAACTCTATGTATTCCTAATTGAAAATCCCCCTGCAAAATCAATTTGCAGGGGGACCGTTTTTCTTATTTCTCTTTCTTAGGCTTTCTGCCGCAGCAGTAGGTCTCGGGGCAGTAGCCGAGGTACTCGCACTTGGGCATCATCTGAGTATCAACGATATAAGCCCACTCCTCGGAATACTCGCGGAGCGCCTTGCAGATATCGGAGAAAAGCTCTCTGTACTCCCAGTACGCACGGGTACACATTCTCTGGCGGGACATATCGATAAGATTTCTCATATTTCTCTTATCAACTATCTTCGTTGTCATACCGAGGGGGAGAAGCATTGCGCTGTCCTCACGGGGAATGCCAAGCTCCTCAAGAGCCTTGCCCGCCTCGCTTATTGCCGCCATTGCATCCTCGTATATCTTTTTTGCCTCCTCGTTTTTCTGAACCTTTGGGGGCATAACGTACTCAAAATTTGCGTAGTCGATATAGCGGGTGCTTGCCTGCAAGCGTGTGGGAGCGCCGCCCAGGTGGGTGTACCACTCGCGGATAACACGTGCGGAATAGCCGTCGATAACAAGCTCCACGTTTACGTACTCAAGAGTGCGTCCGTGGCCTGCCTCGATACAGTCAAGACCCCTCTTGTAGTTTCTCTCTTTGTTCTCAATATTTGCGCCCCAGCAGATGCCTGCTCTCTCGCCGATAAGGCTTATGGGGTTCTTTGTTGTTTCTGAAAGAATAGTGATCTTTCCCATACCGCACTCCTGAATCTCGTTTTTTTCAGTATAACACATTCCGAAAGGAATGTAAAGTCAAATAGCTTTAAGAATTTCCCTTGCTTCGTCCACAAAGCAAAGACGGTTTCCGTTTTCGCAAACGAAATTGAGAGTTTCTCTTGCCCTTTCAACGTCGCCGAGGGCGATACAGCATTTCGCATAGAAAAGGGCGTTATCCACCTTCATCGAAGGGCTTGTGGGCTCAATGGCATTGATAAGCTCAATGGCCTTCATATATTCGCCCCTGCGGTACATCGCCATATAATGAGCGCAGGCCACCGTGCCCTCAAGAGCCTTTTTTTGCTTTGAGTCCTTCATATCGCCGTAAAGCTGCATCATTTTTTCATAGGCGCGCTCCGCCTCGTCGAAACGGGAAAGGCGGGTTGTAAAGTCCATTATGTTGTTGTAATAGACGATCTTTGTAACGTAAGGGGTGCCTGCAAGCTTATCAATATTGATAGAGGCGAGAATATCGTATGCCTCGCCGTTTCTGCCTGCCCCGCTAAGGGCCATGGACTTATTCATAAGAGCGAGCTGACGGTTTGCCTCGGAGAGATCATAGGAGAGTATCTTCTCCGTTTCCGAAAGGAGGGGATAGGGATCGCACTCCTTAGTATACTTTTCGCTTGCCTTCAGCATAATGTGCTGGGGCGCGGCCTCAACCCAAATGAGATATACACCCGCGCATACGATGGCGCAAATGCCGCAGATAATATAGTTAACGTGGAGATACACCGAAAGAACTGTCCAGAAGCCGAACCACAGAACAGTGGTCAGCACCTTCATAAGATGTCTGTGTCGGGCGGCGAAATGATTGAGCTTATACATAAATCTGACCGTACCTTTTCAAGTTTCCCATCCATTATAGCCTATAAACCCTCCTTTGTCAACAAAGCCTAACCAACGCGCGAGCCTTTACCCAATTTTCCCTTTTTGGTAAAAAACGGCGGGCTTCTCCGTTGACGGGTACAAAAGCAGATGTTATAATGATAAAAAGGAGGGATGATAATGACAAGATTTGACTTTGTTCTCAGCCGTCCCCGAGAGCACTATATTGAAAAAATGAAAAGCCTTGACGCCGAATACGAAAAGAGCGAAAGATTTATCGGAAAGAGATTCCTGAAAGGCATTCATTTCAAGCCTCAGGGAGATAAGATATTCGGATATTACTGTTATTATAACGCGTTCAAATACGGCGCCACCATGCCCGGTTTCACCGCAAGCTTTACCCTCGACAGTAGCGGAGCGCTGCATTTTCGCGGCTTTGCGTATCCGAATACGTTAGCTTGCGCTTTGCTCGTTCTCATTCTCCTGCTTTCCGTGTTCGTGATAAAAAGCTTTGAAATGACGGCCATCGCCACCGTTGGCCTTATCATCGCCGTGATCTCCTTTTTTATTCAGAGCCGCCATCTTTACAAAGAGCTTGAGGAGTTTTTTGTATGAAAAAATTCGATTTTCTTCTCACAAAGGATAAAGAGCATTATATAGAGCAAATAGACCTGCACACAGAAAAGACGAAGATTTCTCGCATTTTAGACGCCATTCTCTCCGCCGGCAAAGAGGAGCTTTGCTTTGAGCGCCGAAGCGAGGAGATCTGCGGCGCTTACGTTGAGCCCTTTCCCATAATACGAAACGGAAGATTTTACGTTACCTTTAAGGGGCGCTTTGAAAGAGACGGGGACGGCAAAATGCACTTTCGCGGAATGATCGTTCCCCCTATAGTTCACCTTGTAATATATCTTTTGCTTTTGATCTCTATTATTGTTTTCGCACCCGACAACATTGCCGCCTGGGTACTTTTTTCCGTATTTTTTGCGTTTTTTGCTTTCGTGACAGTGAAACTGATGATCGAAGCTTACAGATCGCTTCGCGAGTTTTTTAAATAAGATAGATACAGTAAGGGCTGTCGCATACGCGACAGCCTTTTGAGTTATCATGGAGTTGATAGAGAGATGAACGGTGCATTTGTAGGGGGCGACGTCCGATATCTGTACGCGAACCGAATAAAATTTGATGCACAAACGAACGTGAAAGACACACGTTGTTGTAGGGACAGGCGTCCCCGACTGTCCGTTGAAAACGTAACGATTTGCTGTAAATATCGTCTCGTTATTAGGACAGTCGAGGACGCCTGTCCCTACAAATATAAATATCGTTCTTCCGCCTACGTACCGTTCTTTTTTAAACCGTTCGTTTCCAAACGGGAGTACACAAGGCACTCCCCTACGGGTTTGCGGGGGCCTTTCGTATACCGATACCCATACAATTTTGCGTAAATTTTCCGTTTGCTCGTAGGGGCGTGCATTGCACGTCCGATATCTGCACGCGAACGGGACGAAATTTGATGCAGGCACAAACGCAAAAGTTATACATTGTTGTAGGGACAGGCGTCCCCGACTGTCCGTTGAAGACGTAACGATTTGCTGTAAATATCGTCTCGTTATTAGGACAGCCGGGCACGCCTGTCCCTACAAATAGAATTAACGTTCTCCCGTTGACAAATCGTTTTTCCTTAACCGTTCGTTTGCAAACGGGAGTACCAAGGCACTCCCCTACGAGGTTTGTGCAAACCTACGATATCACAATTATTTATTGCAAGTTCAAAAAATCAACCGCAGGTTAATTTGACTTTTCCTGACAGGTTCTGTACTTTCGCGGGCGTTTGATGTATCATAATAGCAGAAACAGATCTGTTCACATATTATTGAAAGGAACCGCTATATTATGAAAATCACTATCGGAGAAAACATCAAAAGACTGAGAAGGGAAAAGAATATCACGCAGGAACAGCTTGCCGAGTACTTGAACGTATCAAGTGCCGCCGTAAGCAAATGGGAACGAGGGGACACCCTTCCCGATATTACCCTTCTTTTCCCTCTTGCAAATTATTTCAGCATCAGCATTGACGATCTTATGGGCTATGATGCCACTGTCGCAGAGCGTGAGATCAACGATATCCTCAATGAATACGTTGCTCTTCTGAGAGAGGGCAAGAACGAAGAAGCCGGAGAGTGTATTTCCCGCGGTATAATGAAATATCACGGTGATCACAGAATAATGAACGCAGTTGCATGGCATATTGCCGGCGGATATGCGGACAATGATCCGAAAGTCCTTATTGAAAAACGTGACGAGCTTTGGGCAACTACGGAGAGTATTCTTGATAGCAGCACAGACGAGCGGATCAGGCTTGATGCAAGAAATCTGCAGGCAAAGATCTGTCACGCGCAGGGCGCTACCGAAAAAGCGCTTCACATATATGATAAGTATTTTTCAAGCTGGTATCAATCCAAGGAGCAGAAAAAGGAACAGCTTTTTGAAAAAAGCACTGCCGAGTTTCGCCGATTACTGCTTCTTAATATGTATGAGCTCATAAGCTTTGCGATGAATAAAAAGGCCAAAGAGCTTTGGTTCACTTCAAACGATGATTACGAAGTGATCGGAAAGAAAGCACTTGAGCTTGCAAGATCGCTGCTTGGGGCTTCCGAAACAGCGGGGAGCGAAGAGCTCAGCCTTGCTTCTTATGTGATCGCTTCTGATATTGCTCATAAAATATCGGTATCTGTTGCTGAAGGAAGTGAAAAAGATATCACAAGAGCACTCCGTAATATCAAAGCTAAAGCCGCAGAGCGCTTCAATGGCTTTGCAAAAAAAGAACCGATCGCAAAAGAATACATCTCAAAAACATACAGAAGAGACGAACTTTGAGTGCATTAACTAAGATAAGGCTGTCGCATACGCGACAGCCTTTTGAGTTATCAAAATTTAGGTTGATAGTGGAGATTTGCAGTAACGTTGTTGTAGGGGCGTGCATTGCACGTCCGATATCTGCACGCGAACCGAATAAAATTTGATGCACAAACGAACGTGAAAGACACACGTTGTTGTAGGGACAGGCGTCCCCGACTGTCCGTTGAAGACGTGACGATTTGCTGTAAATATCGTCTCGTTATTAGGACAGTCGAGGACGCCTGTCCCTACAAATATAAATATCGTTCTTCCGCCTACGTACCGTTCTTCTTTAAACCGTTCGTTTCCAAACGGGAGCGGTGGCTTTCCTTACCCAACAAAAAAGACCGCTATCGCGGTCTTTTTTATTGGATTGAAATTACATCTCAACCTTATATGTGAGCTTGCGTGCTCTGTGGTCGTCCTTGGAAATTGCAAATCTTGTGGTCTTTCCGTCGCAGGTGCAGAAATCAACTGCCTCGCCGTCAAGAGTTACGCTCTTTGCAACACCGTTGATGATAACGTCAAAAGAAGTAACGTCGCCCATACCGAGAATATCGGGATCGGAGAGAAGGCTGTCAGCAGTCTTTTCGCGGCCATCGTAGCTGCCCTCACGCATATTAACTGTGAGAGAGAACGCAGACTCGTCGCCGCAAAGCTCGATGAGAGTTTTTGCAACCTTGCCGTCCTCGTAGTCGTATGTGTAGCCGTCATCCTCGTAGAGAGTGAAGCTGCCGCATCCGCCGGGATATACGTTGATATGGTAGTTTTCGGGAATGGACTTCTCGATATATTTCTGATAATCCTGAGTGCAGAATACGCTGCCTGCCTTGACCATCATTGCGCCGCCCTTGCCTGCGGGAACCTTATACTCGATAGTCTGGCCGCCCTCGTAAATGTCGCCTGTGAAGTAGTCTACCCACTTGCCCTCGGGAAGTGTTACCTTCATATCGAATACTGCAACGAGGAAGCTGTCTCCGAACATATACTCGTTTGTGATGTAGTCGTATTCAGCCTTTTCGGGCCACATAAGAGAGAGAGCACGTGTCATAGGAAGTGCAGTCTCATTTGCCTTGTGAGCCATGGAGTAGATGTAGGGGAAGAGGCTGTTTCTCATGTGAGAGTACTCGCGGATAGCTGTGCTGAGCTCATCGCGGAGGAACCAAGGCTGATTCCATGTTCTCCATGCAAGCTGCTGAGTCCAGGGAGTGAGGAAGCCGTAGTGGATACCCTCAAGGCTCGTTGCCTCCATATCGCAGGTTGCGTTGGAGTGGCCGGAGAGACCGAAGTTGAGCATTGCAACAACTGTGTCGTATCCGCCGCCTGTGTCTCCTGCCCAGGAGGAAGCGTAGCGCTGTGTACCTGCATAAACGCAAGGAGTATAAACAACTGCACGTCTGCCTGTGTGGCCTGTGAAGCCCTCCTGCATCTGCTTTACGTAGATTACGGGATATACGTTATGTACCTCGTCGTCGAAGTACTTACCTGCCCAGAGTCTGTCGGGGTGGTCGTTTACCTGGAAAGCGCCGTCAAGCTTGAAGCAGGAAGCGCCGTTATCGCAGAACTTCTTGAGGTGGTCAAACCAAGGGATCTCTTTGTGTGTAAGGCCGTCCATATACATGGGGCAAGCAAAGTGGGGGTCAAGGATAGATGCGCCCTCGTAGGTATACTCCTTGCCGAACTCCTTTGCTCTCACGCCGCACTGACGCTCCTCCTCCCAGAGAAGGTCGTAGTTCTGGCAGAGCCAGAGAGAGAACTTGAAGCCCATCTCGCGAAGAGCGTAGAAGAAGGTCTCGGGGCCGGACTGATTTTCGGGAAGCCAGCCGGGGATATAGAAGCGCTCCTCGTCCCACTTCTTATCGATGGAGGTATCGTAGTGCTTTGTCATCCACTGAGGCTCAAGACCTACCATATCGCAGGAGATATCCTCACGGCGGAAATTAAGGCAATCAAA
>JAZQAS010000008.1:0-13450 GCA_045545335.1 Candidatus Avispirillum sp. | reverse complement strand
ACCCCCGATCATACCCCAATGTCCGACTGGAGATTTCTCGCAGGCGTCATTATGATATTCGTTGGCGCGGTGGGCATTCTGATGATGTTTATGCGCTACTCCGCAGAGGCCATCGAGCTTGGCCTCATTCTTGAGATAATGGGCGTTCCCGCCGCCATTCTCGGTCTTATTGCCGTTGCGGGAGCCGTGCTTTGCGTTATTTCAACGGTGCAGAGCCTCCACGTCCCCAAGGGCGCTGTCAAGAAGATGGAGGAGGACGATAAGAAAAAGGAAATGTATAAGGATTATATGCAGGTGATGTATGAAGAAGAGAAACGCGAAAGGGAAAAATAAGCTGACCCTTGAGGAAAAAAGAGAGATAAGGGCCGCTGAGAAAAAGAGAAGGGCAAGGCGCGCCCTCACGGTTCTGGCCGTGGTCCTCGGAGCTGTGCTGATCCTGGGAGGAGCCGCGCTTATAGTATATAATGCGTTTTTCTCCGATCGCGCCGTTTTTGAAAAGGATATCGTTGAGAACACCGCCCCCAAAAACCCCGAGGGCAGCCCTCTTGAGAAGGCGGGCCTTCGCGGCGAGGATTATATCTACGCCCTTTATGAGGACGGCACAGTTACTCTTTCCTATTATCTCGGCGAGGAGAGAAGCGTCAATATCCCAAATGAGATAGACGGCGCCCCCGTTATGACCGTGGGTCAGAGCTGCTTTTACAATAAGAGCTCCGTTATGAGGGTGGGCCTTGGCGAGAACGTGAAGTATTTTGAGAAATACGCCTTCCAGAACGCCACCTCCCTTGAAAAAATAGAGATCCCCGAGGAGAACACGGTGATCCTTGAGGGCACCTTCGTAAACTGTAAGTACCTCTCCGAGGTAACTATCCCCCATACGGTAACGGCAATCGAGGACGGAGCCTTCTATTTCTGCTCCTCTCTCAAAAAGGTGGAGATACCCGCCTCCGTAAAGACCGTGGGCTCATTCAGCTTCGGCGGATGCGCAAATCTTAAGGAGATAGTATTTAACGAGGGGCTCACCTCCATCGGCGAGCAGGGCTTTTCCGCCTGCGCCGCTCTTGAGACGGTGAAGCTTCCCGAAAGCCTTGAGAGCCTCGGCTCCTATGCCTTCGGAGAGTGCGTGTCTCTCAAGAGCATAGAGATACCCTCGTCTGTAAAGACCCTTCCCGACGCGCTTTTCAATAACTGTACCTCTCTTGAAAGGGTAGTCCTTTCAGAGGGCCTTGAAAAGATAGGCAAGAGCACCTTCTATTATTGCGAAAAGCTTGATAACGTGGTCCTTCCGAAAACGCTTCGCGAGATCGGACAGTATGCATTCTGCCATTGCATCGCTCTCAGCGAGATCGCTCTCCCCGAGGGGCTCACTCTGCTTGATTCCTATGCCTTTGCAGATTGCAATGCTCTTGCAAGAGTGAATATCCCCGAGAGGATCACCGCCGTTTCCGATTATGCCTTTGCAAGCTGCACCGCCCTTGAGGAGATCAGTCTCCACGGGGGCATCACGGCAGTCGGCTCCTATGCCTTCACGGGATGCGAAAAGGTTAAGACCGTGGATATCCCCGAGAGCGTCACAAAGATCGGCGAGTGCGCCTTTGCGGGTATGATCTCCCTTGAGAAGGTGTGGGTGCCTGAGAGCGTTGCGGAGATAGGAAAGAACGCTTTCCACGAGTGCGGAGAGCTTACTTTAGTGTGCGCCAAGGGCAGCTTTGCCGAAAAATACGCTGAGGAAAACGAAATTTTGTGTCTTGAAGGCTGAGAAAACGGGCGAAAACGGGACAAAAACTGAGAAAAAGAGCGAAATTGCCCCGTTTTTGCGAAATAATATTTCATTTTAGGCAAATAGTTTTCAAAAAACTCTTGACAACAAGGCCTTGGCTTATGTATAATAATCAATGCCTATGCGAACGGGACACCTGTCCCTACAAAAAAGAAAATAATAAATTTTCCATAAACCTGTAAGGAGGTGCGAATATGCTTAGAACATATCAGCCCAAAAAGCGCCAGAGAAAGAAGGAGCACGGCTTCAGAAAGAGAATGAAGACTGCTGACGGCAGAAAAGTACTCAAGAGACGTCGCGCAAAGGGCAGAGCAAGACTTACTCACTAAGTTTTTGCTTGTCTGAATAAGGCCGACGTCGGTCAAAGAGGACCAAGGAGAACCCGAGGACTGCTTAAATATGACCGACTACCTCCGACGTGGCTCCGCAACGGACCGTATCGGAGGTTTTTGTTTTTAAATCTGATTTTGGAGGATGCCGTGAAGCTTTGCGCAATAAAGGAAAATCATCTGTACCGCAAGACGTATTCGGGCGGCAAAAGAGCCGCCGCCGCAAGTCTTTGCGTATATGTTCTCCGAGATAAAAAAGCGAAATTTTTAAGAAAAGCGAACCCCGAAAAGAAAGCTGTCAACAGAGTGGGGATCACAGCCTCAAAGAAGATCGGAGGCGCCGTAGAGAGAAACAGAGCCAAGAGAGTCATACGCGAGGCGTACAGACTCATCGAGGACGGCATAGGCATCAAAAAGGGATATCTTATCGTCATTGCGGCGAGAGAGCCCGCTACGGTCGTTAAAATGCAGGACGCAATGCGTGATATGCAGTATTGTCTCCGCCGACTTGATATGCTTGAAAACAAAAATGAACAGAATAGCTAAGCTTCTGAGAAGCGTGGTTCTGTTGCCGGTAAGATTTTATCGGCGCTTTATCTCCCCCTTGCTTCCTCCCTCGTGCAGATTTGTGCCGAGCTGCTCTCAGTATTGTATTGAGGCCGTGGAGGAGTGGGGAATAATATGCGGTCTTGCCCTGAGCTTTTGGCGCATTTTGAGATGCAACCCATGGTCAAAGGGCGGATACGATCCTGTTCCCGAGAGGAAGAGGAAAAAGAAAAACTAAAAAACGAAAGAAACTAAAAATGGGAAAAATATTTGAAATCATAGCTATGCCCTTCGGCTGGCTGATGAAGGCGTGTCTGTGGCTCAGCCCCGGAAACAACTATCTTATTGCCTTGATCTTCTTTACCCTTATCATTCAGATACTTCTCTGTCTGTTATTCGGTATCAAGCAGCATAAGAATATGCTCAAGCAGGCAAGCATTGCACCCATGGCGGCGGCTATCCGCAAGAAGTACGCGGGCCGCGAGGATCAGCAAACGAAGCAGAAGATGCAGGAAGAGACCATGGCCCTCTATCAGGAGCACGGCTACAGCCCTCTTTCAGGCTGTCTCCCCATGCTTATCCAGCTTCCCATCATTATGGCGCTGTATAACGTTATCGTTGCTCCCCTTCAGCATATGTATTGGCTGACCAAGGAAGAGATCGCCACTCTTCTCAATAAGTTCTACGCTGCCGATCTTCTTTCCGATGCGGCAACGAAGAACATCATAACCGAGAAGGTCACCGAGTTCACTGAAAAGAACGTGGGAAATGCCCGCGCCGCTCAGTACGAGGTCATCAACCAGATCAACGCCTGGAGAGAAAGCGGAGCCGGCGAAAAGCTTGAGGAGTTTGCATACGGCATCTCCGATAAGCTCACCGCGGATACCGTTCTCCCTCAGTTCAAGGCATTCGGTCTTGACTTCTCTGCAAACCCCCCTTACCCCAATGCGGAAAACTTCAAGGAGCTTTGGCCCCTTCTTCTCGTTCCCGTGCTTATCGTGGTAACGATGATCGTAAGCCAGATGCTCTCAAAAAAGTTCACATACCAGGATCCCACGATGCAGCAGCAGCAGAACGGCTGCTCCATGAAGATGATGATGTATTCCATGCCTCTTCTTTCTGCATGGATCTCCTTCTCTCTCCCTGCAGCAGTAGGCGTATACTGGATATACCGCTCCATCGCTTCCACTCTCCAGCAGTTCATTCTCTCACTTATAATGCCTATGCCCAAGTTCACCGAGGAGGATTATAAGAAGGCCGAGAAGGAGCTTGCGGGAACGAAGCGTAAGAACAATAAGAATAAGGCGCCCTCCGTTCCCTATACGGGCGAGAGAAAGCGCTCCCTCCATCATATCGACGACGAGGAGTATAACGCTCCCGCCATCAGCGAGAAGGCTGAGGAGAAGGTGGAGGACGTGAAAGAAGAAACAAGCGAACCCCCCATAGATCTCGCGGATGCCCCCGTAATGAAGGATGACCGCGGATCAAAGCGTTACAAGAAGAAGTAATGCCATATTTCCTTTGACGGTGCAACCGTTTTTGTCTTGCGGAATAAATTAAGAATAATTTGGAGAATTTATGGCAGAAGAAATAATCATTCAGGGTAAGACTCTGGAAGAGGCCATGGCTGAGGCGCAGGCTAAGTATAACGGCGATAACGTGCAGTTCGATATTCTCGAAATGCCCCGCCGCGGTATCTTCGGCATCGGCGCATCTCCCGCGAAGATCAAGGTCATCATCAACGACGTTGAGGATGATGAGGATACGGATCTTTCCGGCATCGTGGCATCCATCAAGGGTCTCGGAGTGACTACGAATAAGGGCGGCGGCGATGAAAAGCCCAAGGCTGAGAAGGCCGAAGAGAAAAAGCCCGAAAGAAAGCCTGAGAAGCGCGAGAAGAAGCACGAAAAGCGCGAGAAGGCGGCTCCTGCACCTAAGGCTGAAAAGGCCGAGAATGCGGAGAAAGCAGAAGAAAAGAAGGCAGAGAAGCGCGAAAAGGCTGCTCCCGTTATCAAGGAGCCCAAGGTGATCGAGGTCACCGAGAAGGAGCTTGAGTGCGCCCTCACCTTTGCAAATACCATCCTTCGCGACATGGGCGTAAACGCCGAGGCGAAGTATACAGGCAACGAGCCCTCCGGCATCGGCGGAAACACCTATCCTCATATTGAGATCGTAGGCGAGGGCGCAGGTATCCTTATAGGACACCACGGCGAGACCCTCGATGCTATCCAGTATCTGGTAAACCTCTGCGCTCACCGCAAGGGCGGCTCCTCCTCCAAGGAGTTTGTCAAGATCATTGTTGATATTGAGGATTACCGCGCCAAGCGCGAGGAAACTCTCAGAGGTCTTGCAAGAAGAACAGCGGCAAAGGCTGTTAAATATAAGCGCAATATCGTTCTCGAGCCTATGAACCCCTTCGAGAGAAGGATCATCCACTCCGAGATCCAGGATATTGAAAACGTGTCTACTCATTCCGTGGGCAGCGATGAAAACCGCAAGATCGTAGTTTGCTACGAGGGAGCGGACAGAGTTCAGCGCCGCCGCCGTTCAAACGGAAGACATAAGGGCCAGGAGAAGGCAGCCGAGGTGGTTGATACCGCATCCGGCGAGCTTCTCAGCGCCGTTGACGCTGTTGCAGACAGCGTTGTAGAGTCTGACGCTGAGTAAACGGAAAAACAACGGAGGATGAAATCATCCTCCGTTGTTTTTAGTAAAATTGAAAGAAAAAGGGTTTTAGTATGATCGGAGAGACTGTTGCGGCTATTTCAACGCCTAAGGGTAAGGGCGGCATCGCCGTTATCCGCGTAAGCGGTGAAAAAAGCGCCCATATTCTTGAAAAGTGCTTTCGCTCAAAGGGGAGATCTCCCGCAGAGTGTCCCCGCAGGGCCGTTTTCGGCTCTATCGTAGACGGGGAGGAGATAATAGATACGGGTATCGCCGTCTATTTTGAGGAGGGCGCATCATTTACGGGTGAGGCCTCCTGCGAGATCAGCTGTCACGGCGGCGTTGCCGTAACTCAGGCGGTGCTCTCCTGCGTTTTCAAGGCGGGGGCCGTTCCCGCAGAGGCGGGAGAATTCACCCGCCGCGCCTTCGTAAACGGAAGACTCTCTCTATCCGAGGCGGAGGCCGTGGGCAGACTTATAGATGCGGATACGGACAGCCGCCGCCGTCTTGCCTCAGGCGCCCTCAGAGGCTCCCTGAGAGAAAAGACCGAGGGGATAAGAAATTCCCTTGCCGACGTGCTTTCAGCCCTCTATGCAGTTATAGACTATCCCGATGAGGATATAGGAAACGAGGGCGAGGAGCAGATAGGAAAGGTCATTTCCGAGAGCATCGAAAGCCTCAATGCCCTTCTTCGCACCTATAAAACGGGCAGCGCCGTTGCAGACGGCGTTGTCACCGTTATCTGCGGCTCTCCCAATTGCGGAAAGAGCACTCTTTATAATCTTCTCTGCGGCTCGGAAAGAGCCATAGTCACCGATATTGCGGGAACCACCCGCGATACCCTTTGGGAAACGGTGGACGCAGGGGGAATAACCCTTCGACTTGCCGATACGGCGGGCATTCGCGAAACGGGAGATGCGGTTGAGAGCATCGGCGTTGACCGCGCCCGCGCCTCTATGAGAGAGGCGGAGCTCATAATCTCCGTTTTCGATGGCTCGAGAGAGCTTTCCGAGGATGAAAGGGAGCTGCTTTCCTTCCTCTCGGAGTTAGACTGCGCAAAGATCGCCGTTATCAATAAATCCGATACGGCGAGCTTTACGGCTGATGAAAGAATTTCTCTTTCAAATGATAAAACGGTAGTAATGTCTGCAAAATATAAGGAGGGAGAGGAGGCTCTTTACTCAGCCATAAGCTCTCTCTTCAATGAGGATCGCATATCTCTCGGCACGGATGCGGTAATATGGGAGGCACGCCATAAGGCGGCGGTGGAGAACGTCATCTCACTTCTGACGGAGGCGAGAGACGCCCTTCTCTACGGTGATCCCTACGACGCCGTATGCACCCTTTGCGAGAGCGCAATAGCCTCTCTTTCCCTTATTGACGGCCGCGGCGTCACCGAGGATATAGTTTCCCGCATATTTGCCCGCTTCTGCGTCGGTAAATAAGGTAAAAAATCAGTGGCGGCGCTTGGGGATAAGCACGAAGATAAGAACGAGGACCGCGATAACTACGATGACCGCAATGACGATGGCCCAAGGGTTGATGCCCTTTTCCTCAAGGTCCATTCCCTCAAGGGTGCCCGTGGTCTCGCTGTCGTTCTTGTTTTCCGTTGTGTTTGCCGTGGTGTCACGCTCGGTGGAGGGCTTTTCGTTTGTTGTATCCTTTTTTGTGTCCTCCTTTGTGTCGTCCATGGCGGTGTCCTTGTCGTCAACAATGCCGTCGCTTTCGGCCTCGGGGTCTCCGTTGTCGGGGTCAAGGATGCTCTCAGCTCCGCTGACGGCATCGTCAACCATGCTTTCCGCGCCGCTGACCGCGTCGCGCATGCCGTTTTCCGCCCCGTTCATCATAGGGCTGTTGGCAGAGATGCAGGTTGCAAATAAAAAGGCGAAGAGCAAAGCCGCAAGAGCGGCAGATATAAGCTTTTTCATAGGATATTCCTTTCGTGGGCTTCTGCCCGTATTCTTCGAAGATAGTATTTCCGCCCTTTTGGCGGATATTCATAATTATTTTCTGTTTTTGAGGTTTTATGGAAAACAAAAGATTTACAAAAAACGATTCCGGCTTCATTTGCGGCCATTGCAATAAGGAGGTACCGCCCCTTGGCTATACCTCGCGAAACCATTGCCCCTATTGCCTCTGGAGCCGCCATCTTGATGAAAACCCCGGCGACCGCGCCAGCGAATGCAAGGGCCTTATGGAGCCCGTGTCTGCAGAGCCCGATGCAAAGAAGGGATATATAATAACCCACAGATGCACGGAATGCGGCGCAATAAGAAGAAATAAAGCCGCCTACGGCCCCCGCGCCGAGGTGGGCGATGACCTGAAGCTGATAATCTCCCTCACAGGTAAGATAATTTGAGGTGTTTATGATATATACTAAGGAACAGTTTTCAGAAAGGCTTTCCGCCCTTTGCGAAAAGGCCCGTCTCTCCCATCTTTCAGAGGGATGCGAGGAAAAGCTTTATACAATATGCGAGCAGCTTGATCTCAGATCAAAGCAGTTTAATCTCACCGCCATCACCGAGCCTGAGGAGGTGCTGAAAAAGCACGTCATCGACTGCCTTTTCGCCGCAGACTGCATCGGCTCTCTCGCAGGAGAGGGACAGAGGCTTCTGGACGTTGGAAGCGGAGCAGGCTTTCCTTCCTTGCCCGTTGCGGCTGCCCTGCCCCATATTTCCGTCTCTGCAATGGATTCCACGGCGAAAAAGACGGTGTATATGAACGAAACTGCCGCCCTTGCAGGCATTGAGAACTTCAGGGCAACACCTGCCCGCGCGGAGGAGGCGGCAAGAGGCCGGTGGAGAGAGGACTTTGATATATGCACAGCCCGCGCCGTAGCCCGACTCAACGTTCTTATGGAGCTTTGCGCTCCCTTTCTCAAGGTTGGCGGATATTTCGTTTCCATGAAGGGAGCCGCCGCCGAGGAGGAGCACGAGGAGGCAAGGAGCGCGGCGAAAAAGCTTGGCCTTACCTTTGTGGAAAAGCGACAGTATGCTCTCCCCGATATGGATGATGCGAGGTTTCTCCTCATTTACAGAAAGGATTCGAAAACTCCCGAGGCGTATCCCCGTAATTTTTCACAGATATCTAAAAAACCTCTCTGATTTTTCAGAGAGGCTTTTTTATTTGCAAATAGTGCAAAAACAGTTATAAAATTCACCGATATTTCCGCCGTCTTTTCAACTCTCGGGTGGTATCATCCTGTTACAGAAAAAAGAAAGGAACAGGGAAATGTCAAGGAATTTGAAAAGTGAAGCTGAAAATAAGAATGAGATGGGCAGGGTGAGGCTCGTTTTTTGTGTAAACGTTGAGGATATCGTGCCGAATCCCGCCCAGCCGCGCAGGTCCTTTACGGATGATGCAATACTTCGCCTTGCAGACAGCATCCGCATCCACGGTATCATACAGCCCCTTTGCGTAAGAATGCCCCACGAGGGGGCGGGGGTGTATGAGCTTGTGGCGGGGGAGAGGCGACTGAGGGCGGCAAAGCGCCTCGGTATGCAGGAGGTTCCCTGCATCATGCTTGATGCCGATGCCGAGGAGAGCGCCCATATGGCCATCGTTGAGAATATTCAGCGGGAGGACCTTAATATGTTTGAGGAGGCGGAGGCCATCCGCAAGCTGATGAGCGTACATTGCCTCACTCAGGAGAAGATAGCTGCCCGTCTCTCCTGCTCTCAGTCCTACGTTGCCAATAAGCTGAGGCTGCTCCGCCTTGGGGAGGAGGAGCGGGAGGCAATACTCTCGGCCTCTCTCAGCGAGCGCCACGCGAGGGCCCTCCTCCGATTAAAGGATGAGGAGAGCCGCCTTTCCTGTATGCACACGGTCATACGACGGGAGATGAACGTTGCGGCAACGGAGGAATACGTAGACCGTCTCCTTGAGGCAAAGAAGGAGGAGAAGGCCCGGGAGAGGGCGGCGGGCAGAACGAAGCTTATATTGAAGGACGTGCGTATCCTTTATAATACCATAGACCGCGCCGTGGAAACGGTGCGCCTGTCGGGAATAGACGTGCAAACCTTGCGTCGCGAGACCGCAAGCGACACGGAGATAGTCATAAGGATACCAAAAGGAGCGTGAGGGCAACAAACGGCCGCCGTTTGTTGAGAGAAGAGGGAAAAGAAGAAAAAGGATTTGCTCAGACGATACGGCTGCAAACGAGGCGAAGGACTAAACCAAGCCTTCCCCCATGATTGGGGGGAAGGTGTCACCGATGCAGGAACTTGAAATTTTATAGAAACGGTATTTCCAGAGTTGTATTATAAACTTTTGTTATCTTCATAGGCGGTGACGGAAGAGGGTTGCTACCTGGGTGCGAACTGATACTAAAAATTTCTGTATGCGAGGCATAGGAGAATAGTGTTAAATTTATTTTTCAAATGTTGCTCAACTTAATTTGAAAGACAGCTCTCGTCCAGATAGCAACCCTCTTCCGTCTCCCCCATATAGGCTATCTCAATCTAAAGCCATCAGCCGGAAATATAGAAAGCAATAGTCAAGCCTCACTTTAAGGAGCCACCTTCCCCCCAATCATGGGGGAAGGCTCAAGACAAGTCCTTCCCCCGAAGAACTGGGGGAAGGGGGACCGCTTGCGGTGGATGAGGGTTTGCTACCTGGGTGCGAACCGATGCTAAAAATTTCTGTATGCAAGGCATAGGAGAATAACTGCAGATTTATTAATCAAGTATCGCTCAACTTGATTTCAAAGACAGCTCTCGTCCAGATAGCAAACCCTCATCCGTCTCCCCCATATAGTCTGTCTTAGTTTAAAGCCATCAGCCGGAAATATAGAAAGCAATAGTCAAGCTTCATTTTAAGGAGCCACCTTCCCCCGAATCTTTGGGGGAAGGACTTGCTTAGATCCTCGCGTCAGCGAGGACGTAACGTAACACTTAACTTTAAGTTTGCAATCTGTCCTAAAAATAAAAACAACAGAAAACCGCCTTGCAGGCGGTTTTCTTCGTTTTTAATCAGATAGCTCGAGAATGCGCTTTTTCTTTTTTATGCAAATATCCTTGTATTTTTTTGCGCCGCCGTTTTTGTAAACGTATGTTATCGCATAGTCCGATCGCTCTATCATCCAGCGGTTTCTTTTGTCAATGGCAAAGCGCGGCGGAGAAATTGCAGCAGAATGGGGAAAAACAGTATTGCAGGAGGCAACCGATATTTCAGAGGCCTCTCTGTAATACGCAAGGACAACGAAAAAGGAGATATGAGGATATTCTTTTTCTGCACTTTTCAGCGCAGAAATGACCATTCGGTCGAATCCCCCTTGGCATCCAACGTAAAAGGTATCAACGGAGCAGGCTTCTATCAGATAGCAGATAACTTTCTTCAATTTTTTCGAAATATCTTGGGTCACCGTTTTGTGACCGAAAAAAGTGCAGGCTTTCATACGTTATCCCCTCGTATTGACCAATATAGCGGACAATAATCGAGGTAATTATAGCATACAATACATATGGTTGCAACCAATATTGGTCAAAAATGATATGAAGGGTGCTATATGGAACAGAAAATTCGCAGGGATCTGAATATGGGCGAAAATCTGAGAAGGCTGAGAAATAATGCGGGTCTGTCGCAGGAAAAGCTTTGTGCAGAGCTGCAGCGCCGCGGGTGCGATATAGGCAGAACCACCTATGCCAAATACGAGGCGGGAGAGCTGAATATACGGGCAAGCGTAATTGTTGAGCTCAGAGAGATATACGGTTGCACATATGACGACTTTTTTATAGGACTTAAATAAACTAATAACCGCCTCTGCGTCAGCAGGGCGGTTATTCTTTTGTTTACATATTATTTCTCTCTTCTATTTTAACTCAGAAGAAGTACGCAGGTGTAACGGTGGAAACGGAATATTTCTTGATGGTCTTTGTGTCTACGGTGATATCGTCGAAATAGCTTTCGATAAGGGCGCGGTATGCGCTCTGGCGAACGGTATCCTTGAAATCTGCGCTGTCCTTTCCGAAGAAATCTGCGTTGTCCTTGTTGGACCAGGCTCCGTCGTCAAGAGGGAGCTTTTTGATAATGCAGGTGCCCGTGTCGGACTCAACCGTTGCGGTGCCGCCCACCTCAAGCTTTTCGCATTCGGCAACGAGGCGGTAGTAGAGCATATCGGAGTAGGAGCCGGAGGCGGAGTAGTAATATCCGTTTTTGTAGGTCTTGAGCTCGGAGTATTTTTCGTAGAGCTTGTCAAAGTCCTCTCCCTTGGCAAGGGCATCCTCCACGGCTTTGATGGCGGCATCCTTCTCGGCCTTCGTCTTTTCGTCAAGCTCCTCGGTCATATAATAGCCGTCGCTTCCCGTAACGCGGTTGCCCTCGTCGTCGGTAACGTATTCGTAGGCGTTATTGATATAGATGAGCTGGAGGCGGACGTAATTATCCTTATAGAATTTTTCAAAATCCTCGGCGGTGAGGGCCTCTTTGCCGTTCTCCCCATAGAGATATTCAAATACCTTTGCGCTCTTTTCCTCTTCAAGATATATCTTTTCAAGTATCTTCAGGTTGATGCCGTACTCGCCGAGCATAGTGTTCATCATATTCTTGTTGCCCTCGGCGCGCTCAACGATAAGGTCAGAGATATAGGCCTTGACGCTCTCGCGCTCAGACTCCGTATAGGAGAGGCCGTAATCGGAGAAGAGCTTTGAGGCAACGAGGGTGGTCTTCACAGCCTCAAGGGTAACTCCGTCGAAATACTCGGCAACGGTCTGCTCCTCGGAAAGCTTTGAGCTCCAGTATTCGGCCTTGTTTTCAACGTCCTCGTAGCTGTATATATAGTTGCCCTTATAGCTGCTTGCCCAGTAGCTGTACATAGCCTCGGTAAAGCTGTGCTCTCCGAGAGTCAGCACCGCGGGGGTCTTGTCGCCGCCGCAGGAGGCAAGGGAGAGGCAGAATATAAGAGCCAGAATAAGTGAAATTATTTTTCTCATAAATATCTCCGTTGGTGGAATCTTCAGTTTATAATACCACAAAAGATAACTTTTTTCTACCGGTTTTCTGCAGTTAATTGTATATATTCCGTTAAAAAGTCAGCGAGGAAATCTGCAGTCTGGGCGCCTCTCTGCTTTTTCACGGTGATGGCGGGGAGTGCGCCAAGAGTCATACGCACGCTTCCGGGGAATTTCTCCGCAAGCTTTCGAACAGCGGTCAGGTCAGGGCTTTCGCAGGTGAGGATAAGCTCACGTTCCCGCTCTTCTATCTTTTTCATGCCCGCCGTAATTCCGAGACCGCGCACCAAAGCTATGCGGCAAAGGTTCATTGCGGCTCTGGGCGGATCGCCGAAGCGGTCGCAAAGCTCGTCTATCATATCGGAGAAGTCCTCCTCCCGCTGAATGCGGGCGATCTTTCGGTACATCTCCATTCTTTGCGCGCCGTCCTTGATATATCCCTTGGGGAGGTATGCGTCTGCCCGAACGTTGACGGAGCAGTCCTCTCTGGGTTTCTTTGCCTCGCCCTTTTCCTCAAGTACTGCCTCCTCAAGAAGCTTTATATACATATCGTAGCCCACGGCCTCCATATGTCCGTGCTGCTGAGAGCCGAGGAGGTTGCCTGCGCCGCGTATCTCAAGGTCGCGAAGGGCGATCTTAAAGCCTGCGCCGAAGGCGGCGTATTCCTTCATTGCCCGAAGGCGCTTGTCTGCAATTTCGGAGAGCTGCTTCATTTTCGGATAGGTGAAATATGCGTAAGCGCGTCTTGATGAGCGGCCCACGCGGCCGCGTATCTGATGGAGCTGAGAAAGGCCGAAGCGGTCTGCGTTCTCAATTATCAGGGTGTTTGCGTTTGAGATGTCAACGCCCGTTTCAATAATGGTGGTGCAGAGAAGAATGTCAATCTCATTTTCAAGAAGCTTGCGCCATACCTCACTTAATTCCTCTTCACCCATTTTGCCGTGACCGATGCCGATTCTTGCGTCGGGGAGATATTTCCTTATTTCCGCCGCCCGTCTTTCGATGGACTCAACACGGTTGTGAAGATAATAAATCTGACCGCCGCGGCGTATTTCTCTTTCCATAGCCTCGGAAAGAAGCTCCATATCCTGAGGTACAACATAGGTCTGAACGGGATATCTTCCTACGGGCGGAATTTCAAGGACAGACATATCCCTGATGCCCGTCATAGCCATATTGAGAGT
>JAZQAS010000007.1:0-18900 GCA_045545335.1 Candidatus Avispirillum sp. | reverse complement strand
CTTAATTCTCAAAAAAGCAAAAAAGTTTTCAACAGACAAACCATTTTTGAACTCAAAAGCAGAGATGGTTTTGTTCTTGTACCCAAAATTTCTTGTTTTTTTCGTTTTCCAATATTCGTGCATAAAAACAAGGTTCACCGTCTACGATGAACCTTGTCTTTCTTTTTCAGGGACTTTTTTTACAGCCCCTTTTTGTTATTAATAGATTTACTGAGCTGCGGTAACGATTGCGTCAAACTTCTCGGGAACGAGAGATGCGCCGCCGATAAGGCCGCCGTCTACGTTGTACTTGGAGAGAAGCTCTGCTGCGTTCTGGTCGTTCATGCTTCCGCCGTACTGGATCGTAGTAGCCTCAGCAACATCGTTGCCGTAGAGCTTTGCGATTGTTGCGCGGATAACGCCGCAGGTCTCGTCAGCCTGCTCGGGAGTAGCTGTGAGGCCTGTGCCGATAGCCCATACAGGCTCGTATGCGATGATAACGTTCTTCATATCCTCAGCGGAGATGCCTGCAAGGTCAAGCTTTGTCTGCATTGCAACGATCTCGTCTGTGATACCTGCAAGTCTCTCTTCCTTGACCTCGCCGAGGCAGAGGAGGACCTTAAGGCCTGCAGCGAGAGCTGCCTTTGTTCTCTTGTTTACAGTCTCGTCCGTTTCGCCGAAGTACTGTCTTCTCTCGGAGTGACCGATAACAACGTACTCAACGCCGCACTCAACGAGCATTGCAGCGGAGATCTCACCTGTGAATGCGCCCTTAGCCTCGAAATGCACGTTCTGAGCGCCGATCTTAACGTTTGTGCCCTTTGCAGCCTCGATAGCAGCCGCGATATCAACGAAAGGAACGCAGAGAACTACCTCGCATCCGTTCTTGCTCTCAACGAGCTCAGCTGTCTTCTTAACAGCTACTGCTGCCTCAGAGGGAGTCATATTCATTTTCCAGTTACCGGCAATGATTGCCTTACGTGTAGCCTTGTTCATTGGTTTATTCCTCACTTTTTATGTTATAAAATTGCGGGTGGTTTGTTAGCCACCCGCGATAAGTTTTTTATTACTTGTCCTGGAGGCAAGCGATACCGGGAAGCTCAAGACCCTCGAGGAACTCGAGAGATGCGCCGCCACCGGTGGAGATGTGAGTCATCTTATCAGCAAAGCCCAGCTTTGCAACTGCTGCAGCAGAGTCGCCGCCGCCGATGATGGAGATAGCGCCGGATTCAGCAACAGCCTTTGCAACTGCCTCTGTACCGCCTGCAAAGTTCTTCCACTCGGAAACGCCCATAGGTCCGTTCCAAACTACTGTGCCTGCGCCGCAGATAGCGTCTGCATAGAGCTTGCGTGTATCATCGCCGATGTCAAGACCCATCCAGCCGTCGGGAATGTTATCAGACTTAACGTACTGGAACTCTGTGTTCTCGTCGTATTCCTTACCGATAACGTTGTCGATGGGGAGGAGGAACTTAACGCCCTTAGCCTCAGCCTTTTCAACGAGCTCCTTAGCAAGCTCGATCTTGTCTTCCTCGCAGATGGAGGTACCGATCTCGTAGCCGAATGCCTTGAAGAAGGTGTATGCCATACCGCCGCCGATGATGAGGGTATCCACCTTCTCGATGAGGTTGTTGATAACGCCGATCTTATCGGAAACCTTTGCGCCGCCGAGAATAGCAACGAAGGGACGAGCGGGGTTCTCAAGAGCCTTACCCATAATGGAGATCTCTTTGTTGATAAGGTAGCCGCAAACTGCAGGGAGATAATCAGCAACGCCTGCTGTGGAAGCGTGAGCTCTGTGAGCTGCGCCGAAAGCGTCGTTTACGAAGATCTCAGCCATGGAAGCGAGCTCCTTTGCGAACTCGGGATCGTTCTTTGTCTCTTCCTTGTGGAAGCGAACGTTTTCAATAAGGAGGACCTCACCGTCCTTGAGAGCAGCAGCCTTAGCCTTTGCATCTTCACCGATAACGTCCTTTGCCATAGCTACGTTGATACCGAGGTACTCGGAGAGCTTAGCTGCAACGGGAGCAAGAGAGAACTCCATCTTGAATTCACCCTTAGGTCTGCCCATGTGAGAGCAAAGGATAACCTTTGCGCCGTTTTCAATAAGGTACTTGATCGTGGGGAGGGCACCAACGATTCTGTTATCGTTTGTGATAACGCCATCCTTCATAGGTACATTGAAGTCGCATCTTACAAGAACCTTCTTGCCGGCAACAGCAATGTCTTCAACGGATTTCTTGTTGTAAGTCATTTTAGTATCCTTTCTGTTTAGTGAATTGATTTTTGTTTCACCTTTTTTACCACATTAAATATAACACAACCGAGCATTTTTTACAACAATTTTTTTCTAAAAAATCTCGCTTGACCGAATTTTCTCAGCCTTAGTGCATTATCGCCCAAATAGCCGCGCCCCATTTGGTGAAAATAACAAGGGATTTTTGAAAGCATGGGACGTTAAAGCTCAAAATAATTCAAAAAGTATTGACAAGGGGAGAAGGGCGGTGCTATAATCATCACGGTGATCACCAAAATTCAATACAGGGGTGCTGCGAAAGCGGCTGAGACGGCATTGCCGAACCCTTTAACCTGATACGGGTAATTCCGGCGTAGGGAGCATTGAGCAATATTTGCTTTTTTAAAACCTCTGCGGCCGCAGAGGTTTTTTTATGCTTCTTTCACTTTCGGAAAGAAAGGAAATTATGAAAAACAAAACAAAAGCACCTTCGGTCACTCTTAAGCTTTGCGAAAGCGCGATAATGATCGCCCTCGCAACCATCCTCAGTCTTCTGAAGCTGGTGGATCTGCCCTACGGCGGCAGCATCACCTTTGCTTCCATGCTGCCCATCCTCCTTATAGCATACCGCCACGGCACCGCCTGGGGTCTGCTCACCGCAAGCGTTCACGGCGTTTTGCAGTTCATCCTGGGAACTAGCGTTCTGAGCTACGTAACGGGCTGGGCAAGTATCGTTGCCGTTATCCTTCTTGATTATTTCTTCGCCTTTGCCCTCATCGGCCTCGGCGGCGTCTTCAAGGGTATGAAGAGCCAGAAGACGGCCCTCATTCTCGGCGCGCTTCTTGCAGGGGGCGCAAGATACGTCTGCCACGTCATATCCGGCGCCACCGTCTGGGCGGGACTTTCCATCCCTACGGGCGACGCCCTTGCATACTCCCTCGTTTATAACGCTACCTATATGATACCCGAGACCATAGTTCTCTGCGCGGCGGCCTTTTATATTGCCGGAATGCTCAATTTCTCCGCTCCCCGCCTTGCTCCCGTGAAAAGAGGAGAGGGAAAGAGCCTCGGCTGGCTCTCCTATATCGGAGGCGCGGCTCTTCTCGGCGCTCTTGTCTTTGACGTTGTAAAGGTGTTCCCCTGCCTGCAGGATGCGGAAAGCGGCGAGTTTGACATTACGGGAATTGCAAACGTTGACTGGACTGCGGTGCTTATCGTAAGCGTTGCGGGCGTCGTTGCGGCGACAGTCCTCATCCTTATTTCCCAAAAAGTCTCAAAAAAGGCATAATACAGTTTTTTTGACAAAAAAATTGTTTGAACTGCCATAAAAAAATCCCGAAATTTATTGACTTTGCCGACCGAGTTGGTATAATAAACTTGAATGTTTATTCTCATAGAGAAAATCAAAAGTCTGAAATTTTAATCTTTGAAACGTTTTCAGACGGCTGTCTGCATATTTCCCGACAGCTCAGAAAGGTCAGGTGATTTCTATGAAAAAGAAGGTCGGCGTTGTTGGTTACGGCGGCATGGGTCAGTGGCACGTTTGCAGTATTGCAGGCACGAATTATCTGAATGCTATTGATTTCAAAGAGAGCGATGTTTGCGAGGTAGTTGCTGTCTACGATATTGACCCTGCAAAGAACGAAAAGGCGCGTAAGGACGGCTACAAGGTATACGATACCCTTGAGGAGTTCCTTGCGGACGAGTCTATCGAGATCGTTGTGATCGCAACTCCTAACGACGTTCACGAGCCTATCGCTATCGCTGCGATGAAGGCAGGCAAGCACGTTATCTGCGAAAAGCCCGTAACGCTTTCCTGCGAATCCCTTGAGAGAATGATCGCCGCCTCCGAGAAGTACGGCAAGAAGTTCTCCGTTCATCAGAATCGCCGCTACGACGATTACTTCCTCGGTATGAAGAAGATCTGCGATGAGGGAACCATCGGCGATATCATTGATATCGAGTCCCGCGTTCACGGCGACCACGGTATCCCCGGCGACTGGAGAAAAACGGTTGAAAAGGGCGGCGGTATGCTTTACGACTGGGGCGTTCATATGCTGGACCAGCAGCTCTGGATGCTCGGCTACGACGTTGAGAGCGTATATGCCCGCTTCGATTATCTTACGGGAGTTCCCGTTGACGACGGTTGCTTCATTGATATCAAGCTGAAGAGCGGCAAGCATCTCCACGTTGAGATCTGCACCTATAACTTTATCCAGCTTCCCCTTATGTATATGAGAGGAACTACGGGAACTGCAATGGTCGGCTATTGGTCCGACTCTATCCACATCACGAGATGCACAGCCTTTGCGGATAACGACAGTATCCGTCCTGCCAAGACTGCAAACGGCCTCTCCAAGACTATGGCGCCCAGAGACGACCGAGCTATGGAGAGCTACGTAGAGATGCGTCCCGAGATCGACGTTCACGATTATTACCGCAACTTCTGCGATGCTATCGACGGCAAGTGCGAGCAGCTCGTTACCCACGATCAGATGAGAGTGGTAATGAAGGTGATCATGGCAGCCTTTGAGTCTGCAAGAACAAACACAGTCATCAAGTTCTGATGAATTAAAAAACGGCTTCAAATGAAGCCGTTTTTCAGCTTGTCGATAAAGATATCGACAAGCTGACCTCGGGCTGTCGAGAAGGATGCAGGAGCCGTGAATTGTCCGTCGGCGGGCTACAAAGGTACGACAGAGGGACAATTCGCGGCTAAAAAGCCGCTTATAACAATGAAATCCGCCGTGTTTACGGCGGGTTTCTACTTTTTGATGTGTTTTTTCTCTAATCTAAACGTTATATGTTTTGCGGCTTTTGTTCTGCGCCTTTTTCGACAGTCTGTCTATCAGTTTCCGAGAGATTTTGTTGTTTTAACGGTAACGTCCGTTCCGTAGCAGGAGAACATCTCCTCTACCTTTTCCTTCTTCATCTTGGGGGTGAGAAGGCTGACCACGGGAACGATGACAAGTCCGCCAACCATTGCGAAAACTCCCGAATAGAGAGAATTCGTGAACACGAAGCTGAGAACGGGAATGCCTGCAACGGAGAATGCGCCCATTGAAATGAGCATCTGGCAGATCATAAGCACGCTTCCGAAAATGAAGCTTGCAACCACTGACGCCTTTGTTGTCTTCTTCCAATAGAGACCGTAGAGGAAGGGAGCGAGGAATGCGCCTGCAAGGGCACCCCAGGAAACGCCCATCATCTGCGCAATGGCGGAGAAATTGAAGGTATCCTTAAGGATAGCGATAACTGCGCTGATAACGATGAACACCATAACGAAGGCGCGAAGGATAAGGAGCTTCTTCTTTTCGGAGGGCTCCTTTTTCATTGCGGGAACGATAAGGTCAAGGGTCAGGGTGGAGCTTGAGGTGAGAACAAGGCTTGAAAGAGTGGACATTGAAGCCGAAAGAACAAGCACCATAACTACGGCGATCACAACACCGGGGAGAGTTGAGAGCATTGCGGGAACTACGCTGTCGAAAACAAGCTTTCCGCCTGCAAACTTGAGAGCAGGGCTATCTGCATAGAGGCGGGCAAAGGAGCCGAGGAAGTAGCAGCCGCCGGAGACCACGATGGCAAACACGGTGGAGATAACGGTGCCCTTCTTGATAGCATCCTCATTCTTGATGGAATAGAACTTACCTACCATCTGGGGGAGGCCCCAGGTGCCGAGGGAGGTGAGCATAACGACGACGAAGAGGAAGGTGGGCTGAGTGCCGAGGAAAGACGTGAACGCGCCCTGCATACCTTCTGTTGCCGCGTACTCATTGGGAACCTTTGAAAGCTCCGTCATTGCGTTGATAAGTCCGCCGTTATCTGAAAGAACGGCTCCTATAACTACAACGATACCGATGAGCATGATGATGCCCTGAATGAAATCGTTGATGGCGGTTGCCATATAGCCGCCGAAAATAACGTAGAGGCCTGTGAGAAGAGCCATTACTACAATAACTACCCAGTAAGGAATATCAAAGGCGATATTGAAAAGGCTTGAAAGACCGTTATAAAGTGAAGCTGTGTAAGGAATGAGGAATATGAAAACGATGGCGCTTGCAACGATCTTCAGCCCCTCGGACTGAAAGCGCTTGCCGAAGAAATCGGGCATTGTTTTTGATCCGATATGCTGAGTCATAACTCTCGTGCGGCGGCCCAGGACCACCCACGCAAGCAGAGAGCCGATAAAGGCGTTGCCAAGGCCGATCCAGGTGGAGGCAAGGCCGAAGTTCCAGCCGAACTGACCTGCATAGCCTACGAAAACAACGGCGGAGAAATAAGATGTTCCAAAGGCGAAAGCAGTGAGCCAGGGGCCTACGCTACGTCCGCCGAGGACGAAGCCGTTAACGTCTGTTGAATGGCGGCGGCAATAAAGACCGATACCTATCATAACTGCAAAAAATACTACTAAAAGAACTGCTGTCAAAACTTTGGTCAACATAATTTTTCCTCCTTATATTATTTTGTTTTATGCTGAACTGTTTATTTGTGACGTAAAAAAATCATATACGATGTTTTTTACTATTTTGTTATCTGACTTTCGACAAGAGTCACGCCGCCGCAGTATATCTCGCGAAGACGGGGCTTTTCGATCTTGCCCGTGGGGTTACGGGGAACGTCTGCAAATATGATCTTGCGGGGACGCTTATAGCGGGGAAGCTCCTCGCAGAATGCGTTGATCTCCTCCTCCGTGGCAGTCAAGCCTTCCTTAAGCTCAATGATAGCTGCGGCGATCTCGCCGAGACGCTCGTGGGGAAGACCGATGACGGCAACGTCCTTGATCTTGTCGTTTGCGCGGAGGAAGTCCTCTATCTGAACGGGGTAGAGGTTCTCACCGCCGGAGATGATAACGTCCTTCTTACGGTCAACGAGGAAGATAAATCCGTCAGAGTCCTCCTTTGCCATATCTCCCGTCCAGAGCCAGCCGTCGTGAAGGATCTCGGCGGTAGCCTCGGGATTTTTATAATAGCATTTCATAACGCCGGGGCCCTTAACTGCAAGTTCGCCAACCTCGCCGCGCTCAACGGGCGTTCCGTCGGGACGGATGATGGCGGTCTCCCAATGGTATCCCGCGATACCGATGGCGCCCACCTTATGGATGTTTTCTACTCCAAGGTGAACACATCCGGGGCCGATGGACTCGCTGAGACCGTAGTTCGTATCGTAATCGTGATGGGGGAAGCGCTCCTTCCATCTCTTTATAAGGCTTGGGGGTACGGGCTGCGCGCCGATATGCATAAGGCGCCACTGAGAAAGACGGTACTCTGCGGGGTCAATATCGCCGCGGTCGATGGCATCGAGAATATCCTGAGCCCACGGAACGAGGAGCCACACGATAGTCGCCTTCTCCTCGCTGACGGCCTGCATTATCCACTCGGGGCTTACGCCGCGGAGGATGACCGCCTTGCTTGCAGAGAGGAGGCTGCCGAACCAGTGCATCTTAGCGCCCGTATGATAAAGGGGAGGAATGCAGAGGAAAACGTCGTCCTTTGTCTGGGAGTGATGCTTCTGCTCAGTCTCGCAGGAGGAGATGAGAGCGCGATGGGCGTGGAGGATAGCCTTGGGGAAGCCCGTTGTGCCCGAGGAGAAATATATTGCCGCGTCATCGTCCTCGGTGATGATAACGGGAGGAGCAGTTGACGTGCAGTACGTAGAATAAACGGAATAGCTGTCTGCCCCCTCGGGAACGTCCTCGCCTACGAAGAAGAAATTCTTGATGCCTGTGAGCTGGTCCTTTACCTGCGCCACGCGGTCTATAAACTCGGGGCCGTAGATAAGCATGGTTGCATCGGAGAGATCAAGACAGTATTTTATCTCTTCTGCGGTGTAGCGGTAGTTCATGGGAACGGCAAGAGCGCCGCACTTGAGAATGCCGAAATAGATGGGCAGCCACTCAAGGCAGTTCATAAGGAGGATGGCGATCTTATCTCCCTTTTTGATGCCTCGGGTGAGGAGGAGATTTGCGCAGCGGTTTGCCTGACGGTCAAAATCCTTCCAGGTCATTGTTCTGCGGTATTTATCGCCCTCCGCAGTTTCGATGAGGTTGTATTCTCTCCAGGTGGTGGTCTTGGAGGGCTGATTTGCAGGGTTTATCTCAACGAGGGCCTCCTCGTTCGGATAGAGCCTTGCGTTTCTTTCAAGTACTTCAACGATTGTCATATCAGTTTCCTTTATGTAAATAAATAAGTTTTAAAACTACGCCTTAAAAACAAAAAAGCCTCTTGAAACAACAGTTTCAAGAGGACGGAAGATCCGCGGTACCACCTCAATTGCCGAAAAGGCCACTCAAAGCACGGCTGAAAAGCGATGCTGTCCTGCTGTAACGGGCAGTTCCCGTCGACCCCTACTAAATTCAGGGCGAGGCTCTCGGAATGTATTTCGCAGGAGTGCTCTTACCGCCTTTCACCAACCGACGGCTCTCTGGAAGAGGTTTGGACCTGTTACTTGTTTCCGGTCATTGCCTTTGAACTTGTTTAGTAGTTTATCACAATAAAGTAGCCTTGTCAATATGTTTTTTATAAAAATGCAATAAAAAAGTCACAAAAAGTCAAGATCCCCGAAAAAACCGTTTTCCCCTTCCCTTTTCCTGCAATAAAATATGTAAATTTATTCATTTTTATGCATATTTTGTCTTATATCCCGTCTCGTTTCCGCGCCGGTGGCGGGCGATTCGTGAATCGCCCCTACGGTGGTTTTTCAGTTTCTTTTGTTACCGTATGGTCTGTGCAAACCTGATCTCAAATACAAAATGAAGAAAACCGACGCTCGTCGGTTTTCAACCTTTTCTCTTCTCTTTTCTCTCTTCTCTCTTAACTCAAAAAAGCTCCAAAAGGAGCTTTTTTGTTTTATTCCCACTCATTGAGAATAGAAACAAACTCAGAAAGGCTTTTAGCAGAGTTCAGCGCGGCGCGTTTCTCCGCGCTTCCCCGAAGGCCTCTGATAAAGTGAGCGGCTCGGCCTCTCGCTTCTCGGATGCCTCGTTCCTCGCCTTTCATTTCAACGATAGACGATACTAAGGACACAGCCGCAGAAATTCGCTCGTCCTTCGTTTTTTCAGAGTATTCCTCGCCATTAAAATATGCCTTGATCTTTTCAAAGATCCAAGGATCGCCGAGAGCCTCTCTGCCTATCATTATTCCGTCGCACCCCGTTCTCTCCGCCATCGCCAAAGCGGTGGGGCCGTCCTTCACGTCGCCGTTTCCGATGACCGCCACCTCGGGGGGCAGAGCATCTCGCACGCGGGCGATGATATCCATATCTATCCCCGGGTTATAAAGCTCCGCTCTCGTTCTGCCGTGGACCGTGACGCAGGCGGCACCGCCCCTTGCACACGCAAGGGCAACCTCAACGGCGTTTTTTGAGCTATTATCCCATCCTGCACGAATTTTCACCGTTACGGGAAGGGATACGGCGTTTTTGATCGAATACACGATATCGCAGGCAAGGCGCGGGTCCTTCATAAGAGCCGATCCGTCTCCCGAAAGGGATATCTTTTTCACGGGGCAGCCCATATTGATATCAATAGCCACGGGCTTTTCTGAAAAATCGCATCCCTCAAAGGAGCATTCCTCGATCATCCTTGCGGCCGCCGCCATAACATCGGGCTCATGGCCGAAAAGCTGGATCGCCGTGGGAGAGTCCCCCTTTGGAAGGCGGGCAAGCTCACCCGTTTTGCGATCTCGGTAGGTCATGGCCTTTGCGCTTATCATTTCGGTCACGCCAAAATCGCATCCGCCGTCGTAGCACATAAGCCGAAAGGGCGCATCCGTAAACCCTGCCATGGGGGCAAGGGCAAGAAAGGGTATTTTTCTCTTATCCATTCCCGCCGATCAATCCTCGTCCAGCTTGAGGACAGCCATACACGCCTCGGGAGAAACCTGAACGCTGCCAAGCTGGCGCATCTTTTTCTTACCCTCTTTCTGCTTTTCAAGGAGCTTCTTCTTACGGGTGATATCACCGCCGTAGCACTTTGCAAGCACGTCCTTACGCATAGCCTTGACGGTCTCGCGGGCGATGATCTTAGAGCCGATAGCCGCCTGAATAGGCACCTCGAAGAGCTGACGGGGGATATTATCCTTAAGCTTTGCGGCGATCTTTCTCGCTCTCGTATACGCCTTTTCGCGGTGAACGATGAAGGTGAGGGCATCTACGATATCGCCGTTGAGCATAAAGTCAAGCTTGACGAGATCGCTCTCAACGTAGCCCTTCATATCGTAATCAAGAGAAGCATATCCGCGGCTGCGGCTCTTGAGCGCATCGAAAAAGTCGTAGATTATCTCGTTGAGGGGCAGGTCGTAATGAAGCTCTACACGGTCTGTATCAAGATACTTCATATCAATATACTCGCCTCGTCTGTCCTGACAAAGGTCCATAATTCCGCCCACGTACTCCGCAGGGGTGATGATGGACGCCGCAACGATAGGCTCGTATGCCGCCTCAATTGCATCGGGGGAGGGGTAGTTCGTAGGGTTATCAACACGGATGACCTCGCCGCCGTGGACCTTTACCTCATAGATAACGGAGGGAGCCGTTGTTATGATATCAAGATTGAATTCTCTCTCAAGGCGCTCCTCGATGATCTCCATATGGAGAAGGCCGAGAAATCCGCAACGAAAGCCGAAGCCGAGGGCAGCAGAGGTCTCAGGCTCGAATACGAGGGCCGCATCGTTGAGCTGGAGCTTTTCAAGGGCTTCCTTAGTTTCGTTATACCTTGCGCCGTCTGCAGGATAGATACCCGCATATACCATGGGCTGAACGCTCTGGAAGCCGGGGAGAGCCTCCTCGCAGGGGTCATCTGCAAGAGTTACGGTATCGCCCACTCTCGTTTCGGAAACGGTCTTGATGGAGGCTGTGATATATCCAACCTCGCCTGCACGGAGGCACTCCTGCTTTGAAAGGCCGAAGGGCTGCATTGAGCCAACCTCAACAACGTCAAACTCAGCGCCCGTGCTCATAAGGCGGATCTTATCGCCGGGGCGGACTGTGCCGTCAATAAGGCGGATGTATACGACAACTCCGAGATAGGAGTTATAAACAGAGTCGAAAATGAGGGCGCGAAGGGGCGCGTTCTCATCTCCCTTGGGAGAGGGGATATACTCGATGATAGCGTCAAGCACGTCGCCGATATTGAGGCCCGTTTTTGCGCTTACTGCAGGACAGCCCTCTGCGGGAATGCCGATAACGTCCTCTATCTCCTCGCGGCACTTATCTACCATTGCCGACGGGAGGTCTATCTTATTGATAACGGGAACAATCTCAAGGTCTGCGTCTACCGCAAGATATGCGTTGGCAAGGGTCTGAGCCTCGATTCCCTGAGTTGCATCAACAACAAGGAGAGCGCCCTCGCAGGCGTTGAGGGAGCGGGATACCTCGTAGTTAAAGTCCACGTGGCCGGGGGTGTCTATAAGGTTGAGCTGATACTGCTCTCCGTCCTTGGCCTTATAGTCTATGCGGACGGCTCTCGCCTTGATGGTGATGCCGCGCTCGCGCTCAAGCTCCATATCGTCAAGGAGCTGATCCTCCATATCGCGCTTTTCCACCGTATCGGAGAATTCGAGAATTCTGTCTGCAAGGGTGGATTTGCCGTGGTCTATATGAGCGATTATTGAAAAGTTTCTTATGTGGCTGAGTCTTTCGGAAGATTCTGACATTTTCAATTATCCTTCCTTTTTTGTCTTAATAATTTATTATATCAAAATATAAATATTAAATCAAGAGAAAATATGATTTAGCAAGGGATGCAAAAAATCCCCGCAGACCCGTAGGGACGGCATATCATCCTCCCGTTTACATATTGAAAAACACATTGATACTGTCCGTCAGCGATTATGCAAACAATTTAAATGTAGGGGAGCCGCTTGCTGCTCCCTCATTTCAGAACGGTAGCAAAAAAAAAGTACCACTAAATTTTATATTTGGTTCGCGTGCAGATGTGCGGGAGCAGCAAGCGGCTCCCCTACATTTGATTTATTCGTTTTGCCTGCTGACGTATGTATCAATGATTTCTTGCGTTTGCAATCGGGAGGATAATATCCTCCCCTACATTGGTTTAACTGCTCGTCAAACCGTAATTTTACTGCTGAAAAGGCTATCGAGACTGAAATAAAAAAAGCCCCGAAGGGCTTTTTTTATTCGTTCATTGAATATTTCATTGAATAGTATTCGTAATAGTGGTTGAAGCCTTCTTCCTCGCCGGCCTTTACCTTCTTGAGATATTCGTGCACGTCGAACTCGTCGTGGGCGATCTCAAGCATACAAGCGGCGATATTTGAGCAATGGTCGCTTACGCGCTCAAAGTCTGTGAGAATATCTGTGAGCACAAAGCCAAGCTCAATGGTGCACTCCTGCTTGCGCAGACGCTTGATATGGCGCTTGCGGAGAAGCTCCTTCAGATGATCCACTACCTGCTCGAGAGGCTCAACGGTGACAGCCTTATCAAGATTGTCCGTTGCAAAGCTCTCAAGAGTGATATCAAGGATCTCGTTGATAGCCGCCGTGAGAGTGGAAAGCTCGCGCTTTGCCTCTCCTGAGAACTCAAGCTTCTTATCGTTGATCTCCTCGGCGCTGCCCGCAAGATTGAGAGCATGGTCGGAGATACGCTCAAAGTCATTGATAACGTGGAGAAGCTTATTCGCCTCGTGGCTGTCGGACTCGGAAAGGTCCTGCGCCGTCAGCTTTACGAGATAGGAGCCAAGCTTATCCTCATACATATCCACGCGGCTTTCATCCTCGCGGATCTTATCAATCACCTTCTCGTCATACTTGCCGAGAATGGAGATAGCATCGTGAAGAGAGCCGACTGCAACGCGGGCCATAGCAACTGTGACCTCCTTGCAACGACCGATGGCAACGGAGGGGGTTGCAAGCAAGCGCTCGTCCAGAAGCTCTGTTCCGTCTGTTGTCTTGCCTTCCTTAACAACGGTGTTGGCAAACTTTTCAAGAAGACGGGATGCAGGCATAAGAAGGAGAAGCGCAAAGAGCTTGAATACTGTATGTATGGTTGCAATGCTGAGAGGAGATGCATTCTGACCTACAAATTCAAAGCCTACAAAATGATCAACAAGATACCATACGGGAAGAAGAATGAGAGTTGCGATAACGTTGAAGGAAAGGTGGATGATAGCAGCTCTCTTAGCGTTCTTGGATGCGCCTACAGAGGAGATCATCGCGGAAACGCAGGTACCGATATTCTGACCCATAATAACGGGGATAGCCGTTGCATTTGTTACAGTGCCCGCCTTTGCCAAAGCCTGAAGGATACCCACGGAAGCAGAGGAGGACTGAACGATAGCTGTGATGATAGTACCTGCAAGAACACCGAGAATGGGATTTGAGAATGCTGTCAGCGCACTGGTGAACTGAGGTACTTCCTTAAGACCGGACATAGCGTCGGACATCATTTCCATACCGAACATAAGAGCAGCAAAGCCGAGAAGGATAACGCCTGTATCCTTATGCTTCTGCTTCTTCATAAACATAAAGAGGATGATACCGATAACTGCAAGAACGGGAACGAAGGATGAGGGCTTACAGAGCCTGATCCAGAAATTAGAGCTTTCGATACCGGTAAGAGAAAGTATCCACGCAGTAATAGACGTACCGAGGTTTGCTCCCATAATAACACCGGTAGCCTGATGCAGAGTCATGATACCGGAGTTTACAAAGCCTACTACCATAACGGTAGTAGCAGATGATGACTGAATTACTAAAGTTACGATAAATCCGAGAAGAAATCCCTTGAAGGTATTTGAGGTAAGTGTCTCAAGAAGAGTCTTCAGCTTATTGCCGGCGCGCTTTTCAAGAGCGTTACCCATTACGTTCATTCCGTAAAGGAAGAGCGCAAGGCCTCCCGCAAGGGAGAGCATATCAAAAAAGAGATCCATAATACATTCCTTTCGAAAATATTTGAATGTAAAATAATTATACATAGAATTCACGTGGATTTCAAGAGCATTTAACATTATTCTCACCGAAAACAGAAAAAGTAACAAAAATCAAAAAAGGAGAAAACCGACGTCTCCGTCGGTTTTCCACAATAATTATTCATTATTCATTATTCATTCTTAATTATTCATTTCTTCTGCGATCCCGTGGGGTTAACGATACTGTAGCCCACGTTTACAAGATGGTCGCCCACACGCTCAAGACCTGCTATGAGAGAGGAATAATAGGGGCTCACGTCTGCAGAGCAGTTACCCTCTGCAAGGCGGACAAAGTGGCTTGAGATAAGCTTCTTTTTCATAGAGTCTACCTTTTCCTCAATGGTGTTCAGGTCGGAGAGCTCTTCGATATTCAGGTGGTCAAAGGCATCCTTTGAAAGCTCGAACATCTGCATTACGCTATCCTTCATTTCGGCAATGCCTGCGCGGGCAGTTTCGGAGAAGGATATCTTCTTGCTCATCATCTCAATACCGATCTCGTGGAAGTTCTCAGCGTGGTCGCCGATACGCTCAATACCACTGAGGACGTGGAAATATGAGCCGATGATGGCTTCATCGCTTTCCTCAACGTCTACGGAAAGCTTGATGAGGAACTGAGTGAGAGCCTTATTTGTAAAGTTGATGATCTTTTCGTTCTTCTTTACAGCCTCGCTGTGCTCCGCGGAGCCCGTTTCAATGGAAACGAAGGCAAGTCGGGTGTTTTCCTTTGCAAGGGTCAGCATATAGTCAACCTCTTTTTTGACCTGTCCGAGAGCAACGGAGGGAACGGTGAGAAGTCTGTCGTCCACATAATGGAGAGACATTGCATCCTCCTCGCTCTTCTTCTCCTTGATGACTGCAGAGGAGTATTTAACAAGGTGCTTAACGAAGGGAAGAAGGAGAAGCGTTGTGCTCACGTTGAAGATAACGTGGAAGAGGGATACTCTCATCTGGAGAGCCATCTGGTCCTCTCCGGGGAAGCAGGAAACGAGGAAGTTAACGCAAGGCTCCTTGAATATCCAGATAATTGCCGTAAACAGGGCCGTGCCGATGCAGTTGAAGGTGAAGTGGATGAGGGCTACTCTCTTTGAGTTTGCATTTGCGCCTGCAGATGCGAGAAGGGCTGTGACGCAGGTACCGATATTTGCGCCGAGGACGATGAAGAGAGCAAGCTCAAGGGGGAGAACTCCCGTTCCTACCATGGTGATAACGACACCCGTTGCGGCGGAGGAGGACTGAATGAGAGCCGTGAAGATAACGCCGACGAGGATAAGGAGGAGGGGGAAATCAATACGCCAAAAGATTGCTGTGAACATATCCTTGACGAGCTGATTTCCGAAGGCCTGATCGCCGGACATTACCTCAAGGCCTACGAAGATAAGACCGAGACCTGAGCAAAGAGCGCCTGCGATCTTGATCTTTTCCTTTTTGGAAAAGCCCATCATAACTCCCGCAAAGGCGAGAAGATACATGAGCATATTGAAGTAGTCGTTCTTCAGAGCAACGAGAACGCCCGTGATGGTGGTGCCGATATTGGCGCCCATGATGATGGGGGTCGCCTGCATAAGGGTCATAACGCCTGCGTTTACAAGACCGATGACCATAACGCTGGTTGCGGAGGAGGACTGAATGATGGCGGTGACGCCTGCACCCACGACCACGCCCTTAAAGCGGTTATTGCTGATCTTTTCGAGGAAGCGCTTCATTCCGCTTCCCGCGCTCTTTTCAAGGGCATCGCTCATAAAGTTCATACCAACGATGAAAATGCCCACGCCTGCAAGAAGCCATATAAGACTCTGGATGAGCTGCATGATATCTGCTGAGGATAACATAAATATCTCCTTTCAATGGCGGACCTTGTCCGTTTGCTTAAGCTTCGCGCTCGGATAGATAAAAGGATGATCGGGCCGCCTCGGGCGCGTTCCGAGGCAGACGTTTTTCTAAAAATAGCCTTACCTACCCATCTTGATTTTATAATACAAGTCCCCTGTTAAATCTGTAATCGCGTTAATGTTAAATCTGCGTTAAATAGCTCTCTTTGTGTCGCACCTCCTTGAAAAAAGGTAAAAAAAGAGCTATACTGTTCTCAGGAAATAAGCCTAAGGAAAGGCAGGCATAATTATGATATATCTGCTTGAGGATGATGCAAGCATACGCAACTTTGTTGAATACGCGCTGAACAACTCGGGCTTTGAGGCGAGGGGCTTTGAAAAGCCCTCCGACTTCTGGCGCGCTGTTGACACGGCTGTTCCCTCTCTCGTTCTCCTTGATATTATGCTCCCCGAGGAGGACGGCATCGAGGTTTTGAAAAAGCTGAGGCTCCGAAAGGAAACGAAGCGACTGCCCGTTATAATGCTTACCGCAAAGACTACGGAATACGATAAGGTCCTCGGCCTTGATTCGGGAGCGGACGATTACATCTCAAAGCCCTTCGGAATTATGGAGCTTATCTCAAGAATAAAGGCTCTCCTTCGCCGCGCAGGGGAGGAGCGGGAACGGGACTCGGTCGAATACACCTGCGGCAAGCTCTACGTTTGCCCCCGGAAGCATACCGTCAAGGCCGCAGGGCGCGAGGTGCTTCTCACCTTTAAGGAGTTTGAGCTGCTTTGCCTGCTCATATCAAGCCCCGGCACGGTATTCACCCGCGATCAGATACTTCAGAGCATATGGGGCTATGAGTTTGACGGAGAGAACAGGACCGTTGACGTTCATATAAGGACCCTGCGCTCAAAGCTTGGGGAGTGCGGCGACCTTATCGAGACCGTTCGCGGTATCGGCTACAAGATAGGAGAAAGGCCTTGAAAAAAAAGATACATTACGCCATTCTGACAGCCTCTCTCATTACCTTTATCTGCAGCATTCTCGTTATTCTCGGCACCTCCTACCCTTACTTCAACGGCCAGCTCCAGACGGAGCTTGAGCGCGAGGCACAGTATCTCGCGGCGGGAACGGAGATGGGCGGTCGGGAATATCTTGAGAGCTTTCAGGAAAAAAGGCGAATAACACTTATTGATACGGACGGCTCCGTTATCTACGATACGGTGGACGACAGATACGACCTTGAAAACCATCTGGACCGCGAGGAGGTGCGGGAGGCCCTTGAGGATGAGGACGGCGTGGGCGAGAGCTACCGCTATTCCGCAACCCTCATGGAAAAGACCTATTATTATGCCCGCCGCCTCTCAAACGGCACGGTGCTGAGAGTTTCCGTTGACCGCGTCACCGTTGGCGCAGTTCTTCTCAGGATGCTTCTGCCCATGGGCCTTGCCTTCGTTGCGGTGCTCGGCATTTCTGCCCTTCTCTCCTCCTCCCTTGCGAAAAGCATCGTCAAGCCCATAAACGAGCTTGATTTCAAGAAGCCTGAGTCAGCTGCGGGATACGCGGAGATAGAGCCCCTGCTCCGCAAGATATCCACCCAGAACGCTCTTATCGCCCTGCAGATGGACGATCTGAAAAAGCGACAGCAGGAGTTTCTCACCATTACCCACAATATGTCCGAGGGACTTATCATAACGGATACGAAGGCGCAGATAATCTCCTACAACAAGAGCGCCTTGAAGCTTCTCGGAGTGAAAAGCGCCGATATAGGCGACAGCGTTCTCTCCTTCAATAGGGGAGCGGACTTTGCCTCAGCCGTTGATACGGTGCTTAAGGGCGAAAAATGCCGCCCCCTTATGGAGGCGGACGGAAGGATACTTCGCATATATGCAAACCCTGTGAAGGTCGGGGAGGAGGTCAGCGGAGCGGTGCTCCTTATCCTTGACGTTACGGAAAGGGAGCAGATGGAAAAAATGCGCCGCGAGTTCACCTCCAACGTTTCCCACGAGCTGAAAACGCCCCTCACCTCTATCTACGGCGTTTCCGAAATGATGATGAACGGTATCGTCAGACCCGAGGATACCCGAGGCTTTGCCGAGAATATCCACTCGGAAACGGGACGGCTCATCACCCTTGTTAACGATATCATCAAGCTTTCTCAGCTTGACGAAAACTCTCCCACAATTGAAAAGGAGGAGCTTGGGCTTCTCAGCGCCGCCAAGACCGTCAGGGAGAGCCTTCTGAATATTGCAAGAGAGCGTGATATCAGCATCAGCGTTTCGGGCGAGGAGGCATATATCACGGGAATTCCCACCATTATCTACGAGATGATATACAACCTTTGCGATAACGCCGTCAAATACAACCGCGACGGCGGCAAGGTCGAGATATCCGTTTTCAAAAAGGAGGGACGCCCCGCCTTTTGCGTCCGCGATACGGGCATCGGAATACCCAAGGAGCACACGGAGAGGATATTTGAAAGATTTTACCGCGTTGATAAGAGCCATTCAAGAAGCCTTGGCGGAACGGGCCTCGGCCTATCCATCGTCAAGCACGGCGCCGCAGTTCATAACGCAAAGATAAAGCTTGAAAGCACCGAGGGCGAGGGAACGGCGGTAAGCGTTGTCTTTTAATAAACAATTGATAAAAAGGGGCTGTCGCATTTGCGACAGCCTTTATTCTTCAAATTTTGGTTTGAAGGGAAGATATGCAGTTACATTAATGTAGGGGCGTGCATTGCACGTCCTCATATCTGCACGATTGCAGACAATTTAGAATATCTATATTTTGTCGGAGTAATGAACGGATATATTGTAGGGACAGGCGTCCTCGACTGTCCGCAAACAGAAACGATATTTACAGGGAGACTATACGTCTTCAACGGACAGTCGTAGGGGTTCCCCGAAAGGGAACTCGTGAGCTTTTGGGGGTTCCCGTCGAGGACGCCTG
>JAZQAS010000006.1:0-15167 GCA_045545335.1 Candidatus Avispirillum sp. | reverse complement strand
CGAAGAATAAAAAAATGCTCAGTCTGTCGAAAAAGGCGCAGAACAAAAGCCGCAAAACATATAACATTTAGTTTAGAGAAAAATACAGCAAAAAAGTAGAAATCCGCCGAGAAAATCGGTGGATTTCATTGTTATAAGCGGCTTTCTAGCCCCGAATTGTCCCTCTGTCGTACCTTTGTACGCCGACGACGGACAATTCACGGCTTCTGCATCCTTTTCGACAGCCTCGACAGCCCGAGGTCAGCTTGTCGATATCTTTATCGACAAGCTCAGAGGCTGTCGCAGTTGCTTGCGACAGCCTCTTTTACATTATATGTTATCGTTATCAGCCGAAAAACTTTTCGATCTTGGGCTCAAGGACCTGACGCATAAGCTCATAGCCTGCGTGGTTGGGGTGGATGCCCTCACGGCTGATGCCCTCGCGCATGGTGAGGCCGTCCTCATCGGTCATATTATTGAAATAGTCGATATACTCGGTTTCATATTCCTCGGCAAGAGCCTTGATCTCCTTATTGATGCGGGCAATAAGGGGATTGCGGATAGCGTGATTGCCTACCCACTTGCTATGAGGAAGAATGGATGCTACCCAGAGGGGGAAGCCGTTTGCCTTTGCCTCTTCAAGCATCTTTGTGAATGCCTCTTTGATGGTTGCGATGACCTTAAGGACCTCTTCCTCCTTATAATCTCCTGTCTCGGGGTCGATATTATTATCAAGCAGCCAAAGGTTATTACAGCCTACGCAAACGATGGCAAGGCGGGGGGAAAGCTGAGTTACGTCTGCCGCAAAGCGCCAGGCTACCCACTGAGCCTCATCGCCGCCGATGCCGCGGTTTACGATAAAGCCGTATTTTCCGTAAAACTGGCTGACCTCGCAGAAATGAGTGATGGAGTCGCCGATGAACACGATATCAACGGGGCGATCGGGAGTATAGAAGATCTGCTCGTTCATAATATCAAACTCGCATCTTCTTGCATCGCAAGCCGCGTTATTGCCGATATCGCCGGGGCAAAGAAGCTTTCTTTCGTTTTCCATAATTATCCTCCGAAATATTTATTTATAGGTTAATTGTATCACACTTTGGCGAAATATTCAATAACTTATAGATTTTTAAACTGCGCTATGCTAAAATATAAATATACTTGAAAGGGGGCAACGTTTATGAGGATTGCCATAGACCGCGAAAACGAAAAAATATACGTTGCCGCCGAGGAGCTCTCACGCTTTGCAAGAACGAAGAGGGGATCGCAAAGGCTGCCCATCCTCAGCGCCGACGAGGAAAAGGCCGATGCCTGCGAATACAGGCGGGAGCTTTCTCTCGCGGTTTTTGAGGGGGGAGTTGATTTCGTTCTCACGGGCCTTTGCGATATCCTTTACAAGCACAACGGTGTATGGACAATGGAGAAGATAAAGGAAAAGTCAAGGATCACGGAAAGGACCTCTCCCGCCTACGACTCGGCCTTTCTCTCCGAGTGCGTTCTCTGCGCCAATATGCTGGCAAAGGAAAAGAGCGCTGACAGGATCAATATCCGTATGACCTATATGAAGTCGGGCAGCGCAGCTCTCACCACCTTTCAATGCCTGATGGAGGCTCCCTTCCTTGAAAAAATGTCCCGCGCTCTTTTCGAAAGAGCCGTTCCCTTTATTGCAACGGAGGCCAAAAGACAGCTTGCCACCCTGCCCGCTCTTGCCACCATTGCCTTTCCCTACCCTGAATTGAGGCAAGCGCAGAGAGATTTTATCACCGACGCTTACCGCGCCATAAGATCCGGCGGCCGCCTTATAGTTTCCGCCCCCACGGGCACGGGCAAGACCGTTTCTGCCCTTTACCCCGCCCTGCGCGCTCTCGGCGGCGGCAGTATTGACAAAATATTCTATCTCACCGCAAAGACCGTTACGGGCAACGCCTGCGCCGATGCGGTGCGCCGTGTTGCCTCTCAGGCCCCCGACCTTCGATGCATATTCGTTATCGCAAAGGAGCGCACCTGCCCCTTTATCCACGTTAAAAAGGAAGCGTGGCAGAGCCGATGCCGCATTTGCCCGCTTATGGGCGAGGTGGACAGGCTCTCCTACGAGGAGCGCAGGGATGCGGCCCTGCTTGAGCTGCTTGAAGCGGGATGCGTCCTTGACCCGAAGGCTGTTCAGGCAGCGGCAAAAAAGCACAGCCTTTGCCCCTACGAGCTATCCCTTGATGCAAGCGAATACTGCGAGGTCATTATCTGCGACTACAACTACGTTTTTGACCCTAACGTCCGCTTTCGTCGGTATTTCGGATCAGTTCGAGAGAACTACGCTTTTCTCGTTGACGAGGCGCACAACCTGCCCGACCGCGCGCGGGAGATGTACTCCGCCACACTTGACGCAAGGACCTTTTTAAAGCTATACAAGACCGACTCCCCCGTTATCACTAAAAACACCTCTCTTCTCGACTCCATCACCTCCCTCGTCGGAAAGATACGGGAGATAATGGCGCTTTGCAAAACTGAGGAGCATCTTGATGCATCGGGAGAGAGCGTTGGTTACTATCTTTCCTCCCGAATGGTGGCAGGCCTGCCCGAGGCTGTTTCTCAGTTTCTTCGCAATGCCGCAAGCGCCGCAAAGGAGGAGGAGGCCGCCGTTCTTTTAGAGGACGCCATAGAGGCGGCAAGCGCCTTTTCCCGCGCGGCCTCTATCTTTGACCGAGGCTTTGCATTCTACGCCCAGCTTGAGGGTCCCTCCCTCATTTTTGAGATACGATGCCTTGACCCCTCGCCCCTTCTTGAAAATATGCTGGCGGCGGCCAAAAGCACCGTTATGTTCTCGGCCACACTTACGCCTATGGACTATTTTGCAGACGTTCTCGGCTGCAGAAAAGCCGCCCGCCTTGAGCTTGACTCCCCCTACGACCCCGAAAACCTCTGCCTTTTCGCCTACGACTCTGTCAGCACCCGCTACAACGATCGGGAAATGAGCATTCCCGAAATTTGCGAGATAATCATGGCGGTGACGGAGGCACGGGAGGGCAACTACATAGTCTACTTCCCCTCCTACGAATATATGATGCAGGTTTACGAGGAGTTTTCCGAATGCGCGCCCCATATAAAATGCGCGCTTCAGACCCCGAAAATGACCCACGCCCAGCGCGACGCCTTTCTCAGGCAGTTCTCCACGGGCGACGGAGAGGGCATATGCGGCTTTTGCGTTCTCGGCGGAGCCTTCTCCGAGGGAGTTGACCTTAAGGGCGAGCGCCTTATCGGAACCATCATCATAGGCACGGGCCTCCCAAAGATCACCGCAGAGCAAAACATCCTTGCCGATTATTTTGAAAAGACCCGCGAGGGCGGGCAGGACTACGCCTACACCTATCCCGCTATGATAAAGGTGCTTCAGGCGGCGGGCCGAGTTATCCGCTCGGAGGATGACCGCGGCGTTGTCGTCCTCGTTGACGACAGATATTCCGACCCCAATATCTACCGCCTTTTCCCAAAAAGCTGGCGCCATATCAAATATACGGCAGACCCCTACTCCCTCTCCGCGGCTCTTGAAAAGTTCTGGGATGAGGCATAAAACACTTGATTTTGCGCCCCTCGGGTGATACAATAAACAGAGAAATATCTTATATTTTGGAGAATATTATGAGAAAAGCTTATAGAATGAATATTGCGGGACTTGACCGCGACCTCCCCCTCTGCCCCCTTAACGAAAGCCTTTATATCGGCGCATTCGTTATCTTCGGCGACCCTGAGCTGACCACCGCCGCGAGTAAGGCCCTTCTTGAAAAGGCCCCCGAATACGATTACATCATCACGGCAGAATCCAAGGGCATTCCCCTTGCACACGAAATGGCGCGCCTTGCGGGAAATCAGAAATATTTCATCGCAAGAAAGAAGCCCAAGCTCTATATGACGGGAGTTTTTGAGGTTACCGTTCGCTCCATCACCACAGAGGGCGAGCAGAAGCTCTATCTCGACCGCGCCGATGCCGACCTTATGGCGGGCAAGCGCATCCTCATCGTTGACGACGTTATCTCCACGGGCGAATCCCTCTCCGCCATTGAGAGCCTCGTTATTGCCGCAGGCGGTAACATTGTCGGCAAGATGGCCATTCTTGCCGAGGGCGATGCTAAGGACCGCGAGGATATCATCTACCTCGAGCCCCTGCCCCTCTTCAATGCCGACGGCGAAGCTATCTGATATATTTTAATATTAAAGCAGCCCTCTTCCAGGCTCGGAAGAGGGCTGCTTTTGTTATTCCTTATTTTTCTGTTGTTCTGTCGTATACGATATAGGCGTAGAAGAAGGGGCGGCTTACGTTTGACGCAGTTACCACGGCATATCCCGCCTCACCGAATCTTACGGAGGGGGCGTTGGTCACGTCAGCTATCCTTTCATTGCTTGTCAGATACTCGGTCACGCTGACCACGACGCTGATAGTCGCTCTTGAGCCTGCCTCCACCACCTGAGGGTCGCCGGCGCTTCTGTCGGGCCCGCCGTCCTCAGAAAAAACGCAAAGGGCATAGGCCTTCTCCTCTCCGTCCTTTTCATATCCTATAAGGGTAACTCCGGGGGAGTGGGGAGTGATGCTTCCCTCGCTGTCCACCGTTGCAACGGAGGGCTTTGACGACTCATAGAAATCTGCGCCCTCGGCTCTTTTATAGCCCTCGCATTCCTCGCCCACGTAGGCAAGGACGTATCCGCCGACGGAGACCTTTGTGAAATCCACGCTGTTTTCCTCGGGCTCGTCTGCGGCCGTAGTTTCCTCAAGGGTGGTCATCTTATCTGCATCCGTAGTGGCAGGGCCCTCTTCTTTTTCCTTATCCCCATCTGCTCCGCAGGCAAAAAGACAGGAAGCGAGAAGAAAAACGCACAAAAGCAAAGCGATTTTTTTCATATTGCACCTCATTTTAAGAATTAAGCATACCTTCAAGCTCTTCCTCCGTCAGCACCGTGACCCCAAGCTCGTTTGCGCGGTCAAGCTTTGAGCCTGCCGCCTCGCCTGCCACCACGTAGGAGGTCTTTTTGGAAACGCTGCCCGCGACCTTTGCGCCGCGAGCCTTCAATCTCTCCGTGGCCTCGGTCCTCGTCATTTTTGAGAGGGTGCCCGTGAGAACGAAGGTGAGGCCTGCAAGATCTGTTGCTACCTCACGCTTTTCCTCCTCGGTCACTACCCCAAAGGAAGAAAGCCTTTCTATAAGCTCCCTCGTTTCGGGAAGGGCAAAGAATGAGCAGAGCGTTTCTGCCATTATTTCGCCAACGTCCTCAACCTTGAGAAAATCCTCCTTCGCCGCATCAAACATAGGAGCGATGCCGCCGAAATGAGCGCAGATAGCCTCGCTTGCCGCCTCGCCGATATGGCGAACGCCAAGGCCGAAGAGAAGCTTTGAAGCGCCTCTCGCCTTTGAGCGCTCTATTGCCGCAAGAAGATTATCCGCAGAAAGAGAGCCCATGCCGGGAAGGGTCTCTATATCCTCTTTTTTCAAAGTATAGATATCGGAAACGTCGGAGATGAGCCGAGCATCAAGCAAAAGCTTTACCGTTCTCGGGCCCATACCGTCGATGGACATTGCGCCCTTTGAAGCAAAATGGGTTATCCTTCTCTCAAGCTGAGCGGGGCACGCCGCATTGATACAGCGGATAGCGCCCTCCTCACGCTCCTCTCCCTCCTCTGCCGCATCAAAAACAAGCTTTCCGCCGCAGGAGGGGCAGGTCTCGGGGAAGCGAAAAAGAGTTTCGCTTCCGTCGCGCTTTTCTGTAACGGAGCGCACTACCTCGGGAATGATATCGCCCGCCTTGCGGACAACGACGGTATCGCCGATCCTTATATCACGCTCTCTTATAATATCTATATTATGAAGCGTTGCCCTTGAAACGCCGGTTCCCGCAAGGCGAACGGGGGAAAGCTCCGCCGTTGGGGTAAGGACGCCCGTTCTTCCCACCTGAACGGTGATATCAAGAAGCTTCGTTTCCTTTTCCTCGGGAGGATATTTATAGGCGATTGCCCACTTGGGAGTGCTTGTGTTCTCTCCGAGAAGCTCTCGCTGGCGAAGAGAATTTACCTTGATGACGGCGCCGTCTATATCATTGGGAAGAGAATCTCTCGCTTCTCCAAGGGCCTTTACCGCCGCAAGTATCTCCTCGGCGCTTTCCGTGACGGCGAGAAGATCAATTACCGAGAAGCCGAGCTCCTTCATTCTGAGAATAGTTTCCGAATGGGTCTCGGGGGCTCTGCCGCTCTCCCAAAGCTCGCCTATCTGATGGTTGAAAACGAATATATCAAGGCCGCGCTTTGCCGTTATCTCGGAATCAAGCTGACGGAGAGAGCCTGCCGCCGCATTTCGGGGATTTGCCCAAAGCTTTTCTCCCGCCTCCTCCTTCTCCCGGTTGAGGCGCTCAAACTCGCATCGGGGCATATAGACCTCGCCGCGCACGGTTACTGAAAGCTTTTCGGGAAGGGCTTTGGGAATGGACTTCACCGTCATAAGATTTTTCGTTACGTCCTCGCCCTCCTCGCCGCCGCCGCGGGTGGCGCCGAGAACGAACTCTCCGTTCTCATAGGTGAGGCCCACGGAAAGGCCGTCTATCTTAGGCTCTACGGTGAATTCCACCTTATCCTCGCCAATTTCGGCAAGTGTCGTTTTAACCTTTTCTACAAATGCAGAAATCTCCTCAAAGGAGAACACGTCGGAAAGGGAGCCCATCTTTACGGGATGTCGCACCTTTTTGAATTTATCGTCTGCCTTGCCGCCTACCCTATGGGTGGGGGATGCGGCGATGTCAAGCTCGGGGAACTCGGCCTCAAGCTCGCCAAGCTCTCTGAACATCATATCATACTCAAAATCGGAAATCTCAGGCTGATCCTTTTCATAATAAAGCCTTGAGTGATATGCAAGGGTCTCTCTCAGCTCTTTTATTCTTTTTTCAGCTTCGTTTCTGTTCATAGCTTTATCCTCTGAATTATTTATATAATTAATTATACCACTACCCCGCCCATATTACAAGGAATAAATTTTCATTTACCTATTGACAAGGAGGATACAAGGTATTATAATCAACATATGAACAGTTATTCATATGTTTCACAAGGAGGCTCTATGACAGAACATCATTGCGACGATTTTGAGGGCGTTAAGGCCGCTCTCCCCGATGACGAGATGCTCTACGACCTTGCAGAGCTCTACAAGATATTCGGCGACACAACGAGAATAAAGCTTCTCTACATTCTTTTTGAGGGCGAGATGTGCGTTCAGCACTTAGCTGAGCTGCTCGGCGTTTCTCAATCGGCAGTTTCCCATCAGCTTCGCATCCTCAAGGGCTCCCGCCTCGTGCGCTACCGCCGCGACGGAAAGACCGTATACTATTCCCTTGCCGACGACCACGTGAGAAGCATTATCGAGTGCGGCGTTGAGCATATAAATGAGTAATTTTTTTTAAAGGAGATATTACAATGATCAAAACGTTCAGACTTTCAGAGGTGGACTGCCCCGTTTGCGCAGGCAAGATGCAGGACCTTATCGCCGCCATCGACGGAGTTAAGACAGCCCGAATAGATTTTCTCGTTCTCAAGCTTACTATCGAAGCTGACGAGGCGGATTTCAAAAAGATACTTAAGCAGGCGCAGAAGGCCGTTCGCAAGATCGAGCCCGACTGCGAGATAGAAGAGATCTGACCTATGGCAAAGCCAAAGCTTAACAAAGGGCAAAGAAAACGCCTGCTTTCAATAATCCTCGGCGTTATCTTTGCCGCTGTCGGTATAATATTTTCATTCTTTAGCTTTCCGTGGGCATCGGTCGTTTCCTCCCTTGCGTTTATCGCCGCGGGAGTTGCGGCGGGAGTAATGTGCGTTACGCGGGCCGTTCGCGGTCTGCTCTCCGGCAATTTCTTTGATGAAAACACTCTTATGACTATTGCCGCCGTAGGCGCTATCCTTCTCGGGGAGTACGCCGAGTGCGCCGCCGTTATGATACTTTATCAGGTGGGCGAGCTTTTTCAGTCCATCGCCGTGGGCAGGTCGAGAAGGGCTATCAGCTCTCTCTCAGCCCTTTGCCCCGACTATGCAAATCTCCTTTCCGAGGGCGAGGAAAAGACCGTGCATCCCTCCCTCCTTTCCGTGGGTGACACCATTCGCATAAAGGCGGGAGAGCGCATTCCCGTTGACTGCCGCATAACTCTCGGCTCAACCTGCGTTGACACCTCCCCCGTTACGGGTGAGAGCGTTCCGAGAGATGCATCTGTGGGAGACCTTCTCTACTCGGGCTGCATCAATCAGAGCGGACTTATTGAGGCCACGGTCACCGCGACCACAACGGACAGCGCCGCAGGCAGAATTCTTGCCCTTGCGGAAACTGCAACGGAGAGAAAGACCCGCTCCGAGGCGTTTATCACCCGATTTGCAAAGATATACACTCCTCTCGTTACCATTCTCGCCATCCTTCTTGCATTTATCCCGCCCCTTATCATACAGCTTTTCGGCTCGGGCAGCTTTATTGAGGCCTTTCCCGAATGGAGCCGCAGGGCTATTTCCATACTGGTCATATCCTGCCCCTGCGCTCTCGTTATATCCGTTCCCCTGGGCTACTTCTGCGGCCTTGGAAACGCCTCCAAAAACGGTATTCTCATTAAGGGCAGTACCTTTGTTGATACTCTGGCAGAGGCATCGATCGCAGTTTTTGACAAGACGGGAACTCTTACTGAGGGTAACCTTTCCGTCACAAAAACAGAGACCGAGCTTTCTGGCGGGGAGCTTCTCTCCCTTGCGGCGGCGGCTGAGAAAAACTCATCTCACCCCATAGCGCGGGCAATCGTCAGGGCGGCTGAGGACAAATACTCTCCCGAAAGCGTTTGGGAGCTTTCGGGCCACGGAGTTTGCGCCCGACTTACAGACGGCAGAGAGATAAAGGTTGCGCGCCCCGAGGAAAAGACTGAGGGCACCGCCGTTTGCGTTTATATTGACGGAGAGGCCGCAGGCCGCATCTATTTTGAGGATATTCTCAAGGAAACGGCAAAGGATGCTCTCGCTCTTCTGAAAAAGCAGGGCATCAAAAAAACGGTCATGCTCACGGGCGACAACGAGAAGACTGCCAAAAAGGTCTCCGCTGCCCTCGGCATAGACTGCACCGAGGCTGAACTCCTCCCCGAGGACAAATACGAAAAGATAGAAGAGCTTTGCCGCGAGGGTCGCGTCATCTATTGCGGCGACGGCATCAACGATTCTCCTTCTCTTGCCCGCGCCGACGTTGGAGTTGCCATGGGCGCTCTCGGTAGCGGAGCTGCAATTGAAGCGGCAGACGTTGTTCTCATGGGAAACGATCTTTCCCGCATTCCCTACGTTCTTCGCCTTGCAAGGCGCACCAACCGCACGGTCAAGGCAAATATCGCCATTTCCCTTGCGGTGAAGATCGCGGTGCTTATCCTCGCATCTCTCAATCTTGTCGGAATGTGGGCGGCAATTCTTGCAGACGTTGGCGTTTGCATAGTTTGCGTGACAAACTCCACAAGACTTCTTAAATAAGCAAAAAACAAAGGCTGTTGCGATGCAACAGCCTTTGTTTTTATAAAAATATGAAAAATTATTCAGCGTCCTTAACGGAGGTGATGTGAGTGTTAACACCCTCATACCAGTAGAGGAAGCCCTCGATATCAACGATATCGCCTGCCTCAAGCTCGCCAACTGCCTTGTAAACGTCAGTTTCGGGATCTGTGAGATATCTCTCTACGCAGAAGTCGTAGTCAGCGCCGTTCTTTGTTACTGTTACGTAAATGTCGTCGCCGGGCTCATCGTTCTTGTAGCTGATGCTCTTGACCTCCATACCCTTGAAGAGTACGAGCTTGTTCTGATGATCAATGAGCTCATCCTTGCCGAGAAGGTCTGTTACGTCGAGGGGCTCTGCAACGAATGTATCAGCCTCATCAAGAAGCTCAAAGGTTGCGTCGATGATCTCAACCTCGCCGGACCACTCTGCCTTATAACCTGTTACGCGGATCTTCTGACCTGCAACGAGCTTTGCTGCATCCTCTTCAGCGCAAGCAAGCTCATAGATGAAGTATGCGCCGTCCTTATCCTGAGCATAAACGGTGATCTTGTTGTCCCACCAGGACTGAGTTGCCTGAACGTATGCCTCGATAACTACCTTAGCCTCAAGCTCTGCTGCAGCATACTCCGCATAGGTCATAACCTCTGCCTCGTCGCCTTCGTCCTCAGCCTCAGTTGTGTCAGCCTCAGTTGTGGTTGCGTCTGTTGTCTCGTCGTCAACAGGGTCCTTAACTTCACCTGTGCAAGCAACAAAAGCAAATACCATAGAAAGGATGAGCATCAGTGCAATAATCTTTTTCATAGTTTTGTCTCCTTATTAAATTTTAAAGCTTTTCAGCTTTAAATACATTATACATATATTTTTTAAAAAATCAATCTTTGAGCGATATTTTTTTAACGTTTGCCCTTTCTTTTTACAAGAACACCCGCTATAAGCACTATCCACACGCCTCCGAGAGTGCAAAGAAGGGCCACCGCCTCTGCAGGAAGAGGGCCGAGATACGCCTTTCCGGCAGAGCCTGCGTTTATCTGATCGAGCCTGTAAAGGGCCACGGTATCCTCAAAGAGCTTATCTATATAGGCGCTGTCCACCGTTTCGCCGCGGCGGGTGGATTTGGTGACGCTCTCTATAAGATGGCCTGCCGAGTCGCGAAGGGAGGCGGAGCCGTTGAACACGGCGGTGACGAAGGTATTATCCGTATTATCAAGAAGAAGCTTTGCCGCCTTCAGCTTGATATCGTAATACATATCGTTATCCTCGCCCTCTCGGGAAAGATAATCCTTATACTCCTCGCTCTCCTGCGCCTTTGAGGTTACGGGAACGTAGCCCTCCGTTGAGGAATAGGCTATCTGCACGTCATTCGTGAGCAGATACTGCATAAAGAGCCAGGATGCAAGCACCTCCTGAGGATCCTCCTTATTGAAAATGCAAACTGAGGGGCCCTGAGAGATCATTACGGGGTTTTCGGGGTCAAACTGAGGCACCGTCATTACCTCGGTCTCAAACTCAACGAGGTTTTCCTCGGCGATATCAACGAGGGGAGCATCACTGCCCATCCAGGTTGCGCCCGCAGAAGAATCTATTGCAAAAATGCACTGACCTGCATTGAGGAAGTTTGCGGGATAGCCCGATATCTTGAAGGTTGAGAAGGCTCCGCTCTCGGTGTGAGAGGCAACGGTGGAAAGTATCTCCCTCGTTGCATCGTTAAAGAGGAGGATATCGCCCTTATTATTGGAATATCCCTCCTCAAGCTGACGGAGCATGGTTATCATCATATTATCCGTTGACTTATAGATGAAGGGGATCATTACGTTTTTGCCGTTCACCTTATAGGTACCGTCAGCATTTTTCTCAGTTGCCGCCTCGGATACCTCCCAGATGAAGTCCCAAGTCAGGGTCTCGGGCAGCTCAAAGCCAAGCCTTTCAACAAAGGTACGGTTTACGTAGCAGGCCTCCGTTGAGCGCATATAGGGCAGAGCGTAGTAGTCACCCTCAAGGTAGCACTCGGAAAGGAACTCCTCGATTATCTCTCCCTTTTCGGGAGAATCAAACTTGACCTCGCTACCGCCAAGGCCATATTTGCCGTCATCGAAAAGATCGCCCAGGGGGACAACGGAGTTATTGCCCGTCATATAGGTTGCGATATGGTCGGGATAGGTTATGCAGACGTTGGGGGTGGTATCCGTCTGGATATTTGTGATAACGTCATTATATATCCTGCCGTAATCCGTATAGAGGCGAAGGTTCACCTTGATATTGGGATAAAGCTTCTGAAACTCTTCAATGGTCTCGTTATAGATCGCCACCTGAGTAAGGTTTGTATCGTTCTTTGCCCAGAAGGATATCTCATAGGTCTTTGAGGTATCAAACTCCTCGGGTATCTCAAAGCGGTTTCGCTCAACGCTTCCGTGGCAGGAGGAGAGAGCAGCCAGAGCAAGGCAGAGGCAAAGAAGGAGAGAAAATACTCTATATGCTTTTTTCATCCCTTTGTTCCTCCTCTCGCAACACCCGCCATTATCTTCTTGCGGAAGATGAGGAACAGGATTATCAGAGGCACGCAGACTGCGACCACCGCCGCCATCATGGCGGGGATATTCTCGCGGCCGAAGCCGTTTTCACGTATCTCCTGTATTCCGTTTGAAACGAGGAAATAAGCCTGATCGTCTGTGATAAGTCGGGGCCAAACGTAGGAGTTCCAGCACTCGATGACCTTGAGGATAGTGATAGTCACGATGGTGGGGCGGCAGATGGGCACCATTACCTTGAAAAGGAACTTAAGGTCGCCGGTTCCGTCCACCTTTGCCGCATAATATAGCTCATCGGGTATCTGAGCGAAATTCTCGCGGAGCAGATAGATATAGAATACGCTGGTCACCGAGGGAAGGATAAGGCCTGCAAAGGTATTTCTCATTCCAAGCTCGGTTACAGTTACGAAGTTTGTGATAACGACAAGCTCCGTGGGTATCATCATAAGAGAAAGGAGCACGGTGAAGGCTATATCCTTGCCCTTGAAATCAAGGCGGGCAAAGGCAAAGGCCGCAAGCACCGTTACAGCAAGCATAAGGGCAGTCGTCACCACCGTGAATATAACGGTATTGAGAAAATACTGTCCCAGAGGAACCTGAGTGAAGGCATCCTTATAGTTTTCAAGAGTGGGTAGGATGGAATAGAGCTTTGGGATGACCTCGTTTGAATATTCGCCGTAGCTCTTGACGGAGGTGAGGACCATCCAATAAAAGGGGAAAAGCACCATTACGGCCCAAAGGGTGAGAAGCGTATAGGTGACCGCGTTCTTTACGGTCTTTTTCACGCTTGCAGATCTTTTTGCATTTTTATAATCCACTTTCACACCTCCTTAGGAATAATGCACGTACTTCTTGCTGACCGTCAGATTTATGCAGGTGATGGTCAGCACGATGACGAAGAGGATGATGGCCGCCGCAGACGCATAGGAGGGGTAGCCTCCGCTGTTGCCGTACAGCATATCGTAAACGTAGCCTACGATGGTGTTCATCTCCTTGGCATTAAGGTCTGTTCCGAACAGGGCAACCGCATCGCTGTATGCCTTGAAGGCGCCTATAAAGCCTGTGATTATAAGATAGAACATAGTGGGGGAGATCATGGGCAGGGTTATGCGGGTGAAGGTGCGAAAGGCGCCGGTACCGTCTACCTTTGCCGCATTATAGTAATTCTGGCTCACCGAGGCAAGAGCGCTTGTAAGCACAAGGATCTTAAAGGGCATTACCACCCAAACGGTATAGAAGCAAAGAACGAACATCTTCGCCCAGTAAGGTCCGTCTATAAAATCCACAGCCTCGCCGCCGAAAAAAGTGATGACAAGGTTTGCAAGTCCGTCGGTATAGGGCGTTTTCTGGAAAAGGATCATAAACACCATACCAACGGCAAGGGTATTGGTCACGTAAGGGAGAAAATACACCGTTTGAAAAAGGTTTCTCAGGGGCTTTATGGAGCTGAGACCCACGCTTATAAGAAGTGAGATAAGTGTGGAAAGAGGCACCGTTATTATAACGAGGATAAAGGTGTTCTTCAGCGCCTGAAGGAAATAGGGGTCGTGAAGCACGTAAGAGTAGTTATAAAGTCCCACTCCGAAGGAGGTCTGAGAGGCGGAATTATATCCCTCCTCAAAGGAATAGATGAATACGTCTATAAGGGGGTATATCATAAACACCGCAAGGAACAGAAGCGCGGGGAGAAGATACAGCCAGCCCTTGAATTTATTTTTCTTCATTTCCGGCCTCCATCAAAGAATGCGCTCGCCGCTCTCGGGAGCAAAGAGGAAGACCTTATCTGCCTTAAGATCAAAGGACACGGTCTCGCCCATAACCGAGGAAAGGTTCTCGCTTGAAACGATGGCGCGCACCGTGGGAGTATGAGCGCAGGGGTGCTTTGCAACGACGGTGATATCGCGGCCCATTACCTCTACCTTTGAAAGGCTGCAGCCAAAGCTTCCCTCAGCATTGGGGATAAAGCCCTCGGGGCGGATACCAACGACCACCTTTCCGTCGGCTGCATCTGTCTTTAAAACGGCCTCGTCGCCTATGTGAAGCTCGCCGCCCTTCACCTCTCCATCAAAGGTATTGATGGGGGGAGTGCCGAGGAACTTTGCAACGAAGAGATTTTTCGGCTCATCGTACACGTCCTGAGGCTTGCCAACCTGCTGAATGATGCCGTCCTTCATTACCACGATAATATCGGAGATGCTCATAGCCTCCTCCTGGTCGTGGGTGACGAAAACGGTGGTTATTCCCGTTTCTCTCTGAATGCGGCTGATCTCCTCTCTCGTCTGGAGGCGGAGACGGGCATCAAGATTTGACAGGGGCTCGTCAAGAAGCAGGATGCGGGGCATCTTTACGAGAGCGCGGGCAATGGCAACTCTCTGCTGCTGACCGCCGGAAAGCTCAGAGGGCTTTCTTGCCATAAGCTCCTCTATCTGCACGAGGCGCGCCGCCTCGTACGCCTTCTTTTCCATCTCGGCCTTTGAGAGCTTTTCCTTGCCCTTTAAGTTCTGCAGAGGGAAAATAATATTCTGCTTTACCGTCAGATGAGGGTAAAGGGCATAGTTCTGGAACACCATACCGACTCCGCGTTTTTCGCAGGGGATATCGGTAACGTCGTCGTCTCCGAAGAATATCCTACCCTCAGTGGGCTCGATAAGGCCGCAGAGCAGATTGAGGGTCGTGCTCTTTCCGCATCCCGAGGGGCCGAGAAGACCGACGAGAGTTCCGTCGGGTATCTCAAAATCGAAATCGTTTACGGCGATGACCTCCCCCGAGGCGCCCTTGCCTCTGGAGGGATATTTTTTCGTTAAGTGCTGAAATACTACCTTCATAGCTTGTCCGTTCCTTATATAAGTTGATGGTTAAATATACTGTTACATTATATATTATAGTCCTCCCTCCTTCCCTTTTCAAGATATTTGTAAAATACTGTAAGGAGAAAAAGAAAAAACCGCGCCGTTTGAGAATGAAGGATTTGATTGACCGTTACGCCTGTACCTACTAATAAATATCCCCCCGTAAAACGGGGGGTATTTCATTTTCGGGCATAGCCCTAAACACTACTGGCGACGCACAAGTGCGTTTAGTATTGGCCTGCCAGCCGTGCAATTGTTACTTACTACCCATAAATGGGTCCCGTGGG
>JAZQAS010000005.1:0-20841 GCA_045545335.1 Candidatus Avispirillum sp. | reverse complement strand
GCCACTAACTTAATTTCGAGCAAGCTCTCCATTAAGTCCGTTCGACTTGAATGTGTTATGCACGCCGCCAGCGTTTATCCTGAGCCAGGATCAAACTCTCTAAATATGTTATATATACCGGACCCTTAGGTCCGAGACATATCAGAGTTGATTCTGCTCTTCTTACTTTAAAGAGCTCGTAGTATCTCTACTACAATTTAAAAAATTCAAAAGAATTTTCGGTGTCTTTGTTTGTCTTGTTGTTCAATTTTCAAGGAGCTTCTTACTATCGCTCTTCGCGACAGCTTGACTATTATATCACTTCGCTTCCCCTTTGTCAATACTTTTTTGAAAGTTTTTTAAAAACTTTTTCGTATCTCCCAGGGTCCGCTTCCCACCTTTTTGCGGGTGGAGTTTTATTATATCTTTTCTTGTATGTTTTGTCAACAGTTTTTATGAATTTTTTCACTTTTATACAAATCAGCAAAAACAATTGGAAACTTTCGGTTCCGAATGGTAAAATGGCACATACGCAACATATATTACCCGAACCGACACGCAAACACAACATAATCCGTCCCGCGTTCCTTCTTCCGCCCCTCTCCCGCGGGAGCTTCAAAACCTCATTTTTGTGCATTTTTTCCTTTTATTCTATATATAGCCGAAAAAATGCAAAAGCCTCCCCGTTCGGAGAGGCTTTGCGCTTACAGATTATAAGGTTATTTTGTGCCCTTGATGTCGTTTTCGTACTTCTCGATCATCTTCTTGACCATCTGACCGCCGATGGAGCCTGCCTGGCGGGATGTGAGGTCGCCGTTGTAGCCCTGGTTAAGGTTTACGCCTACTTCGCTTGCTGCCTCCATCTTGAACTGGTTGAGTGCCTGCTTTGCTTCGGGCACGAGAGTCTTGTTGCTTGCCATTTTAAATCCTTTCCCGGAACGTTGTCCGTTTCCCCGTGTTTCAAATTCTTCGGGGCTTCAAAAATCTATTTAAATTGAGGTCGCTCTTGCGATCTCTGCTATTATTGTTAACAGCATACGGACAATTATGAACGGCAATTTTTGTAATGTTTATATTTTGTTTACAGCGGGATACGTATAATTTTATAAAGGATAAAAAAACAGCGCCCACGAAAAGTGAGTGCTGTTTTCTTCATTCAATATGTTATTGCTCTTCAAGTTTCCAAACAGAATATATGCTCCAATACAGTTCTTCTTCTACAGAACAGGTGTGAACGCCCTCCTTATTGCAAAAGAAGTACATCCGACCTCCTCGTTCCTCTAATTCCACGTCATATTTTTCCTGTATCATTTGAAACAGAGCCTTATCGTCCCCTGCCTTTGTGATATATGTATTATCCTCATTCTCGATCTCCACAAAGGTATTGTCTTCCGAGAGCTTAACCATAGCCTTTACATAAGGGATCGGATTGCCACGCTGGAAAATAGACTCCCACTTGAATACGACAAGACAGCCAACAAGCACGACCAAGGCTGCAGCAACGGCACAAATTGTCATTACTATGCGTTTTTTTGTTTCACTTCTCATCAGATGTTTTCCTTTCAGATATGATTTATCCTTTTGACATTATTATACCAAAAAAATAGCAAAAAGTAAATAGCAAAAAAACAGCACCCACAACAGTGAGTGCTGTAATTTTTGAAATAACGTAACTTATCTCTTGGAGAACTGGCTCGCACGACGAGCTGCCTTGAGACCGTACTTCTTTCTCTCCTTCATTCTGGGGTCTCTGGTGAGGAAACCTGCCTTCTTGAGGGGAGCGCGGAATGTTTCGTCTGCAAGGAGGAGTGCGCGGGATGCGCCGTGACGGATAGCGCCTGCCTGACCGGAGAAGCCGCCGCCCTTTACGCTTGCAACGATATCGAACTTGCCCATTGTACCTGTAACCTCGAAGGGCTGGTTGATAATGAGCTTCATGGTCTCGAGACCAAAGTAATCGTCAATGTCACGACCGTTGATGGTTACAACACCGGTACCGGGATAGAGACGAACGCGGGCAACAGAACTCTTTCTTCTGCCTGTGCCGTAGAAATAAGGCTTTGCACTTGTATACATTTTCTGTTATCCCCTTTCTCAGATCTCGTAAGCTACAGGGTTCTGAGCCTGCTGCTTGTGTGCCTCGCCTGCATATACCTTGAGGCGGGTGATTGCCTTGTCGCCGATGGAGTTGTGGGGGAGCATACCCTTAACTGCGTGCTCCATTGCAAACTCGGGCTTTGTTGCCATGATGTGCTTATAGGAAACTTCCTTAAGACCACCGATGTAGCCGGAGTGACGGCGATAGAACTTCTGCTCGAGCTTCTTACCTGTGAGAACAGCCTTAGAAGCGTTTACGATGATTACGAATTCGCCGCAGTCAACGTGAGGTGTGTACTCAGGACGGTGCTTGCCGCGAAGTATAGTAGCCGCTGCAGCTGCAGTCTTACCGAGGGGCTTGCCTGCCGCGTCGATAATATACCACTTGCGCTCAACGGTTTCTTTCTTTGCCATATAAGTAGACATAAGATCTTCCTCCGATTTAGCTTAATTGTGTTATTTTCAGCAAGTAGGATTATATCAAACGTATACCCGCTTGTCAATACCTTTTTTGAAAAAAATTTCAAAAAATTAATTTAGTATGGCAAATGCTCTTAAAATCTCCCGTTTTCTCGCAAATGCTCGTTTTTTCTAATTTACAAAGAATTATTTTTCTCCGCGCTTGCGCTCTTCTCTCATCCTCTGAAACTCTCTTTCGGCCTCTCTTGAGCGCTCTCTTGCCTCTCTGTCGCAGATGAGCTCAAAATCGCGGCTGCGAAGGACCTCGGCAAGCTGTCTCTCACTCGTTATGGGCTCCTTCGTGAGTATGCCTGCATCGGGCTCCATCACAGAGTCGTGATGGTCGCCGCCGGAGGTGAGTATATAATTCGGGTATTCCTTTGCATATTCTCTCGCTATGCGGTTGTGGTTTCTCTGGAAGGGATGGCCGTTCCAGACCTCGATGCCGTCCAGAACGAAATCCTCGGTGACGGCGCAATTATATCTGAAGGGATGAGCCTGAATGAACACGCCGCCGTTATTGCGAACGAGGCTTGCAGTCCAGTACTTTGTCTGCAGATAGATATCGGGGCAGCGGTGATAAAATTCCTCCTCAAGGCCGTATATAAGGTAATCCGTTCCGAGAGTGCCCGCAAAGTTGACCTCGGCGCCCATAAGCACGTTGAGCCTGCCCTTTGCCGCCTCCTTGACCTTTCGGTAGCCCTGAACGAAATGCTCCATCTGCTCTGCGAGAGATTTATCCTTCATCTCAACGAAGGTGCCCGCTGCAAGATGCTCCGTTATGACGATCGAGCTATAGCCCGCCTTGAGATAGGCCTCTACTATTCCCTCGGCATCGTGGCCCGCGCAACGGCTGACGTGACGTGTATGGCAATGGAGCTCCGTTTTATATTTATAGGACATATCTGCCTCCTTATATATAATGAAAGAATTTATACTGCTATTATACCTATACACAGCCCCGTTGTCAATAAGGGGAGCTACCGTATGTTTTTATTGAAAAAGCAGAGAAAATACCTTATAATATAACTATAACGAAAAAGGAGACGACCTATGAAAAAGATCATTTGTATACTGCTGGCTTTTGCAATGCTTTTGTCTATTTGCCTGCCTGTTACAGCGGCAAGCACACCCTCCGTCAGCGCAGGAAACCGTATCTCTCTTGCAACGCTGGGTCCTTACGCCACCCACGGAAACCATCAGACAAGAACGGTACACACCTCCCACGGTGACTATGCGGCATACGTTACAAGCTCCTACACCGATGGGAATGGCAACACCGTCAGCAAGTGGAAGCTTTTTCGCATCGACACTGCCACAGGCACCTACAAGGCAATATTCACAGGCGAAAAATTTGACGATTCCAGCCAGGTATCCCTCATCGTTGACCGTGACGAAAACGTTTGGGCAGTTACCTCAACCTCAGATTTTCTCAGACATTACGACATCGAGGGTCTCGACCTTCGCGCTCATAAATATGATCCCAAGACAGGAGAAGTGACCTCCTACGAGACCATAAATACAAACGGCGGCGCATATGACTGGTACGGATACGGTATGAGCTTTTACGACAGCCAAAACAACCGTATAGTATGTATGCACGCAGGCGGAGACTATAAGGCAGGAAGCCAGACGGGCGCTTCCTTTAACTGGACGTATTTTGACATTGAAACAGGCAGATGGTCCCGCAGCATCAGATATGCAAAGATCCCTGCCCGCCACTGCTATATGTACGGATATATAGACGATCGCGGAGGCCTCGTTCTCCTTGCCCAGCGAGATATCGAGGTAAAATCTCTCGGATATCCCGAGGTTGGCAACAACACAGGACTTTCAAGCGCTGACCTTCAGTATATGAGTCAGAACGGCATCAAGCGTCAGGCGGCGGATTATGCCTGGGATCAGCTTGATCTTTACTATTTCCCCGATATTTACAAGAGCTCCGATGTTTATACCTACAACGTAGCCGAAGCAGACTATTCCAAGGTAACGGGCACTCAGGATGAGCGCTACACTCTGGAAAAGCGCCTTTCCAACTATTACCCCGTTAACCAGAATAATAACGGCGGTGATATCCTTTGGGTAGAAAACAAGAACGGAATGACCCTTCTCCACATTACCTATAACACAGCCTACGTTCAGGCGGCTATGGACAGAAGCAAGGGAATCGAGAGCCGATGGTATCATCAGGTATGGGATATGACCGATCCCACTCATGCAAAAAGGCTTTATTCCTCACCCATAATTCTCGAGGGTGGTATTGCGGACGATGCAAAGGACGGCGGCGGCTACAGCTTCCGTCTCTACAAGGACACAGAATCCAATATGTATCTCGTTTCGGGACATCTTGGCAAGATATCTCTTTACAGAATAGTAAAGGATAAGGATTCTTATAATTACACTTATGAAAAGGTTGGGTCCTCCATCTTAGCTTCAGGACTTGACAACCTTGTTAATATCTCATCTCACAGAGGCGGCTCGCATATCGATAACACTATCAACGTTATGTACGCAGCCTCCAATAAGTATCAGTTTGTATCCCTGACCATTGATCCTCCCGCAAATACAGAGCAGAAGGTAACCTGCACGGAGCATTCTTACTACGTCTCAAGTATTCTTTCAACAGAGGCTACGTGCACTGAGACCGGCGAGAACGTTTACCGCTGCTCCCTTTGCAACGATATCTATACAGAGGTAGTTCCCACGATTCCTCACTCCTTTACGGAATACGTATTCCCTCCCACCTGCACGTCAGTGGGCTACTATGAGGGCTACTGCGGATTTTGCGGTCTTTTTGAGGAAAGAGAGCTTCCTGCAAGCGGCCACTCCCTCGTTCACGTAACAACGGAGTCCACCTGCTCCACCTTCGGAAAGACTGAGAGCCACTGCGAAAACTGCTCTTATACCGAATCAAAGACGCTCCCCAAAAAGGAGCACAGCTATGAAAAGGGCGTTTGTACTGAGTGCGGTGCCGTTGATCCCTATTATTCCGAAAGCGACGACTACACCCTCGGAGACATCAATGCAGACGGTGCTATAAACGGCAAGGATTCAAACCAGCTCAAGCAGATAATTTCCGGATCTGAAATGCCTACGGAAAATGAAAGGCTTGCCGCCGACGTTAACGCCGACAGCGCTATAAACGGTATTGACGCAAATATTCTCAGCAAATTCCTTGCCGGAGCTCTCGGAAGCCTTGAATAAGCTATTTGCACACAAACTACTGCCATTTTTTGTAAAAAACGCAGAAATAAAAAAATCCCCTTGACAAAAAAAGGGAGGCAGGTATATAATCGTTACATCAAATAAAGGCTATGACGAAGACGGCTAACGTCCCTCTCATTTCAGAGAGCCTGCGGTTGGTGCGAGCAGGCATGACGGTCGGGTGCTATCCCTTCTGAGCCGAGGGCTGAAATCAAGTAGGCCTCTCCGTGATTGCGACGTAACGGCAAAGGACTTGATAGAGTCCATGAGTGGCACATTTGTGCAATTTGAGTGGTACCGCGGGTTATTAACAGCTCGTCTCAAAGTTTTTTGAGGCGAGCTTTTCTGTTTTCTGCTCGCCTTGACAAATTCACTCTAAATCCCCTATGAAAGGAAACGAAACCATGGAAAAAACAATGACAAATGCTATCGCTGAGGTTGCTCAGAGAATCCGCGCCCTGCGCGAGAGCTGCGAGGTATCGGTAGAGGAGATGGCTCAGTGCACGGGAGTTACCGTTGAAGCCTACAATCAGCTTGAGGCAGGCGAGACCGACTTCACCTTCACCTTCATCTACAAATGTGCAAGCCGCCTCGGCGCCGATCCCACAGACCTTCTTAAGGGTCAGAGCCCCACGCTTTCCGAATACACCGTTAACAGACAGGGCGAGGGCCTTCCTATTGCCCGCAGAAAAGGCTTTGACTATAAGAACCTGGCGTATATGTTCAAGGACAAGATCGCGGAGCCCTTCTGCGTTACCGCACGCTACTCCGAGGAGGAGCAGGGCCAGCCCATCAAGACCGCGCGCCACAACGGTCAGGAATTCAACATTGTTCTTTCAGGCTCTCTTAAGGTCGTTATCGACGGAAAGGAAGAGGTCCTCGGCGTCGGCGACTCTATATACTACAACTCCTCACTCCCCCACGGTATGATCGCAACCGGCGGCAGCGACTGCACCTTCCTAGCAATCGTTATGAACCGCGGCGATGCTACCTACGATATGGTGGAGGACGCCGTTAAGGTAGAGGATAAGATCACGCCTCTCCACTCTCTTCCCGAAAACCCCGTGGCCCTTAACTTTATCGACTGCACGGAGAACGAAAACGGCCTTCTCACAGACATTAAGTTCAAGGACCTTGACAAATACAACTTCGCATACGACACCGTTGACGCCATCGCAGCAAAATGCCCCGACAAGGTGGCTATGATCCATCTTGACAACGAAAAGAACGAGCGCCGCTTCACCTTCGGCGAGATCAGCGCCCTTTCAAACCGCGCGGCAAACTACTTTACCGCTATGGGCGTCAAGGAGGGCGACCGCGTGATGCTTGTGCTCAAGCGCCACTGGCAGTTCTGGGTGACTATCCTCGCGCTCCACAAGCTGGGAGCAATAGCGATCCCCGCAACCCATCAGCTCGTTGAGCACGACTTTGAATACCGCTTCAACGCGGCAGGCGTTTCCGCCATCGTTTGTACGGGCGACGGCGAGACCCACACCCACGCAGCGGCAGCCGCAAAGACCGCAAAGGAGTCTGTGAAGCTCTTTATGGCCCACGGCAAGGCCGAGGGCTGGCAGGACTTTGACAGCGAGTTTATGGCCTACCCCGATACCCTTGAGCGCGTTCCCACAGCCTGCGGACAGAAGCCTATGATAATGTTCTTCACATCGGGAACTACGGGCTACCCCAAGATCGCCTCCCACAGCTATTCCTACGCAATTGGCCATTATATCACCGCAAGATACTGGCACAACGTTGATCCCGAGGGCATCCACTTCACCATTTCCGACACGGGCTGGGGCAAGGCTCTCTGGGGCAAGCTCTACGGCCAGTGGCTCTGCGAGGGCTGCGTATTCACCTACGACTTTGAAAAGTTTGATGCAAACGAGATCCTGCCCCTCTTTAAGCAGTACGGCATAACCACCTTCTGCGCTCCCCCCACGATGCTCCGCTTCTTCGTTAAGGAGGACCTTTCAAAGTTTGATCTTTCAAGCCTCAAGTATATCACCACCGCAGGCGAGGCCCTCAATCCCGAAGTGTTCTATCAATTCAAGGCGGCAACGGGCCTGACCATCATGGAGGGCTTCGGCCAGACGGAGACCACCCTCTCCATCTGCAACCTTGTCGGCACGACACCCCGCCCCGGCTCTATGGGCAGACCCTCTCCCATGTATAAGCTCGAGATCCTCCGCCCCGACGATACTCCCTGCCCCACGGGCGAAACGGGCGAGATCTGCATCTCCACAAAGGAGGGCACCCCTCCCGGACTCTTCCTTGAATACTACCGCGACGCCGAGCACACAAAGGAAGCATGGCACGACGGCTACTACCATACGGGCGACCCCGCCTGGATGGACGAGGAGGGCTACATCTGGTACGTGGGACGCACCGACGACGTTATCAAGTCCTCGGGCTACCGCATAGGACCCTTTGAGATCGAGAGCGTTATCATGGAGCTTCCCTACGTTCTTGAATGCGCTATCACCCCCGTTCCCGACCCCATCCGCGGACAGATCGTTAAGGCGACCATCGTTCTCGTTAAGGGCAAGGAGGGCAGCGACGCGCTGAAGAAGGAGATCCAGACCTACGTTAAGGAGCACACGGCGCCTTACAAGTATCCCCGCGTGGTTGAGTTCGTTTCCGAGCTTCCCAAGACTATCAGCGGAAAGATCAGAAGAGTTGAGATCCGCCAAAACGACGCGAAGTGAGGAGACGAGAGATGCAAAAGCTTTTTTTGAAAAAAAGTTTCTGCACTTCAAAAAGCTTCAATAACGGATAAATAGAAAGACTATGCCAGTGCATCGAACGGTGTACTGCATAGTCTTTTTTTTATTCTTTATTACGTATTCTTTATTATTTATTTTTGAGAGACGCTTTTTCTAACTTTCCTCGTTCATCTATCTTTTTTATTTTTCATTTTCCCATACAACTAAAAACTATTGTTCGTTTTTTGATAAATATATAACCTTAATTTCTTTGTTTGTTCTCTTGCAATTCTCTATCACAAATCTCGTTCCTTTAGAGCTTCCGTCCCAAAATGCGATCACCATATCCGCGTGATCAATTATCTTGAGATTTCGTTTTAAGGGAGCACCTCTTTTATATTTTTCATATTCAGGCAAAAATTCAGTATATTTTATACCATTATCATAGGCATACTTTTTTGCACAAGCGTCTATCCCCTCAGCCCCGCCGGAAACTATCTCTGTAGTTTCTTTCGGTAAATACTCGCCGATACTCTCAAGGGTAAGCTTTCTTGATCCGATAATTGCTACTTTCATAACGCTACCTCCAAATTTAGTATACTTATTTTAAGTATACCGCAAACATTATATCACATAATAATCTTAAAATATACTTAAATTAAGATTTAAGGTAGATATTATGAGAAACAAAAACAACAAGCACTTTGGAATAGAAGTAGACCCCAAGCTTCACTACAAGCTTTGGTATATTGCGAAATACGAGGGCAGAAGCATTAACGGACAGATACTTTATCTTATCCGCAAATGCATCAAGGAATTTGAAATGCTCGACGGAGAAATACAGCTACCGGAAAATTTTGATGGAGAAGACTGATCTTTAAACGCCATTCGATTATAAGAAAGACTATGCCTGTGCCGCAAATGACACTTGCATAGTCTTTTTGTTTATGTTTATTATTTGATCTTCAAATTTTGGTTTGGCAAGGGGGAGTGATTCTGTCATCCTGAGCGGAGAAAACATCATAGTATGATGTTTTCGGAGTCGAACCACCCCTTAGGGTGGTGCCCGAAGGGCAGGATCTACGAATAATCCCCGATACTTTCTATCCAATTTCGTAGATCCCGCTTCGCGCCCTCCCTATGGTCGGGTTCGACTTCGCAAACGCCGCACTGTGGCGTTTGCTACGCTCAGGATGACATATCATAGAGCGTTTGCAAACAATGTCTCCCTCGTCAAACCGTAATTTATCGTACTGAGCAATCTTTTTTACCCTATCAACCCCATATCCCTCATTACTGAGAATAGCTTTTCTTCCTTATCGGGCTTCATTTTGCAAAGGGGAAGGCGCATCTCGTCGGTGCAGAGGCCCATTTTGGCAAGGGCGGTCTTTACGGGAATGGGATTGACCTCCGAGAACAGAGCCTCCGCCAAAGGAAGGAGCGCCCTTTGCGCTTTTGCCGCCTCGGAGAGCTTACCCTCCTCGCACAGGCGGCAAAGCTCTACCATCCTCTCGGGGGCCACGTTTGCAAGAACGGATATGACACCCGATGCTCCGAGGGCGTAAAGAGGCGCCGTCAGCTCATCGTTTCCCGAATATATGGCGAGAACGTCTGCATATCTTGAGGCTATGCGGCCTGCATATCCCACGCTTCCCGAGGCCTCCTTCACTCCCGCAAAATTGGGAATGCCCGCAAGGCGGCCGTATGTACCGACCTCTATTGAAAGGCCCGTTCTTTGTGGGATATTATAGGCAATGACGGGGATCGAGACCCTTTGGCACACCTCCTTGAAATGGAGATAGACCCCCTCCTCCGAGGCCTTATTATAATAGGGCGACAGGCAAAGCACCGCCGACGCACCGAGGGCCTCCGCCTCTGCGGCAAGCTCCTTTACCATTGCGGTCGAGGTGGAGCCGCACCCCGCGATCACGGGAACTCTGCCCCCTGCCCGCCTCACGGAGACTGATATCACCCTTCGCTTTTCCTCTCTGCCCAGGGTTGACGCCTCTCCCGTGGTGCCGCAGGGGACGATGGCCGACACCCCCGCCTCTATCTGCCGCTCTATGAGCCTCTCAAGAGAAAGGCAATCAACAGCTCCGCCCTTCATTGGCGTTACCAGCGCCGTGGCGCAGCCGCTAAACGGTTTTTCCATAAATATCCCTTCCTTATTTAATATCTTTTACGCTAACAGTATATTCACAAGGGACAAAACTGTTGAAAACGGCGCGGGAATTTGGTATACTGTTTTTAGTAAAAAAAACGAAAAGGAGTTTCCCTATGAAAGCTTACGAAGTATTCAGAAATATCGTCGGCGGAGAATGGCTGGACGCAAACGCACATTGGACCGTTGACAAAATAAAGATCGGCGACGAGAACGTGGAGGTCACGAAGATCGGAACCTGCCTTACCGCCACCCCCGACGTTATCCGCGCCGCAGGCAAATGGGGAGCACAGCTTCTCATCACCCACGAGCCCACCTTCTACAATCACATAGACGAGTTTGACGAGAACAGCCGCCTTTGCAAAATCAAAAAGCAGCTTATTGAGGAGAACGATCTCACTATCTACCGCTACCACGATGCTATGCACCTTTGCGCGGTAGACCTCGTTAACCTTGATTTTATCAACAGAATGGGCTGGAAGGGCAATTTTGACAACGATATGGTCATCACCCTTGACGAGCCCGTTGAGATAGCAGACGTTGTTCGCGGCATTAAAAAGAATCTTGGTCTCAAGAACCCTCGCGTTGTGGGAGCAACTGAGGGCAAGGTAGCCCGAGTTCTTCTTCTTACAGGTCACCGCGGCGGCGGCGACTACAGAAAGTTCAGCGAGGGAGACGATTTTGATATGGTTATCGGCGGCGAGCTTTGCGAGTGGGCAGATGCTGAGCACGTTCGCGATGCGGCACAGTTCGGCGAGCAGAAAACTCTTCTCATCCTGGGTCACGCAGGTAGCGAAAAATCCTCAATGGAAACTCTTGCCTTTGAGATCGACGGCAAATTCGACGGTGCCGAGGCCCGCTACTTCGAGTGCGGCGAGCTGTATTCTTATATAGATTGATAAATATTTACGTAGGGGCCTTTTTGAAAAAATAACCCTACAAACTTTAAAAAGAAAAACAAGAGGAGCTATTGCGTAGTTGCAACGGCTCCTCTTATTTTTTATCTTGAATATTCCATCAATCTTTTTTCGATAGCTTTAAAACGCTCATCATTGCATATGCCGTCGTATCGATCCTGCTTCAGGCATTCAAGCATAAACCAGCTTTGTGAATGCTCCTTCAGCTCGTGAAAATCCTTGCCCGGCTCGGGATACACGATCTTATCCACAAAGATTGAGGTATAATTCTTGCCGTGGTCGTAAAGGAAAGATCTGTCGTATGCTATGGTATGCTCACAGCTTTTTTCAAGAGCTATGAGAGTTTCTTCAACTTTTCCCTGTGCGATGAGATAGGTAGCCATGATCCTGTAATTTTTGCCCACGCGGCAATGATAAAACATCATATTCTCGCCGTAAATAAGAGAATATATCTCGTTTGCAGTTTCTATCATTTTGATCTTCTTATCCCACGTGGAGGGATCGTTGGGCAGGTCGTTATCAAGAACAAGGTGCATGATTGCCGTACCTAAACAGTCTGTCAGCTTGTCGATCTCGTCCTGATCGTAAAGCTCGCTGTTACCGTCACCTATACCGTTCCATGATTTTGCAAATTCACGGCAGTATTTCATTGGCGTCAGACGCTCTAACATTTCAAGAGCCTTATCGGTCTGCTCTCTTTCGGAATATATCCATATCAGCATATTGATGGCATCGTAATAAATATCAGCATCCTTACAGTTTTCTACTACGTACAGAGAAAGACTTTCAGCCTCGTCAAGCAATGCCTTTTCATTGTTTTCAATGTACTTGTTACCCAGACATACACTTAACTGTTCTCGTATCTCGCAATCAGAAGGATATTTTGCAAAGGCTGTCCTTGCAAATTCCAGTCTTTCGTCAATTTCTCCGACTTCCGCAAGTCTGTACATTTCATCTTTTACCTCGCAAAGATTCTTTTCACGCTCGGACATTTTATATCCGAGAAGCTCATCCGTGCTGACAGAAAAGAAGTCGGCAAGGGAGGGCAAAAGCTCGATATCGGGGTAGCTTCCCCCTGCTTCCCAACGGGAAATGGCCTGAGGGGTAACACCGACAGCAACTGCTAAAGTCTCTTGAGTCACATTGTTTTCTTTGCGTAGATCTTTAATTATAGTACCGATATTGATTATCATATTAAACCTCTTAAATTATTTGATTTTGTAAGCTTACAATTTCATTATAGCTATTATCCCGTGTTTTTCAATTATCAATTGGTTGTTTAGTATGTCAAGCAATAGTTGAAAAAGGGAATATGCGCTAAGCTCTATTGTGATTTGATCACGGAAAGTGCTGTTTTTTTCAGGTATACTGTGATCACAGAAGAAAAAAGTAACAATTCAATAGATTCAAAATAATATAAGGAGGTTACTATGAATAAAAAGAGATTGCTTCTGACTCTGCTTCCTACGTCTGTTTTAGTTATCGGCGTGGTCTTGGCAGTATATTTTCACTTGAACAAGCCTGACGGCAAGGATGTCATCGTAGCCGAAAAGGATGACGGAACTACGGCGGTAATGATAGATAACTACCCCGCACCCGCCAAAAACGAAAACAGTGATCTTCCGGCAGCAAATATCCCCGAGCTGACAGAATTTGAGGAGACTGAAAACGAAGATACGACCGTAACGGCAAAAGAGAAGGATACGGAAAAAAAGTCAGTCAAAGAGGAAAACTCTCCTGCTTTGGAAGCTACCACACAAAAAAAGTCTGTATCAAAGCCTGAGGCGGTGAAGGCAGAAACACGAAAGGCAGAGACGTCAAAGCCTGCTGCAAAAAAGCCCGCCGAGACAACTCAAAGCAAGGCTCCCGAAACGGAGCCTGCAGAAACTACGCCGCCTGTGACCGTCCCCCCTGAGACTGAGCCCCCGGTGACACTCCCTCCCGAAACTGAGCCTGCGGTAACCGCTCCACCCGAAACTACTCCTCCGGAGACTACCGCGCCCGAAACTACTCCTCCAAAGCCTCCGAGAGAGGAGCCCGTAGCTCCCGATTTCACGGTGTACGATATAAACGGAAATGCGGTAAAGCTTTCTGACTACCTCGGAAAACCCGTAGTCCTCAATTTCTGGGCAAGCTGGTGCGCTCCCTGCAGGATGGAAATGCCCGACTTTAATGAAAAATACATTGAGCTTTCGGGTGAGGTACACTTTCTGATGGTCAACGTTACGAGCATCGACACAAAAGAGGATGCAAAAAAGGTCATTGCTGATAACGGATACTCCTTCCCCGTGTTCTTCGATCCCGGTGCAGAGGCAAAGGATGCATACGGTGTATCCGCATTCCCCACCACCTATTTTATAGATGCCGAGGGTTACCTCATAGCATACGCGAGAGGCGCCATCAGCGCATCCACCCTGCAAGAGGGGATAGATATGATAAGATGATCTAAAAAAACAAGAGGAGCTATTGCGTAGTTGCAACGGCTCCTCTTTATCTGTTTTATAAAGTTTTTTGAAGGTGCGGAAACTTTTTTTCAAAAAAGTTTCTGCGTACTCTCTCGTCATACAGGAATCTTGAATACTGCCTTCTTTACGGTATCGGAGGTATACTTGATGCCGGGGCGATGGGGGTCTGTAGGCGCAAAGTAGGCAAAGGTGCCTGCCACTGCCTTGACTGTTGCGATACTGCCCACGCACTTATCGTAGAACATATAGTCGTCCTCCTCGTGGTACTCGCCTGCACCGATGCAATCCGCAAGGGCTGCTCCGTCCATACACTCGTCACCTGCGACAACCACCTGAAGATCGGCATATCTCTTATGAGCCTCCCACTTATCGCCTGCGGCGTAAGGAGTATATTCGCTGATATTGAGAAAAATTCCGTCCTCAAGGTCGATGCGGCCGCAGGGGAGGTCTGCAAGATCATTCTTTTCAAGAAAATCCACGACCGTATTGAACTTTTCATTATAGGAAGCATAGCTTCCGAGGTTTGTTATCTTATCAGTTATCATAGCTTTCCCTTTCTTACTGCGCCGCAGTAGTGCCGGTCTCCTTTGGCTGATATGCAAGATATGCGAAGATATCGTCAACGGTATCGCCGTCTTTGGTATAGACCACGGTAGAGCCCTTCGGAGAATAGAAATAGGAATATCCTGCCTTCTCCTCGGCGGTGGTATCCGCCGTGGTCTCGGGAGCGGTATTTTCCGCATCCTCAAACTTATGGCCGATATATACCGTATACTCCTTGGGGAGCGCCACGGTGGTGGTCTCTCCGCTTTCATTCTGAGTTGAGGTATCCACGGTATACTTCACCGTGATGCGGTCGCCCTCGGGATAAATGCCGTACTGCGACTTCATCTCGGCGCTATCCGCATAATAATCCTCCCACTTATCAAGGCTGAGGGCATAAACAAGGGGGAAAAGCTCGGAAATGCCTTCGCTGTCGCTTATCTCCTTGGACTGTCCGCCCGCCGTTTCAAGAATGATAGAGGAAACGTTCTTCTCCTGAAGCTTATCGTTCATAAGCTGATAGGTCTCTTTTCCGTAGAGATAATCAAGGTCTACGTCAAAGGCGCCTGCAACGACTGTATTTGCCATATAGAGAGTATCGTCGCCGCCCATCATAAAATACTGAGCATTATTGAAATTATTGGTATTTCCGAAGAAGAAGGTGGCCTCGTTCTTATCGGAATAGGTGGCCTTCACGGTGATAACGGCAGGATCAAGGCCGTATACGGAAAGATCGTCCGCCGCGTCGCCCACAACGGCAACCGCCGTTACCTTTGCAACGGTATCTGCCATTGCGCCGAGTCTGTCCTGATCGAGGGGATAGTTCTTATCGCTCTCATAGACCCATTTATCGTTCTCATAGACGAAGGTGAGGCCTGCCTCCTCATTGGTGAAGGACATTTTCGTTACGATGCTCTTGCCTGCATCGAACACTACCTTGCCCTCATCCTCCTCAACCACCTCATCCTCTGCATTGAGCTTCTTGCCGATAAGATATCCGCCAAGAAGCAGACCGAAGACGAGAAGGAGGGAAACGAGGGTCACTATTCTTTTTTTGGTTTTCTTATTCATAGCTTTATCTTATGCGGCGCTTTATCCAGACGTAAAGTCCAATAGCCAGAGATGCAAGGGGAATGATAGCGCAGGCGATGATGCCGCCAACGTTGCTCGTTGCCTCTGTGAGCTCAAGGTATGCGCCGGAAAGGCCCTTTCCGATGATGGAAACGCTTGTGGGCTTATCGCAGGTCTCAATAATGATCTTTGAGAAGAGCTCGGAGTTTCCGTAATTATAGAACGCATCGTCAAGGAACGCGATGGTTGAGAACCAATAGAGAGTTCCGCCTGCCTTGCCGCTCTCATCTGTGATGGAGGACTGATATGCCACGGAGAACTTTGCCTTATCCGCCTTATCGGGCGAGTTGGCATTCTCCTCGGTATATACGTATGCGCCATCTGTGGTTTCAAGGAGAGGAAGAACGTTAACGTCCTCGCCCTCGCCCGTTGCCTTGATGCCGTGAGCCTCTACCATAAAGAGATAGAGATTATTCTCTGAAAAGCCTGCAGTCACGCCATTACCCGTTGCCTTAGGAACAAGATACGTGGGATACTGGAAGTAGCCGTTCTCATTACTCTCAACGATAAGCTCTTCTACTGCAGAGAGCCCCATACGAGTGCAGACTGCGGAGAGATTGGGCATCGCTTCTGCAGTATAGTAAGCAAGGGTGGACATAAGCATTACCTGTCCGCCATCCTCAAGATACTTGACGATAGCCGCGCTCTCTTCCTTGCTGATATCCTTCTGAGGCGCATTGATGATGAGAGCCTCGCAATCCTCGGGAACGGCAACGCTCTCGCCCTTGAGAAGCTCGAGGGACTTAAGCTCTACGTTCTCATCTGCAAGGAAGGTGGCATATGAGCCTGTGGAAACGGATATCTCGCCGTGGCCCGAAAGCTCGTACACAACGGGGAGGATATCGTGAGTTACGTAATCAAGAGCTGCAGTTATCTCGTTCTCAGCGAAGAAATACGCCGTAGCTCCTACGGACTGGCCGTAATAATACTGCATCTGCTGAGAATATGCCTGATATTCCTCATAGGAAACGTACTGTCCCTCGTAACCCTCGATCTCGTAGCGGTAATAGGAGTTACCGTCCACAACGGTGGTTCGCTTATCGCTGACAACGATAAGGCTGTTCTGAGAGAGAGTATCCTTTGTGTACTTCTGAACGAAGGTGGGGTCGGTGACGGGGTCTATCTCCTTCACCTTGATCTTTGAAGAGGCATCCTCATACTTATCAAGAAGCTCTGTGAGCCTCGTATCCTTATAGCTCATGCTGTCATTGGCATTTACGTTGCTGTCGGAATAGATAAGATAGATCGTGATATCGCTCTCGATCTTTTTCAGCACCTTTTTGGAGTCTGCTCCAACGGTGGCTATCTTTTCGGGAGTGGTATCGGGCTTTGTTACGGTTGTGGGGAGCTGGCCCACAAGGAGGTTTATTGCAATTACCACTGCGATGACGATGGCGGTCACTGCAACGCTGTAGGTTCCTGTAAGAAGTATTTTCTTATTCTTCATTTTTCTTACCTCCTATCAGTTCCAGCGTCTTTTCTCAAAGGTCTGCACGGTTGCGAAAACGAACAGAGCGATGAGAGAGAGATAATAGATATAAGCGGTGATATCAAAAACGCTGTTTCCGAAGGCCTCAACACGGGTGAAAACGCAAATGGAGCCGATCATCGCGGGAGCAAGGCCAACGTAGAGAGTGGGCTTGATGAAATATACGATCACTGCCGCCGCAACGAGAACGCCGCCGACTGCAATTGCCGCAATATAATTCTTCGTTGCGGAATATACTATGAGAGCCACCGCAAGGCAAAGAATGACTATCACCATAAGGGAGAACCAATCATCCGTGGGTATGTAGGTGCTGAACTGAGCAAGGAAATAAACGAGGAGGATAGCAGCTACGCTGATGATGGCGGAGATCACCTGGCTCTCTGTGAGAGAGGAGATGAACATACAGATGGCGATGATGGCGCATCCGAGAAGATAATAGCAAAGGATGGCGCCGTAGGACATAATATAATTGATGCTGCCCTGAGCAAAGAAGGTGAGGATAATGGGATAAAGACAGAATACGGCGCAGGGAATCGCAAAGATCGCCGCCATAGCAAGGAACTTGCCCATAACTATCTGAAGGGTGGTTATGGGAAGAGAATAAAGAAGCTGATCCGTCTTCATCTTGCGCTCCTCGGAGAAGGAACGCATTGTGAGGATAGGCGTTAAAAGAAGGGATGCAAAGGATGCGGAGATAAGGGAATACTCAAACTGAGCATATCTTCCGTTGAAATGAAGGAGAGTTGCAAATATGCCGACGAAAAGAAGAACTGCTGTTATGAATATGATACCCGTCATACCCGTGAGGGCTGACTTGAAATCCTTTTTGAATACGGCAACCATTATTCGCTGTCCTCCTTATCTGTGAACATAGGGGTATACTCTTCGCTCTCGGAGGCGCTTTCCTCATCGGTATCCTCAGGAGAGTCCTCTGCGTCCTCGGGCTCCTCGTCTACGTACACCTCATCGTAATATGCGGCGCCGAGAGAGCTCTCAACGCGGATCTTTTTCTTGCCCTTTTTCTTTGCGGGCTCGTCCTCCTCTGCGTTCTCAGCCGCGGCCTTTGCCATAGCGTATGCCGCGCCTGCATCAAGGCTCTCGCCTGCAAGGCGAACGAAGGCCTCTTCAAGGGTCTCGTTTGCAGTCAGCGCTTCAAGTGTATCGTCTGCAACGATCTTACCCTGAGATATCATGATAACTCTGTTGCAAACGGCCTCGATCTCCTGAAGGATATGGCTTGAGAGAATGACAGTATGCTCCTCTCCAAGCTCAAGGATAAGATCGCGGATCTCGATTATCTGAATGGGGTCAAGTCCCACGGTGGGCTCATCGAGGATGATGATATCGGGGTTGCCCATAATAGCCTGAGCAATACCGACTCTCTGCTTATAGCCCTTGGAAAGGTTTTTCAGAAGTCTGTCTGCAACGTCAGCTATCTTCGTCTTCTCCATAACTCTCTCCATCTCATCGTAGAGAGCGTCCTTCTTGAGACCGCGGGCGCGGCCGACGAACTCAAGATACTCAAATGGGGTCATATCAAGATAGAGAGGGGGCATCTCGGGCAGATAGCCGATGCAGCTCTTTGCCTCTACCGCCTCGTCAATAATATCGTGACCGTTGATCTTTACCTCGCCCGCCGAGGGAGCAAGGCATCCGGTCAGCATATTCATAGTAGTGGATTTTCCCGCGCCGTTAGGGCCGAGAAATCCGTAGATGCAGCCCTCCTCCACGGTGAAGCTTATGCTCTTTACCGCAGGGACGGGACCGTAGTTTTTGGAAAGGTTTTTTACTTCTATCAAACCGTTTTCCTCCCGAATCTGTGTGATTTGCAGCTTGCGCTGATCTTAACCCCTATATTATAACACCGACGGAGAAAAAATGTGTGAATAAAAGTACAATTTTATAAATTTTTTTGATTATTCGCCCCTGTTTTTTCCTCTATTTTACACAATAGCAAAAAAATATAGCTTTTTCATTGCAAAAAAGCGTTTTTTGTATTATACTATATTATGTAATACCGTGTCCTTATATTGAATGAAAGGAGAAATACGCATATGGGATTTTTCTCAAACTTTTTCGGAATGAGAAAGGATATTGGAATAGACCTTGGTACGGCTACCGTCCTCGTTTACGTGCAGGGCAAGGGCATCGTGCTTAAGGAGCCAAGCGTTGTTGCCATAGATAAAAATACGGATAAGATACTTAAGGTGGGCAAGGAAGCTCAGCAGATGCTGGGAAGGACCCCCGGTAATATCACCGCCATCCGTCCCCTCAGGGAGGGCGTTATCAGCCAATACGAATATACCCTGAGAATGATACAGTATTTCATCAAGCGCGCCTGCGGAAACTCCATTCTTGCGCCCCGCGTTATCATCTGCGTTCCCAGCGGAATAACCGAGGTCGAGGAGCGCGCCGTTGTTGACGCGGCTACTCAGGCGGGCGCTAAGAACACCTACCTTATCGAGGAGCCCGTTGCCGCGGCTATCGGCGCGGGAATAGATATCTCCACCCCCAACGGACATATGATCGTTGACATCGGAGGCGGCACCTGCGACGTTGCCGTTATCTCCCTTGGCGGCGTTGTCGTTTCCGAGTCCATCAAGGTTGCGGGAGACAAGTTTGACGAGGCTATCATCCGCTACGTGCGCCGCCGCCATAACGTGCTTATCGGTGAGCGTACCGCAGAGGAAATAAAGATCAAGGTCGGCTGCGCATGGCAGAGAGACGAGCCCCGCATGATAGAGGTCAAGGGCCGCTGTCTCGTTCAGGGTCTGCCCAAGGTCGTTCGCATCTCCTCTCTTGAGATGCCCGATGCACTTGAGGAGCCTATCACCGCCATCATTGAGGCCGTTTGCTCAGTTATTGAGCGCACTCCCCCCGAGCTTGTTGGCGATATTCTTTACAACGGCATCGTTATGACGGGAGGCGGAAGCCTTCTCTACGGTCTTGACAGGCTTATCGCAAACGTTACGGGAATCAAGACAAGGATCGCCGACAAGGCCGTATCCTGCGTTGCTATCGGCACGGGTCTCTCCCTTGAGCATATCTCAAGCATTCCCGAGGGCGCTATCAACATCTCCCGACAGAGACAAAAGCAATATTGAAAAAACCGCCTTTAGCAGGTTGGTCTTAGGGATAAGACCAACCTACAATGAAATAGATTTGCGATGCAAATCTGTGAAATTCGTCTTACGACGAGTGAAATAGGCCTCGCCTGTGAAATATTTTCTTCGAAAATGTTAAGGAATAAAAAATATCCGCAACCAAGGTTGCGGATATTTTTTTACATTAACGTGCCCAAAGGGCACATATCACATTGCGTTAGCAATATATCACATTTGCCTCGGGAAATATATCACTTTCCCGTAAGGGAAAATATCACCGGGGGTTGCGATGGTCCCTTATCGCAACCGACTTTGCGGGGGCTTTTTGTTACGGCGTCACGCCGGGACGGCGGGAGCCGAATTCATAGAACTGGGTCATAGGATTGATGCTGAAATCAATACTTTCGGGAAGCATATAATAATTCGGATCTGAGAAGATATTAAGCTCATTATCCTTTATGAAATTATAGAGCCACGTATATCTTTCCTCATAGGTCGCTCTCGACTTGCTGTCGCCGTTTGTATACATATCGTCGTACACGCTGGAAAGACCCATAAACTCACAGCACATAAGAAGCTTTTCCACAGCA
>JAZQAS010000004.1:0-43674 GCA_045545335.1 Candidatus Avispirillum sp. | reverse complement strand
ATAAAGATATCGACAAGCTGACCTCGGGCTGTCGAGAAGGATGCAGAAGCCGTGAATTGTCCGTCGTCGGCGTACAAAGGTACGACAGAGGGACAATTCGCGGCTAAAAAGCCGCATATAACAATGAAATCCGCCGATTTTCTCGGCGGATTTCTACTTTTTTGCTGTATTATTTCTCTAATCTAAAATGTTATATGTTTTGCGGCTTTTGTTCTGCGCCTTATTCGACAGACTGAGAATTGCGAAGCTAAGCTTCGCAATTCTTTTTTTTGTTAAATGAATATGTTGAGAAAACCGAGTATTCCGTAGCTTGCAAGGGTCATAATAACACCTGCAAGAAGAACGCCTGCAAAGATAGAGGGTAAGGAATACTTCATACGAATTCCGAAAAGTGAGGCAATAAGCGCGCCGGTCCAGGCACCCGTGCCGGGAAGCGGAATTCCGACGAAAAGAAGGAGAGCAACGCTCTGAGACTGCTGAAACCTTGCAGAATGCTTGTCAGCCTTTCTCTCAAGCCAGAGAGCCACTTTAGCAAAAAGCTTGGGTCCCTTCTTCATCCATTCGAGGATAGATTTGATAAAAAGAAGAATAAAGGGAACAGGCACCATATTACCGATAACGCAGATAATATAGTTGAGCCACCAGGGAAGCGTCTCCCCTGCCTGAAGATCAAAAAGGTTTGAGACCCATTCGATCTCGGAAATTCCCGCACCGAGGGGGATAGCGCCGCGAAGCTCTATGATGGGGATCATAGAACAAAGAAAAACGATAAGTATAAGCTTAAGTTTCATATTTTCGTCTGTTCCTTATTTTTTATCACAGATATTTTACTATAATCCGATGCTGAAATCAATAGAAAAATCGTGTCTTTAGCGTTTATTTGCCGAAGAAGGCAAATGTGCCCTTGAGAACGACTAAGTAAATAATAAGCGCCGTAGCAAGAAGAATAAGCGCGCATAGCACGCAGATAACGGACACCCAAGGGGAAGAGGAGCGCTTTGAAGTGCTTTTGGGAACGAGCCTCGTCGCTCTGAGGGCCGTGGTAAAGGGCTTGTAAAGGAGGAGAACGAGAGAAGCGTTCAGAATGGATTTGGTAGCGTTAAAGGGAAGGAGAAGAGAGGGGATAAGTGCGAGAACGTCCTCTCTGGAAACGCCCATATAGAATGGGGTAACGAAGATGTTTGCAACCAGCATAACAGAGGTGACCGCAACCACAGATGCTGCAAGGCCGATGACCGCGCCGGACATCCTTCGCTTATATTTATATACCAGCGAAGCCGTAAGGCTGAAGGCCGTGCTGGAAAGGATATTCATAATAAGACCGTATACTCCCGTTTCACTGAAAGAAAGAAATTCAAGAAAGGGAACTATTACAGACATTGCAAGAGCCGCAACGGGCCCGAAGAACATACCGCCGATGGCGATAACAGAGTCCTTTGCATCAAAGGTCAGAAACTGTACCTTGATAGGGAAGCAGAAGGAAACGATAAAAGCGAGAGCGCAGAACATACTGACAGCGCAAAGCTTTTTAAGGTGAACGGAATAATTTTTTTGAGATTTCATAATGACCCTTTCATAGGGGGCGCGCAATAAAAAATCCCCCAAGGGGGAAGATAGCGCATTTATCTTTTTTCATCCGGACTATACCGTCGGTCAGGGAATCTCACCCTGTCAGCCAAAGCTCGCAGACTATACTGCCGGTATGGAATCTCACCAAACCCCAAAGATAATGTATTAAATTAATTATCATATTATACAGCCACGGGCTTATGCCCGTGGCTGATAATAGTTAAAGGTATTAGTTCAACTTATGCGATGATGGAAGCAACAACGCCGGAACCAACAGTTCTACCACCCTCACGGATAGCGAAACGGAGACCCTGCTCGATAGCGATAGGTGTGATAAGCTCAACAGTCATATCAACGTTATCGCCGGGGCGGCACATATCAACGTCAGCGGGAAGCTCGATTGTACCTGTAACGTCAGTTGTTCTGAAGTAGAACTGGGGTCTGTAGCCGGAGAAGAAGGGCTTCTGACGTCCGCCTTCCTTCTCAGTAAGAACGTAAACCTGACCAACGAACTTTGTGTGGGGGTTTACGGAGCCGGGCTTACAAAGAACCTGACCTCTTTCGATCTCGTTCTTAGCAATACCACGGAGAAGAGCACCGATGTTGTCACCGGCCTCAGCCTGGGGAAGGAGCTTGTGGAACATCTCAACACCTGTAACAACAGTTGTCTTTCTCTCGTCGGAGAGACCGATGATCTCAACGTTATCGGATACCTTAACAGTACCTCTCTCAACTCTACCTGTAGCAACAGTACCACGGCCGGAGATGGAGAATACGTCCTCTACGGGCATAAGGAAGTCAAGGTCAGACTTTCTCTCAGGAGTGGGGATGTACTCGTCAACAGCTGCCATAAGCTCGTGGATAGGAGCGTAAGCTGCTTCGGAAGCATCGTTGCCAGCCTCAAGAGCTGCACGAGCGGAACCGCGGATGATCGGAATATCGTCGCCGGGGAAGTCGTACTCGGAGAGGAGCTCTCTGATCTCCATCTCAACGAGCTCGAGAAGCTCTTCGTCGTCAACGAGGTCGCACTTGTTCATGAATACGCAGATTGCAGGAACGCCAACCTGACGAGCGAGAAGGATGTGCTCACGAGTCTGCTGCATAGGACCGTCGGAAGCAGCAACAACGAGGATAGCGCCGTCCATCTGAGCAGCACCTGTGATCATGTTCTTAACGTAGTCTGCGTGTCCGGGGCAGTCAACGTGTGCGTAGTGACGAGCGTCGGTCTCGTACTCAACGTGTCTTGTGTTGATTGTGATACCACGAGCTCTCTCTTCGGGAGCGTTGTCGATCTGGTCGTATGCCATGAACTCAACGTTGCCGGCACCGAGAGAAAGTGTCTTTGTGATAGCTGCAGTAAGAGTTGTCTTACCGTGGTCAACGTGGCCGATAGTACCAATGTTGACATGGGGCTTGTTTCTTTCAAAGGTTTCCTTTGCCATTTTAGTTATCCTCCAAAAATAATGTTTTTTGTTTTTTTATTTTAAATTTAAATTGTGCGTAAGATTAGTTCTTTGCACGAGCAGTCATAACCTTTTCCTGAATGCTCTTGGGGCACTCAGCGAAGTGGTCGGGCTCCATAGAGTACTGACCGCGTCCCTGTGTCTTGGAACGGAGGTCTGTAGCGTATCCGAACATCTCGGAAAGGGGGATCATAGCGTTGATCTGAGTTGCGCCACCGAGAGGATCCATAGACTGGATCTGACCGCGGCGGGAGTTAACGTCACCGATAACGTCGCCCATGTAATCGTCGGGAGTAATTACTACAACCTTCATAATAGGCTCGGTAAGAACGGGGTCTGCCTTCTTCATCGCATCCTTGAACGCCATAGAGCCGGCGATCTTAAATGCCATTTCGGAAGAGTCAACCTCGTGGTAAGAACCGTCGTAGAGGTTTACCTTAACGTCAACAACGTTGTAGCCTGCGAGAATACCGCATTCCATAGCAGACTTGATACCTGCCTCTGCAGGACCAATGAACTCCTTGGGAATAGCGCCGCCGACAACAGTGTTTTCAAATGCGTAACCTGCGCCGGGCTCGTTGGGCTCGATTCTGATCTTAACGTGACCGTACTGACCCTTACCACCGGACTGACGAGCGTACTTAGTATCGGACTCAGCAGCGCGACGGATGGTTTCCTTATAAGCAACCTGGGGACGGCCGATATCAGCCTCAACCTTGAACTCACGGAGAAGTCTGTCTACGATGATCTCGAGGTGAAGCTCACCCATACCTGCGATGATGGTCTGACCTGTCTCATCGTCGGTGTAGGTACGGAATGTGGGGTCCTCTTCAGCGAGCTTGGAAAGAGCGATACCCATCTTCTCCTGGCCGGCCTTAGTCTTAGGCTCGATAGCAACGCGGATAACGGGCTCGGGGAATTCCATAGACTCGAGGATTACGGGAGCCTTCTCATCACAGAAGGTATCACCTGTTGTGGTATTCTTGATACCGACAACTGCAGCGATATCACCGGAGTAAACGCGGTCGATATCCTTACGCTCGTTAGCGTGCATCTGGAGGATACGGCCCATACGCTCACGTCCGCCCTTGGTAGAGTTGAGAACAGTTTCACCTGCAGCAACAGTACCGGAGTAAACTCTGAAGAAGCAGAGCTTACCAACGAAGGGGTCTGTCATGATCTTAAATGCAAGAGCAGAGAAGGGGCCGTTATCATCAGCGGGTCTTTCCTCTTCTTCCTCAGTATCGGGGTTAACACCCTTGATAGCGGGGATGTCGAGAGGAGAAGGCATATAGTCGATGATAGCGTCGAGAAGCTTCTGAACGCCCTTGTTCTTGTAGGAAGTACCGCAGACAACGGGAACGATTGTGTTCTCGATGGTTGCCTTACGGAGTGCAGTCTTGATCTCCTCAGCTGTGAGCTCTTCGCCCTCAAGGTACTTCATAAGAAGCTCCTCGTCAGTCTCGGCAACAGCCTCAACGAGAGCGTTATGATACTCTTCAGCCTTGTCCATCATATCTGCGGGGATGGGCTCAACTCTCATATCCTTACCGAGGTCGTCGTAGTAAACGTCAGCCTCCATAGTGATAAGGTCGATAATGCCCTTAAAGGTGGATTCAGCACCGATGGGGAGCTGAATCGGAACCGCGTTTGCCTTAAGGCGATCCTTCATCATCTGAACAACGCGGTAGAAGTCGGCACCCATAATGTCCATCTTGTTAACGTAAGCCATACGAGGTACGCGGTACTTGTCAGCCTGACGCCAAACAGTCTCGGACTGGGGCTCAACTCCGCCCTTAGCACAAAGTACTGTAACGGAGCCGTCAAGAACTCTCAGAGAACGCTCAACCTCAACAGTGAAGTCAACGTGTCCGGGAGTGTCGATAATGTTGATTCTATTGTCGTTCCAGAAGCAAGTAGTAGCAGCGGAGGTAATTGTAATACCTCTTTCCTGCTCCTGCTCCATCCAGTCCATGGTCGCAGAACCGTCGTGAGTCTCACCGATCTTGTGAGTCTTACCTGTGTAGAACAGGATACGCTCGGTAGTAGTTGTCTTACCTGCCTCGATGTGCGCCATGATACCGATATTTCTGGTACGCTCAAGGGAATAATCTCTAGCCATTATTTAATCTCCTTGATGTTATCAGTATTAGCAGGGGCAAAAGATTAATATCTGTAGTGAGCAAATGCCTTGTTTGCTTCTGCCATTCTGTGTGTTTCTTCCTTCTTCTTGAAAGCGCCGCCGGTGCTGTTCTTAGCATCCATGATCTCATTTGCAAGACGCTCAGCCATGGTCTTTTCGCCACGGTTTCTTGCATATGTTGTCATCCAACGGAGACCGAGAGTAAATCTTCTCTCAGATCTAACTTCCATAGGTACCTGGTAGTTAGAACCGCCGATACGGCGAGCCTTAACCTCCAGTACAGGCATTACGTTCTCGAGAGCCTCATTGAAAACCTCGAGTGCGTTTGTGCCGGTCTTTTCTTCAACGAGTGCGAAAGCCTCGTAAACGATCTTCTGAGCTACGCCCTTCTTACCGTCAAGCATGATGTTGTTGATAAGCTTAGTTACAACCTTGGAGTTGTAAAGAGGATCGGGCAGTACATCTCTCTTGGAAATCTGACCTCTTCTTGACATCGAACTTCCCTCCTTCATTAAAAAATGTTATCATAGGTACTCGAAAAGTGAATTTCCGTAGTGCAGAAGTGTCAGGTGTATATAAACATCTGTCACCATCGCAACGAAGTGAAATATTTTATTCGAGGAGTCGCAGGAAAATCTGCGAGGGTAGTGCTTAGAGAGTTTTAATTACTTCTTCTTAGCACGCTTAGCGCCGTACTTGGATCTGGACTGGTTGCGGTTTGCAACGCCCTGAGTATCGAGAGTACCGCGAATGATGTGGTAACGTACACCGGGCAGGTCACGTACACGGCCGCCGCGAATAAGAACGACGGAGTGCTCCTGAAGGTTGTGTCCGATACCGGGGATGTAAGTCCACGCTTCCATACCGTTTGTGAATCTTACTCTGGCAACCTTACGGAGAGCTGAGTTAGGCTTCTTAGGTGTGGTAGTGGAAACCTTTGTGCAAACTCCGCGCTTCTGGGGAGAATGCTGATCGATGGGCTTGTTCTTGATTGTGTTGAAGCCCTGCTGCATAACGGGGGTCTTGGACTTGTAGGTCTTGTCCTTTCTGCCCTGCTTTACAAGCTGATTAAAGGTAGGCATCCTGTTTCTCCTTTCTTTGGTGATAAATGTTTATATACAACTCACAGTTTCCCGTGGGTCATACTGAGTCAAGCGGCCCGGAAAAGGGCATAACTATGCCAATAATCCAAACGCGCGCAGATTTATTATATCATTGAAGAAATTTCTTGTCAACAGACACTAAAAAAATGAGATAATTTCTCCGAAATGCACAAAATGATCATATCAAAAATGATTTTTTGTGCAAAATACTATAAGAAAGCGCCAATTTTTCACTTTTTTCAAGAAAGCAAAATGTAGCAGTACCTATTATACACCAAAATCTGTAAAAGTAAACATAATAAGGTACAGTTTTGGGGGAAAAACATTGAAATCAGCATTTGTTAGTGCTATTATATATTAGATATTAAAAATGTAGATTTCCGTTTTCGGAAATCCACATTAATTATTCATTATTCAATATTCATTATTCATTATTCATTTTTATTTTGTATGGGAAGCGATTTATGAAAAAGGTAGAAATATACACCGACGGCTCCTGCAAGAAAAACCCCGGTCCTGGGGGATGGGCGGCGGTGCTTGTATATAACGGCAGGGAAAAGGAGATATGCGGAGGCGAGGCTGAGACCACCAATAACCGTATGGAGCTCCTTGCTACCATAAATGCCCTGAAGGCGTTGAAGGAGCCCTGCGAGGTGGTCCTCACGTCTGACTCGAAATACGTGGTAGACGGTATAACCAAGGGCTGGGCAAGAGGCTGGAGGGCGAAGGGCTGGAAGAAGGCAGATAGATCCCCCGCTCTGAACCCCGAGCTTTGGGACGAGCTGCTCACCCAGTGCGACAGACACGAGGTGGAATTCGTATGGGTAAAGGGCCACGCAGGCCACCCCTATAACGAGAGATGCGATACCCTTGCACAGGGGGAAGCGGAGAAGTATAGATGAAAGATATAATATATAAACAAATTGAAACGCAAACCGAATTAAATGATGCGCTTGAACTGTGTTATCGTATCTTAGGTGGCGATGATACAGAATTGTATGGTTACAACGCTTGGTATGAGCGCTTTTGTGAAGGTATCCATCCAATGGTATTCGCAAAAGAGAATGGAAAAATTGTTTCTTGCGTTTTAGGCAGAGCTGAAAACAAAGATAGCCTTGTTATCGGATTTGTTGCTTGTCATGAGGACTGTCGCAGACAGGGAATAACAAAAAAACTTATGATATACTTTGAAGAACTTGCGAAAGAAAAAGGTTATAGATATATAACTCTTGGATCAAAGGCTGATGCGTTTTACGAAAAATGCGGATATAGAGAAATAAGTAAGATAGACGATCAAAGCATATACCAGAAAATATTATAAAAGCTTAATTTTGTAGTTAGAAGAAATGACTTTCGAAAAGCCTTCCCCCGAATCATGGGGGAAGGCCTTGATATAGTCGCTCTTTTACCAACTGAAATATAAAAGCACTTGGTTTTATGATAGTATATCTAACGAAAGGTAACCTAAATGGAATACATCGATTACTACGGTCTTGATTTTTTTAAGCAGAATGCTGAATTTACCCACGAGGAAAACCTCCTTGTGGATGAAAACGTTTTTATAGAAAGAAAGAAGTGTCCCGAGGATGTCCCCGCCGTAACCTTTGAGGATGCGAAGGACTCTCTTCCCGTACCTCATTGGGAAGGCCACGAGGACTACATAAACTGCTACTGGAAGGCGTGGGAGATAGGCTTTAAGAACGTTCTGAAGCTTGTTCCGGATACGGGCTTTGTTTCCAATTTTATAGATACCGCCTTTAACGGCTGTATCTTTATGTGGGACTCATCCTTTATGCTCATGTTCGGAAAGTACGCGGACAGAATATTCAAATTCCAGAAAACTCTTGATAATTTCTATTCCCATCAGCATATAGACGGCTTTATCTGCCGCGAGATCGAGGAGTGGACCGGTAAGGAGCATTTCACCCGCCACGACCCCTCGGCAACGGGCCCCGATATTATGACCTGGTGCGAGTGGGAGTATTATCTTAACTTTGGCGATAAGAAAAGACTTTCCGAGGTATTCGTTCCCCTTATGGCATACCATCAGTGGATGAGGGAAAATCATACCTGGCGGGACGGCACATATTTTTCAACGGGCTGGGGCTGCGGTATGGATAATATCCGCCGTGTTGAGCCGCAGTACAGCCGTATGTACAGCCACGGCCACGCAGTCTGGGTGGATGCCTGCATGCAGGAGCTGCTCAATTGCAATATCCTTATTGAAATGGCAAAAATAGTCGGCCGCGAGGAGTTCGTTCCCGAGCTTTGCGAGGAAAGAGATATTCTTTCAAGGGCAATTAACGAAAAGCTTTGGGATGAGGAAACGGGCTTTTATTACGACCTCTGGCGCGGCGACCGCAAGAGTATGATAAAGCATATCGGCGCTTATTGGGGACTTCTTGCAAGGTGTGCCGACGGTGAGCGTGCAGAAAAGCTCATAGCCCACCTTGAAAACGAGAACGAGTTTAAAACCCCGAACCGCGTTCCCGCCCTTTCCCGTGATATGGCAGAGTACGATCCCGAGGGCGACTATTGGAACGGCGGAGTATGGCCCCCCACAACGTATATGGTCCTCAAGGGACTTGATACGTATGAGAAATTCGACCTTTCCCACGAGATCGCAAAGGATTATCTGTACAGCGCAATCGACGTATTTTTGCAGACGGGAACTCTCTTTGAAAACTACGCTCCCGAATTTGTAAACGAGGGCAGACCCTGGAAGGGAGACCCCGCCCGCCCCAATTTCGTAGGCTGGTCAGGCCTTGGCCCCATATCCATTCTCTTTGAGTACGTGTTCGGCATAAAGCCCGAGGCGCAGAATAATAAGATAGTCTGGCACGTAAACCTCACGGAGCGCCACGGTATTGAAAAATACCCCTTCGGCACCGAGGGAACACTTACTCTCATGTGCGAGGCAAGAGAAAGCGAGAACGATACCCCCAATATCATCGTTGAATCAAACGTTCCCGTAACTGTTGAGATAATCTACGGCGAAAAGGGAAATAAGAAAAGCTTTGTTATAGAGAAATGATAAATTAAGAATGAAAATTTTGAAATCCGCCGGATGGCGGATTTCTTCGTTCCACTTGCCAAATTGAAATATCGGTGCTATAATCAAGAGGTCTGAATGGAAGCAGGTGGAAATCCTGCACGGGCACGCCGCCGTGAAGCGCAAAAGGCTCCTTTCTACCCGAAGCCGCAATTCGGGGACAAGCCATTGGGAAACCGAGAAGGCGAGGGGAGTGCGCTGAGTCGAAATACTTTCAGGCTTTAAAGTATCCTGAGTGCCGCGAGTGCCGGCTGGGAGAAAAGAATATTATTTTTTAGTAAGGAGAAAAAGCAATGAACAAGAAAACTCTTAAAAGAATGCTTGCTCTTTTCCTTTGCACGGTGCTGATTGCGGCTACAGCGCTTTTTGCAACAGGTTGTAAGAACAGCGAAAAAGAAACCCCCGACACTACGGATAAGGTGACCACAGAGGCTGACACCACCGTTTCCGACACCGCCGCCGACGAGGTAGACGGCAAGACCGTCCTTGGTGAGGGCAAAACACAGTTTACCTTTAAGGTCGTTGATAAGGAAGGAAATGAAAAGATCTTCACCGTCAATACCGACAAAAAGACCGTAGGTGATGCGCTTCTTGACCTTGGGCTCATTGAGGGCGACGAGGGCGATTTCGGCCTCTACGTAAAAAAGGTGTGCGGTATTGAGGCTGTGTATGAAAAGGATAAGACCTATTGGGCCTTTTACGTTAACGGCGAGTACGCCATGAGCGGAGTTGATGCTACCGATGTCGAAGCAGGTGCAGAGTACGCGTTCAAGGTCGAAAAGTAAGGCGCTGACGGTCCGCGAGATCGTAATATTTGCAATGCTGGGAGCATTGATGTTCGCTTCCGATATTGCAATGGAGGCCCTGCCCAATATCCACCTTGTCGGAACGCTTATAGTTGCCACCACCGTTGTGTACAGAGCAAAGGCTCTGTATCCGTTGTACATATACGTGCTTCTCAACGGTATATACGGCGGGTTTTCCACGTGGTGGGTGCCGTATATCTACGTGTGGACCGTGCTGTGGGGCGCAGTGATGCTCCTTCCGAGAAGGATGCCGAAGTGGCTTGCCCCCGCAGTTTATATGGCGGTATCGGGACTTCACGGGCTTTTGTTCGGAGTGCTGTATTCACCCGCTCAGGCGATGCTGATGGGCTTTTCCTTTGAGCAGACTCTTGCCTGGATCGGAGCTGGATTTTATTTTGATATCGTCCACGCCATCGGCAACCTTTGCCTCGGAGTGCTTACAGTCCCCGTCATAAAGGCTCTCCGCCTTGCGGATAAGAAGAAATAATAAAAATGCTGTTGCAGCGATCTGCAACAGCATCTTTTTATTTAGAAGTCTTTTTGATAAATTCATCCATTATCTCGGAGGGCTCAAAGCTGTAAGCCGAATTGCAGAAATGGCAAACTGCCTCAATAGGCTCGCCCTTTTCGCAAAGGTCGCGAACGTCTCCTGCAGAAAGTCCTGCGATCGCTGTGAGGTATCTTTCTCTTGAACAGTTGCAAACGTAGTCGATGTCAAATTCGTCAAACATCTCGTATTCCGTGCCGCCGAGAACTGCAGCTACGATCTCCTCGGCAGTCATACCGGAGGCGATCATCTGAGAAACGGAGGTTATCATCGTAATGTTCTTTTCAATAACGTCAATAACGCCGTCGTCAGCTCCGGGCAGAAGCTGAACGAGAAAGCCGCCTGCTGAAAGGACCTTGTAGTCGTCGTCAACGCGCACTCCCAGAGCGCAGACCGTGGGGGTCTGCTCGCTGTCTGCGAAATAGCGTGTAACGTCGTCTGCTATCTCGCCGCTGACGAGAGGGCAGGTGCCCACGTAGGGCTCGCCCATTCCCATATCCTTGATGATTATAAGTCCGCCGTCGGTTCCCACAGCGCCGCCAACGTCAAGCTTTCCGTAAGCGTTTGCGGGGAGCTCCGTGTCGGGGTTGTCGCAATAGCCGCGAACGTTGCCCTTGTAGTCGGAAACGCAAACTATCTTTCCGCCGGGGCCGCCGCCGTTGACCTGAAAGGTGAGAGAGTTATCCTTATCCTTGAGGAGGCTTCCCATAAGAGAAGCGGCGGTGAGGCTGCGTCCGAGAGCGGCAGTCATGGTCTTTGAGGTCTTATGGATATCGCGTGCCTTCTGAACGATCTCAGTCGTCTGGGCAACGATCATTCTTGCAGAGCCGTCGGAAGTTATGGCGCGGGTGATAAGTGAGGACATAGTATGAGCCTTTCTTTTATCATTTCGGGCAAGAAGCCCTTATATTTACATTCAAAAATCCGTGCTGAGCACGGATCTTTGAATATTATATATGAAATTTTTCTATTAGTCAAGTACTTCAACAGTATTGTTGTAGTGAGACTTGAGAGCGGCTGTTGCCATAGTGTGAGAGAGAACAGTCTCCTCGGGAGTAAAGAGGCCGAAGGGAACATCCTGTCCGTCCATCTCAAGCATAAATGCGGCGATCTGCTGCTGGATAGCGTCTGTGAAGCCGAACTCGAAGATGGGGCCCGTAATAGTGGGGAGCATAGGCTTGTAGCCGATGATGATACGGTTCCAGCTCTGCTCCTTTCCCCAGGAGGATGTGTAGTAGAAAGCGTTTGCGTCGTCGCTTGAGAAGCGTGCGGAGCACTCCATACCGTAGATCTCGAAGAACCAGCGGTTAGTAGAGCCGGGGCACATACGCTTTGTCTCGAATGTCATGGGGATCTCGTCACCGTCAGCGTTGAGAGTCGTTGTGAAGATGGTGCAGTTGTCAAAGGTGTCGCAGGGAACCATGCCGCCCTTACCGTCGGGACGCTCCTTAACGATCTTTGAGAAGTGCGCTCTTACGGTCTTGGGCTTGAAGCCGAGACGGAAGGGAACGTGCTGAGTGTGGATGCCAAGGTCGCCGAGGCAGCCGTATTCACCGTTGAACTTGACCATTCTCTTCCAGTTAATGGGCTTGTTAACGTCCATATCAGAGCAGTGGTTAAAGCCGCAGTGGATCTCAAGGATCTTGCCGAACTTGCCCTCCTTGAACCAGTTTATCATGGTCTGCATAGCGGGGTAGTAGGGGAATTCGGAGCAGCAGCGAACGAATACGTCGGGATGAGCCTTGATGGCCTCCATGATCTTGTCGTTAGCAGCCTTGTCTATACCGAAGGGCTTCTCGCCGAGAAGTGCCTTTCCGCTTTCAATAATGTCAATGTAGAACTGCTCGTGAAGGTTGTGGGGAACCGCGCAGTAGATAGCCTCGATATCGTCCTTCTCGAGAAGCTCCTTGTAGTCTGTGACCGCGTATTTGATCTCGGGGAAGTTCTTCTTGAACCATTCCATCTCAGCGGGAACAACGGAGCAGATGCCAACGATCTCAGGGCGGGGAATATCTCCGTTGAGGTGGCACCAGCGTGCAGCTGCGCTTGCAAATTCTCTTGCCATAAGACCGCAGCCGATAAGACCGAATTTTACAGTTTTCATATATTTGTTATCCTTTGTTTAATATTTAGTACAGCCAAACAGTTGCCTGTTTGGCTGTAAAAGTCAAATCAATAGCCGAAGTGCTTTTCTGTCTCGCAAACAGCCTCTTCGATGATCTCAAGACCCTTGAGAGCAGCCTCATCGTCGAGGATCATGGGAGGAGACATACGGAGGATGTGGCCGGAGGGAACCCATGCAAGACCCTTCTCAAATGCCTTCTGGTAGATCATCTGACCTGCCTCAGCGAAGGGCTCCTTGGTCTCGCGGTCCTTAACGATCTCGATAGCCTGGAGACAGCCGATAGCGCGGACGTCGCCGATAATGGGGTGAGCGGCCTTCATTTCCTGCATCTTAGCGAGCATGATCTCGCCGAGATGAGTGGAGCGCTCGTTGAGGTTTTCCTCTTCGATGACCTTGATGGACTCAAGCGCTGCAACGCAAGCCATGGGGTTTCCGCCGTAGCTTGAGGAAGCGGAGATCTTCTCGATTGCGGGAGCAAGATCCTTTGAAACTGCGAGAGCAGTAACGGGGAAGCCGTTTCCGAAGCCCTTACCGAGAGTGGTGATGTCTGCAGTAACGTCCCAGTGGTCCATAGCGAGCCACTTACCTGTTCTTGCCATGCAGTTAAGAACCTCGTCAGCAAAGAGAAGGATGCCGCGCTTGTCGCAGAGAGCGCGAAGTGCAGGCATGAAATCAGGGGGAGGAACGATGGAGCCGCCCCAGCCCTGAATGGGCTCGAGAACGATAGCCGCAACGTTCTTGCCGCCGGAAGCGCACTCGTTATCAAGAATACCCTCGATCATTCTGATGTAGGGGGAGGAATCCTTCCAGGCCTCCTCGGGAGTTCTGCCGAAGAAGTCGCGGTAAGGATTGGGTCTGGGTGCGAGCATGAAGCCGGGAGCTCTCATATGTGTGTCGGGGCCGACAACTGCAAGAGAGTTTGCGCCGTATGTCTTGCCGTGGAAGTCGCGCCAGAAGGAGATGAACTCCTGCTTGCCTGTAGCGGCGCGAGCACAGCGGAGACCTGCCTCAACGGCGGTAGTACCGGAATCGTAGAACTGGAAGCCTGCAAAGCGGCCGCCTGTGATCTCGTGAAGCTTTTCAACAAGCTCCATCTTTACCTTTGTAGTAAAGTCGTGGCAGTTCATGAGCTTTTTAGCCTGCTCGGCAACAGCCTCGCTGATCTTGGGATGGCAGTGGCCGAGACCGGTAACGTAGATACCGGAGGAGAAGTCAAGATATGTATTTCCGTCAACGTCGGTAAGCGTGTAGCCGAAGCCGGAGTCAAAGGTAACGGGGAACAGCTTGACCTGGCTGGAATAGCCCTTCATATAGGTGGAGCATCTGTTGTGATACTCAACGGACTTGGGGCCGGGAACTGTTTCGGTAACGATGTTGGGAACGTTTGCAAGATCCATGCTTGCCCAGTTCTTGCTCATAGGAAAAACCTCTTTTCAATATATTTTGTCCGGTCGGGTGACACCCGCCGTAAATCAAACGAAATGTGTACACAGCAGTACAAATTAATTATATAACAAAATAAAAATAAGTCAACACCTAATTGCGCAAATTTATGTTGAAAATGTACATTATTGTTCATATTTGCGCCGTCTTTTTTGAAAAAATAAATAGTTGCATAAAAGGTCGAAAGATAGTATAATGTATACGAATAATGTATTAATACGTTATGAACGAAAGGAACTGCATTAATATGAAGCTTCTTGAGGAAAGAATAAAAAAAGAGGGCAAGGTGTTTGAGGGCGACGTTCTCAAGGTAGACAGATTTCTCAATCATCAGATCGACGTAGGTCTCATTTCAGAGCTTGGCGCCGAGTGGAAAAGACTTTACGAGGGCACCGAGATCAATAAGATACTCACCATCGAGGCAAGCGGCATCGGCATCGCCTGCATCGCAGCGCTTCATTTCAACGTTCCCGTTGTTTTCGCAAAGAAAACGAAAACCGTAAATATCGCATCCGACGTTTATACCTCAAAGGTAGAATCCTTCACTCATAAGACCACCTATGATATCATCGTTTCCAAGGAGTTCCTCAACAGCGGAGATAAGGTCCTTATAATTGATGATTTTCTTGCAAACGGCAAGGCTCTCGAGGGCCTCATCGCTCTTTGCGAGGAAGCAGGAGCAACCGTTGCAGGTATCGGTATTGCTGTAGAAAAGGCGCATCAGCCCGGCGGCGAGCGTATCCGCTCCATGGGCTACAGAGTGGAATCTCTCGCCCGCGTCAAGTCCATGAGCGTTGACGGCGGCGTTGAATTCTGCGACTGATAAAGTTTTTAAGGGAGAGATCCCTTGAAATATATTAAATTTTTTCGGAGGTATTAACCAATGAACAGAAAGATTCTTGCGCTTCTCCTTGCAATTGCAATGGTAGTTTGCATGTTCTCCTTCGCTGCTTGCGGTAACAACAACACCGATGCAGGCGATAAGAACAACGACAAGGACGATGAGAAGGTAGAAGTTAAGGTAGGCTTCATCTTCCTTCACGACGAAAACTCCACATACGATAAGAACTTCATGGACGCTGCAAAGGCTGCATGCGAGACCATGGGCGTAGAGTATGCACAGAAGACTCAGATCCCCGAGTCCACAAAGTGCTACGATGCAGCAGTAGAGCTTATCGAGGTTGATGGCTGTAACGTAATCTTCGCAGACAGCTTCGGCCATGAGTCCTTCCTCATTCAGGCAGCTGAAGAGTATAAGGACGTTCAGTTCTGCCACGCAACAGGTACCCAGGCACACACAGCAGGTCTTGATAACTTCCACAATGCATTCGCATCCATCTACGAGGGCAGATTCCTTGCAGGCGTTGCTGCAGGTCTTAAGCTCAACGAGATGATCGACGCAGGCGAGATCAAGGCTGAAGAGGCTAAGATGGGCTACGTTGGCGCATTCACATTCGCTGAGGTTATTTCCGGCTACACATCCTTCTATCTCGGCGCAAAGTCCGTTTGCCCCTCTGTAACTATGGACGTTAAGTTCACAGGCTCCTGGTACGACGAGCAGCTCGAGAAGGAAGCAGCTCAGGCTCTCATCAACGGCGGCTGCGTACTTATCAGCCAGCACGCTGACTCCATGGGCGCTCCCACAGCTTGCGAAACAGAAGGCGTTCCCAACGTTTCCTACAACGGTTCCACTATCGCAGCATGCCCCAACACCTTCATCGTTTCCTCCAGAATCAACTGGGCTCCTTACTTCGAGCACATGATCGACTGCGTTGAAAACGGCAAGGCTATCGAGAAGGACTGGACAGGTACTATCAGCACTGAGTCCGTTCTCCTCACAGACGTAAACGAGGCAGTTGCAGCAAAGGGTACTGTTGATAAGATCGCAGAGGTTAAGAAGGGTCTTCTTGACGGCACTATCAACGTATTCGATACCGCTAACTTCACAGTAGGCGGCGAGACTCTCACTTCTTACCTCGCAGACGTTGATACCGATGCAAACTTTGAGAAGGATACAGAGGCTATTGAGGACGGTATCTTCTACGAGTCCAAGCACCGTTCCGCTCCTTACTTTGACATAAGAATCGACGGTATCACACTTCTTGACGAAGCATACTAATATCAATCAAAACTGTATAAGGCGAGGCGCCTGCCTCGCCTTATCATAGTTTTTAAGAGTGTGCCCGAGGTTCGGACACACTCTTAAAAGTTATGATAAAAAGGAGGTTCACTGTGTCAAAACAGCCTGCTATTGAACTTAGAAACATAACAAAAACCTTCGGTAAGGTCGTAGCGAACAAGGACGTCAATCTCACCGCGTATCACGGCGAGATCCTTTCCATTCTCGGAGAGAACGGAAGCGGAAAGACAACGCTTATGAATATGATCTCGGGCATCTATTTCCCCGATGAAGGAACCATCAGCGTAAACGGCGAGGAAGCGGTCATCGCCTCCCCCAAGGATGCCTTTGCTTATAAGATCGGTATGATCCATCAGCACTTCAAGCTCGTAGACGTATTTTCCGCGGCTGAGAATATCGTTCTCGGCATTGAGGACGGTAAGTATAACCTCAAGAAGTCAACTGAGGAGATAAAGAAGATCAGCGAGCAGTACGGATTTGAGCTTGAGCCTGAGAAAAAGGTCTATACCATGTCCGTATCCGAAAAGCAGACCGTAGAGATCATCAAGGTGCTTTATCGCGGCGCGGATATCCTCATCCTCGATGAGCCCACCGCAGTTCTCACCCCTCAGGAAACAACAAAGCTCTTCGATATCCTTCGCCGTATGCGTGACAGCGGTAAGTGTATCATCATCATCACCCATAAGCTCCACGAGGTGCTCTCTCTCTCCGATAGAGTAGCAGTTCTCCGTAAGGGCGAGTACGTTGGCACCGTAAATACGGCAGAGACGAGCGAGTCCGAGCTCACCGAGATGATGGTAGGTAAGAAGATAGAGCTCAATATCAACAGAACAGAGCCTAAGAACCTCGTAGACCGCCTTGAGGTGCATAATATCTCCTGCGTGGACAGACAGGGAACAACGGTGCTTGATAACGTTTCCTTCACGGCAAAGGGCGGCGAGATCCTCGGTATCGCAGGTATCGCAGGCAGCGGCCAGAGAGAGCTTCTCGAGGCTATCGCAGGCCTTCAGCATATAACGGGCGGTGAGATCCTTTATCATAATCCCGTTCAGCCCGATGTAGAGAATAACTACGGCGAGGAAAAGACCGAGGAGCTTCAGAAGAAGTACGATAAGTTTGCAAAGACCTTCCTCGGCGAGTTCAAGGCAACGAAGATCGCAAAATGGTTCTTCAATATCCTCGCTATCCTTTGCCTTGTTGTAACGGCGTTCCTCGTAGTAAAGGGAACTCTTGCGGAAAGCTTTGATGCATTCTATATGATCGCCTCCGCAGTATTCGTTGCGGGCGCCGTGCTCTCCCTTGTGCTTGGCGCTGTGAACCGCTCCTGCGAGTCTGCCATCAAGGATTGTATAGACAGACTTAATTACAGCAGCTGTAACAGAGCAACAAAGCATACGAGCATGGTGGGTATGATCGTGCTTTATGCATTCGTTAACTGGATAGCGCTCGTTTTCTTCATCGTAAACTTCGTATATCTCAAGAAGAACCTTGAGGACTTTGAGATAATAAGAGAGCTCAAGCTCAAGCCCGACAGAAGCATCATAAAGCCTCAGAAGCCTGTTGAAAACCTCCGCGATCTCACTCCCATGCAGATCAGAGATCTCGGTATCCGCCTTTCCTTCGTTCCCGAGGACAGACTCGGTATGGGTCTCGTAGGTAATATGGGTATCATCGATAATATGATGCTCCGCAGCTATTCCAAGGGCCATTCCGTGTTCCTTCAGAGAAAGGCTCCCAAGGACCTTGCTCAGAAGATCATCGGCGACCTTGAGGTAGTTACCCCCGGCGCAACCACCCCCGTTCGCCGTCTTTCCGGCGGTAACGTACAGAAGGTGCTCGTAGGCCGAGAGATCGCCGCAGCGCCCAAGGTGCTTATGGTGGCATATCCCGTAAGAGGCCTTGATATCAACTCATCCTATCTCATCTATAATCTTCTCAATGAGCAAAAGGAAAAGGGCGTCTCCGTAATATTCGTAGGCGAGGACCTTGACGTGCTCGTGGAGCTTTGCGACCGTATCATGGTAATCGGCTCAGGCCGTATCACCGGCATAGTAGACGGCAGGACCACTACTAAGGAAGAGATCGGTCTGCTTATGACAAAATCTAAAAGGGAAGGAGAATAATGATGACAAATAACGTTAAGATCAAGACCCATCGCGAGCCTCTTGTCCACGTTGCCAAGCGTGACGATATGGTGTGGTGGCAGGCGTGGATAATCAGAGCAGTAACCATTATTCTCGCAGTTCTTCTTGTCGGCGTCATTTCCATGATGCTCACGGAGAAGAGCCTCTTTGAGACCTTTGAGATAATGTATCGCGGCGTGTTCGGCAGAATTGAAACAGGCTCTACCGTAATGCTGTGGAAATATCTTCAGGAGATAGCTATCCTCCTTTGCCTTGCTCTTGCTCTCACCCCCGCGTTTAAGATGAAGTTCTGGAATTGCGGAGCCGAGGGTCAGGCGCTTATGGGCGGCTTTGCCGCAATGATCTGTATGATCGAGCTTGGCGGCAAGGTTCCCGATGGAGTCCTCATCGCCATCATCGCCGTTGCAAGTATCCTTGCAGGTGCTGTCTGGGGCTTTGTTCCCGCTATCTTCAAGGCATACTTCAATACCAATGAAACTCTGTTCACCCTTATGATGAACTATATAGCAACTCAGATCATTGCATATTACGTTTATATCAAGGGCGGCGGATCCAACATCATCCAGCCCGTGGAGCACGGTAATTTCCCCGTGATCGGAACGAACAGATATCTCGTTAATATCATAATCGTAGCGACGCTCACCGTTCTTATGTTCGTGTATCTCAAGTATTCCAAGCACGGATATGAGATCAGCGTAGTAGGCGAAAGCCAGAACACAGCCCGCTATATCGGTATCAACGTAAAGAAGGTCATCATCAGAACGATGCTCATCTCCGGCGCTATCTGCGGTGTCGCAGGTATGCTCCTCGTTGCGGGAACCGACCATACCATCAATACAAAGACCGTAGGCGGTCAGGGCTTCACCGCAATTATGATCTCCTGGCTCGGCCAGTTCAACCCCTTCATTATGGTAATAATGACAGCCATCGTCATCTTCCTTCGCCTTGGAACTGCAAAGGTGGCGGATACCTGCCTCCTCAATGCATCCTTTGCGGATATCGCAGTGGGTATAGTCATCCTCTGCGTGGTCGGCTGTGAGTTCTTCATTCGTTATACCTTTAAGTTCCGTCATAAGAGAAAGGAGGAAACAGTATGATAGTACAGTTCATATGCAGAGCTATCCTTCTCGGTGTTCCCCTTCTTTACGGCTCAACGGGTGAGATCATAACGGAGAAATCCGGCCACCTTAACCTCGGTATCCCCGGTATCATGTATACGGGCGCTATCAGCGGCGTAATCGGCGCATTCCTTTATGAGCATTCCTGCGGAAACGATGCGGCGAGCATGAACGCTTTTCTCGCAGTTCTGATCCCCTTCGTATGCGCTATCATCGGCGCAACTCTTATGGGCCTCGTTTATAGCTTCCTCACGGTAACTCTGAGAGCAAATCAGAACGTAACGGGTCTTGCTATAACAACCTTCGGTATCGGACTTGGAAACTTCTTCGGCGGCTCACTCATCAAGCTTACAGACAGTGATATGCCCTCCGTAGCCCTTTCCAAAACGAGCCAGTTCTTCTGCGCAAAGCTCCCCTTTGCAGATGATCTCGGCTGGTTCGGCGATATCTTCCTCTCTCATGATTTTCTCACTTATCTTGCAATCGTGATCGCCGTTGGAGCAGCAATAGTTCTCAACCGCACCCGCATAGGTCTTAACCTCAGAAGCGTAGGTGAGAACCCCGCAACTGCAGATGCCGCAGGTATCAACGTAACTAAGTACAGATATCTCGCGACCTGCATCGGAAGCGCAGTAGCAGGCCTCGGCGGCCTTCAGTACGTAATGGCATACGCAAACGGCGTTTGGTCAAATAACGCCTTCGGCGACCGCGGCTGGATGGCTATCGCCCTCGTGATCTTCGCTCTCTGGAAGCCCTCCTCCGCAATAGTAGGCTCCTTCCTCTTCGGCGCGCTCTGTAATGCGAATAACTATATCCAGGGCCTCGGAACAGAGACTCAGGAGCTCTTCAAGATGCTCCCCTACGTGGTAACCATCGTAGTTCTCGTATTCACAAGTATGCGTAAGAAGCGCGAGCATCAGCCCCCCGAAAGCCTCGGACTCAACTATTTCCGCGAGGAAAGATAAAAAATTCGAAAAAGACAGCATTTTTATGTAAAATGCTGTCTTTTTTATAAGGAATTTACATTTGTTCGGTTGTATAATAAGTGAAAGGGTCAGACGTGACCCGTGTAGGAGGAATATCTATGGATAACGGCGCAAGTAGCTACCGCCGTTTCCTTGATGGTGATGAAAGTGCCTTTGACGAAATAATGAAGGAGCTGTTTGACAGCCTTGTGTTCTTCATTGACCGTTACGTGCATGACGTTCACGCGGCCGAGGATATTGCTATCGATGCCTTTTCCGATCTGGTGGTCAATAAGCATCGTTACAATTTCAAGGTAACGCTCAAGACCTATTTGTTTATGCTCGGCCGAAGCCGCGCCTTGAATTACGTAAAGCATCGCAAGGTAATAAGCTTTGCAGAGCTTTCCGAGGCAGATGCATTGCCGGCTGAGCAGAAAACACCGGAGGAGACCGTCCTTGCAGACGACCGAAGGCGCGCTGTAAATAAAGCGCTGGAATCTTTGCCTGAGGATATGCGTGTGGTCATACACCTGATATATTTTGAAGAGCTGTCTTATATCGAGGCGGCCAAGGTCATGAAGAAAAAAACTAAGCAGATAGATAATCTGTTATACCGTGCAAAGAAGGAACTTCGCATCATTCTTGGAGAGGATGGTGAGCTGTTATTATGAGAAATTTTGAAGAAAGAAAAGCGGAAATATTCCGCCGAAGCGAAAAAAGAATAAGGGAACGAAAAAGGAATCTCCATGCGGTCCTTGCTTTGTGCATTCCCCTGTGTCTTATATTGGCCGCCTTGTCGGTAACGCTGCTGCCTTCTATGGATTTCGTCAGCCATGACGGCGCCGAGAACGTGCAGGAAGACGGCGTGAAAGATGAAATGGCAGCCATGGATGATGCAGATGCCACCGTTCTTGTCCATAGCTTCGTTTCCGTAGAGGTAAAGGGAACGGGCTTGAATTCAGAGTATCATTCCGTTATTGAAAGCGCCCCCGAGGTAAACGGTGTGTTTGAGCAGATATATTCGATCCTCATTTTGCACGAGTCTCATAACGATATCGTAGGAGAATTTACTGAGAGTGAAGATGGATTTGGCTCGGAGGGACTGAAGGATCAAGGGGCAAACTCAGAAGCATCGGGCTATACCGTCACTATGATAACTGCAAAAGGAATAAAGCGCACGTTCATTCTGACGGAAAATAAGCTTTATGATGCAAAGACTAATATGGAGATCGACCTTACAGACGGTCAGACGGAAGACCTGAGATGGGCCCTCGGACTAACTGACTGAGAAAGGAGCCGCCATATGAAAAACAAAAAATGGATAATGCCTGTATGTTTTGCGTGCGGTATTGCCGTTATCTGCCTTGCTGTCGCTGTCGGTGCAATGCTGAGTGCAAATGGCGACGGTGATTACAGGGGGATGGTGAACCTTGCAGAAAAGGGCACCGATGATCAAAGCTATTCCTTTTCCTTGACTTGGAATACCTACGGTATCAGCTCCTATGACAGCAGAACGGGCACACTTGTAAAAACCTGCGATGCTACCGAGCCTGAGGATTATAAAACGAACCTGAAGCTGACCGAAAGGCAGTATTCGGAGATATGGAAGCTGATACGGGAATTGGATATTGAGTCTTATCCGGATGAATACGATCCTAACGAAGACATAGAATCTACTCCGTCTATGACACTTATCCTTACTCTTTGTGTCGGTGACCGTGTTAAGACTGTTCGTGCCAAGGATATTGCATTAACCTATGAATCAAATAACGTCAAGGGTCAGAGGTTTTTAAACGTATGTAAAGGTATAGAGGAGATCCTCACAGAAACTGAGGAGTGGAAGTCTCTTCCCGAATATGAATTCTTATACGACTGAGAGGAGATCAAAATGAAAAGGACAGGTATAAGCTTAGCAATAATAAGCCTTCTTACGGCTTTTGCTATATCATTCAGCCTGACGGGCTGTACGGTGCAGATAAAGGCAAAGGATATGATGGGAGGCATCGAGCCAAAGCAGGTAAAGCCTCTTTTGGATATAGATTCCCGTAATGGGGCAGTATGCGATTTTGCAGTCCGCCTGTTCAAGGCAAGCGAAAAAAGCGGCGAGAATACGCTTATCTCACCCTTGTCTGTTCTCTGCGCGCTGGCAATGACGGCAAACGGAGCCGAGAAAGAAACTCTTTTGGAGATGGAATCAGTTCTCGGTATGACAAGGGAAGATCTCAATCAGTATCTCTACTCTTATATGAAGGACCTGCCCCAAGGGGAAAAATATAAGCTGAGCCTTGCAAATTCCGTCTGGTTTACCGATGACGAGCGCTTCACCGTGGAGCAGAGCTTTTTGCAGACCAACGCCGACTATTACGGCGCAGATATTTACAGAGCTCCCTTTGATAAGCAGACCTGCAAGGATATCAATAATTGGGTCAAGGATAAGACCGATGGAATGATCCCCGAGATATTGGATGAGATCCCAAAGGAGGCGGTGATGTATCTCATAAATGCTCTTGCATTTGAGGCAGAATGGGCAGATATATATGAAGAGCATCAGGTCAGAGAAGGTGAGTTCACAAGGGAGGACGGCACAAAGCAGAAAGCTGATTTTATGTACGGGACAGAGGGAGCATACCTTGAGGATGAAAACGCCGTTGGCTTTGTGAAATACTATAAGGAAAGAAAATACGCCTTCGTGGCATTGCTCCCCGATGAAGGGGTCAGCCTGTCCGAATACGTTGCCGAGCTTGACGGCAAAGCCCTGAGTGAGCTTCTCTCAGAGCCGCAGCAGGCAACGGTGCAGACCGCTATACCGAAATTTGAGACCTCCTTCGGCGCTGAGATGTCGGAAATACTAAGGGGTATGGGAATGAGCGAGGCCTTTGACGGATACAGCGCAGATTTTGAAGGCATCGGCACTTCAAGCGACGGAAATATCTATATAAGCCGAGTGCTTCATAAGACCTTTATATCGGTAGGCGAAAAGGGAACGAAGGCAGGAGCGGCAACTGTGGTGGAAATGTGCGATGAAAGCGCGTTGGAGATCATAGAGCCAAAGGAAGTATATCTTACAAGGCCCTTTGTGTATATGCTCGTTGATTGCGAGAATAATATCCCCTTCTTTATCGGAACGATGACGGATATTGAAAAATGACCGTTTTTGATTGAAAAAACAAGAAAAATGTGATACAGTATACCCATAAGTTCTGTTTATGATGGGGTGATAGATTGCAGCACAGAATGATAAAGGATATATCCGATTTTATATTTATAGAGGATGAGCCGCAAAGGGCTGATATCATCTTCCTTCCCGGCGGCGCCCATGCAGAGGTCCCCGAGAAGGGAGCTGAGATATACCGTCTCGGATATGCTCCCCTTATAATGCCCTCGGGTAAGTATGCCATCAATACGGGTGCCTTTGCAGGAGTTCAGTCAAAGGCCGATATCTATACGGGCGATTATAAAACCGAGTGCGAATTCTATCGCGACGTGCTTTTGAAGTGCGGTGTTCCCGAGGAGGCCATCATCTGTGAGGACAGATCTACCTTCACGAAGATGAACGCCGTCAATTCAAGAAAGCTGACGGATAAAATGGGCCTTGAGATAAAGAAGGCCATGATCTGCTGCAAATCCTTCCATGCCCGCAGATGCCTTATGTATTATAGCTACGCCTATCCCGAAGCAGAACTGATCCTTTGCCCTACCGATGTGCAGGGCATCAGTAAGGAAACGTGGCACCTTGACCCCGTTGCAACTAAAAGAGTAATGTCCGAGCTGAGAAAGGCGGGAGGACAGCTGACGGACGAGGTGGACGAATTCCTCGGCCACAGATGATTTTGGTCATTATCACCTATATAGACCCCCGAAAAGTTTAGTCAATATCACCTTTGAAAAGCAAAGGGAATTTTGATAGAATTATATCGTAGGGTAATTATGCAAAAACGGCAGCTATGCCGTTTTTGTGTTATCAAATAAAGAAAGACGGTGTAGCAATGGCCTTCGAGCATGCAGTAGGAGATTTTGTCACTTACAGGCAAAACGGTATTTGTGAGATAAAGAGAAAGGTAAAGCAAAACTTCGGCGGACTTGGCGAAAAGGAGTATTTTGAGCTGACTCCCGTATACGATGAGAAAACCGTGATATTCGTTCCGCTGGATTCCGAGCCCTTAAAGGCCGAGATGCGCCATATCCTGTCCGGCGATGAGATAGACGGCATTATAAGCCGCTCCGAGCATGAGGAGCTTTCGTGGATAAGCGATACAAAGGAAAGGGCGCAGATCTTCGGCGAGATAGTAAGCGGAGGCGACCGCGCAAAGATCCTTTGGGTAATAAAGGTGCTGTCCCTGTACAAAAACGAGCTGTCTGAAAATAAGAAAAAGCTCTACGCAAGCGACCTGAAGATACTTTCAGCCGCAGAAAAGGCAATAACCGAGGAGTTTGCCTTCGTTCTCGGAATAGAGAAGGATAAGGTCCTCTCCTATATCCTTGAAAAGATAGGAAAACAGATATAAGTATAGCGGGCGGCCGAAAAGGATGCAGAAGCCGTGAATTGTCCGTCGTCGGCGTACAAAGGTACGACAGAGGGACAATTCGCGGCTAAAAAGCCGCATATAACAATGAAATCCGCCGTTTTTGCGGCGGATTTCTACTTTTTAAATTTATTTTTTTCTTTAATCTAAATTTTATATATTTTGCGGCTTTTGTTCTGCGCCTTTTGCGGCAGCCCGTTCTATATATAAGGCCGCCTTCATATAATAAAGCGATACGGAGGTGGTCAGAATAACAAGAGAGATAAGGGAAAAAAGAATAGCAAAAAGAGAGAGGTGGATATCCGCATCCCCCGAGGGCCTCTGCGAAAAAGAGGTAGTGCGAAACGGAGAAAGATACGGAAAAAACGTTCTTTCAAGGAAAAAGACAAAGGGCTTTTTCAGCCAGCTTCTCCAAAGCTTTAACGACCCCATAATCAAGATACTTATAGGCGCCCTCGTGATAAACGCCGCCGCAAGCTTCGGCAGGATCAATTGGCCGGAAACCTTGGGTATCGTAGCGGCAATACTGATCGCAACAATGGTCTCCACCGTGTCCGAGTATACCTCGTCCCTTGCATACAGCCGCCTTTGCGATAGCGGCGAAAATGGCAAATGCATAGTCCGCCGCGGCGGAATAGAAAAAGAGGTAGATCCCTTTGATATAGTAGTGGGAGACAGAATACTCCTGCGGGCAGGAATGACCGTCCCCGCCGATGGAATTCTCGTTTCGGGTGAGGTGTTTTGCGATAATTCCGCCTTGACGGGAGAGAGCCGCGAGGTCAGAAGAGTACCCGAAGGAGTGGGCCCCCTATCCCCCGAGGATACCGTATTCGATCTGAATTGCAAATGTCAGGTTTTCAAGGGCGCAATGGCAGTAAAGGGCAGCGGAGAGATGATAGCTTTGAGAGTGGGCGACCGCACCTTTATCGGAGAGATCGCGGGAGACCTTCAGGAAAATACCCGTCCAAGCCCTCTGAAAACGAGGCTTCAGAGCCTTGCCCATTCTATAGGAACAATGGGATATATAGGGGCAGTGCTTATCGCCCTTGCATATCTTTTCAATTCCTTTTTCATAGATTCGGGAATGGATATGACCCTCGTGCGCGACCGCCTTTCCGATACTCATTTTCTTTTAAGCGAGATACTCCGCGCAGTAACCGTGGCGGTGTCCGTCGTGGTAGTAGCAGTCCCCGAGGGACTTCCCATGATGATAACCGTGGTGCTGTCCTCAAATATGAAAAAAATGATGCGTGGAGGAGTCCTTGTCCGCAGGCTTGTGGGCATAGAAACTGCGGGAAATCTGAGCATTCTGTTCACCGATAAAACGGGAACGCTGACAACGGGAAGGATGAGCGTCGTTGGCGTTGCAGGTGATGGATACGTGCAAAAAGTGGCTAAGGGCGAGAAGAATATACCCAATAAAAAGCTTATGGATGCGTGTATCGTCGCTGCCTGCGCCCCTCACTCAAGCGCAACGGAAAGAGCCCTCAGCTCCTTTGCAAAGGGCAGGAGCCTTGGGTGTGAGAAGATAGCCTTCGATTCAAAAAGAAAGTTTTCCGCAGGATATACAGAGGGCAAAGCGTATTTCGCAGGCGCCCCCGAGGTGCTTCTCCCCTCGTGTATCAATGCCTATAATAAAGATGGCGAGAGGGCAGAGCTCAGTGGGCATAAAAGAGCGGAGATAGAAAGAGCGCAGAGCGAATTTGCAAAAGAAGCGTGCCGTGTTCTCTGCCTTGCCGAGGGGGATCGAGAGTCCTTTGAAAAGGCAAAGGCCGATGCACCGGAGGCTCTCACCCTTATCGCCCTTGTGGCAATACGCGACCCCGTGAGAGGCGACGTTAAAAAAAGCGTGTCCGATTGTCAAAGAGCGGGGATACAGGTGGTAATGGTAACGGGCGATAACGCAGAAACCGCCCGCGCAGTAGCCGAGGAGTGCGGTATTCTCTCAAAGGAGAGGCCCCTCGTGCTCAAAGCCGCAGAGCTTCATAATATGAGCGATGGGGAAGTGGAGGCGGCCTTTGAGCGCCTTTGCGTAGTTTCCCGAGCCCTCCCATCGGATAAGATAAGGCTTGTGAAAATAGCCCAGAAAATGGGCCACGTTACGGGTATGACGGGAGACGGAATTAACGATGCCCCCGCTCTCAAGGCATCAGACGTGGGCTTTGCAATGGGAAGCGGAACGGATATTGCCAAGGAGGCGGGAGATATCGTGATAACAGACGATAGCTTTCCCTCCATCACCCGCGCCGTGCTCTACGGGCGGACCATATTCCGCTCCATAAGAAAGTTCATAGTTTTTCAGCTTCTTATGAATCTTTCCGCAATGGGCATATCTCTCATAGGCCCCTTCGTGGGAATAGACAGCCCCGTAACGGTGATACAGATGCTTTGGGTCAATATAATAATGGATACCCTCGGCGGCCTTGCCTTTGCAGGGGAGCCCGCAATGCGAAGCTATATGCTTTCAAAAAGCCCGCCCCGAGAGGAAAAGCTGGTTTCGAAAAAAATGCTTTCTCAGATACTTATAACGGGAGGGTATACTCTCCTTCTCGGTATATTCTTTTTGAAAAGCCCCGCAATTCAAAAAATTTTCGGAGGGGATAGCCTCTATCATCTGACGGCGTTTTTCGCAATGTTCATCTTTTGCGGAATATTCAATTCATTCAATGCAAGAACGGAGAAGATAAATATCCTTTCCTGCATTGCGGGCAATAAGCCCTTTATATTCATAATGACCCTCGTTGCGGCAGTACAGCTTCTCATAATATATTTCGGCGGCGAGGTCTTCAGGTGCACTCCTCTTCGCCCCCTGCATCTTCTGTATTGCGCCCTCATTGCTCTGACGGTCATCCCCGCAGATATGATAAGAAAGGCCCTGCAGTCAAGGAAAGGAAAATTGTAAACAATTTATATTTGGCCCGTAACGATTGACAAAAATCGCAAACCGTATTATAATGATAAAGGAATCTAAGAGATAAGGAGATATATTCAAATGGCAGATCTTAAGGATAACTGGAAGGATGCCGGCAAGAGCCTCGGCCACGCATTCCGCGATCTTGGAAAAACTATGGTAAAGACCGCAAAGACAGGCGTCAAGAAGGTTGACGAATGGGCAAACGGCGAGGAAGAGAATAAGCCTTCCGAGGAAAAGAAAGATAACTGATAAAGGAGCAGGGTGTCCCGATCGGACACCCTGTACTGTTATTTTACTCAAAAAGCCGTATTTGTCCCAAAAAATGAAGTAATAGCTCTTGACAAATATGAATATTTGGTGTATTATTTGCTTAATACAGTTAATACAGAAAGGACAAAAAAATGAAAAACGTACTAAAAAAGGCCTTCGCCTGCATCCTGACCTTTGCTATGATAGTTGGCTGTGTCAGCGTAGCATCTGCGGTAAGCGTTGATGCAACTGAGCTGACCGTGGGCATCCCTGCAGAGTGTGTAACCAATAAGACCGAGTGGTTCACCTTTACGGTAAGCGAGGCAGGCCGCTATAATATTTATTCCGACAGCGAATATGACCTTGTGGGAACTCTTTACGATTCATCAATGACGATGATCGGCTATAACGACGATCATTTCTTTGAAGCAGGCGACTTTTATATGGAGGCAGACCTTGAGGCAGGCAGCACCTATTATCTCAAGGTTGATAGCTATACTGAAAAGATAGATATAAGCTATTTCGTATGCGTAGCGCTTGTTCCTCCTGCTGAGAGCATCCAGATAGATTATTATAAGAACTGGGGCTTTGTTGGCGAGACCGTAGATTTTTATGCGTGGTTTTTCCCCGAGGAAAGCCTCGAAGAGTACTGCACCTGGAGCGTAGCAGACGAGAGCATCGCCTATATCGAGGAGCCCAATTACAGCGTCTGCAGCCTTATCTTCACAGCCCCCGGAAGCACCGTTCTCACCTGCATCACCGATTCGGGACTTGAGGCATCTGTTGAGATAGAGGGTGTCAGCGCACCGGAGCTTTCTTTAAATACTCCCGTAAGCGTTGATGCTATGGAGTATGAGACCATGGTGTTCTCCTTCACCCCCGAAAAGGACGGTACCTATTCCGTATATTCTACGGGAGAAATGGACGTAGATGCGTATATCCTTGATCCTGATTTTCAGTATTTAGGCGATGACTACGACAGCGGAACAGATTATAACTTTTCCCTGGTATCTTCTCTTGAAAAGGGAAAGACCTATTATATCGTCTGCTACATATATGCGTACAATTCAGAGGGAAGCGAATATACAGTAAACGTAATTGAAACTCCCGAGGCCACAGACGTGACCATCTCCGTTGACGGACGCCCCACAGGCTACGTCGGCGACACCATCTATCTTGAAGCTGAATTTCTTCCCATGTATTCTCAGAGCGCAGATTGCTTCTGGTTCTCCGAGAACGAGAGAGTAGCAACGGTAACCACCTATGAGTCATATTGCGAGGTAGAGCTTGTAGGCGTGGGTAAGGCGGAGATCGTCGTAATGACCGCTCAGGGCTTTATGACCTCCATCTGGGTAGAGTGCCTTGCCGTCCCCGAGATAAAGCTGGGAGAAACGAAGAACGTCAGCGCAAGCTATGAGTATCCTGCGTATTTCACGTTCACCCCCAAGGAAAGCGGAACCTACGTTATCTATTCCGAGGGTAGCTATAAAACAATGGGCGCGCTTTTCGACGGTGATACCGAGGAGCTCCTTATCTCCGTGTTTGGAAATAACGCAGACGGAAACTTCTCCGTTCAGTATGAGATGGAGGCAGGCAAGAAGTATCTTATAGGAACGTCACTCTATTCAAGCGATGGCTATGCAGAGGACGTTGAGGGTACGTATACCATCACCGTGACCACCCCCGTAAAGGCTGAGGGTATTGAGATATACGAGCTTGAGGAGGGCGGAAAAATGCCCGACCGTATATCCGTAGGAGATATGGCAGTGTTCGGCGTAAGATTTTTGCCGGAAACTGCTCTTATAGAGGGCTATACCGTAGAGCTTTCCGAGGAAGGCATCCTTGAAATCATGGACCTTTCTGAGATCATCCCCAATTGCTATGCAATAATGGGAGCGAGCGAGGGTACCGTAACCGTAACGGTAACGACAGAAAGCGGACATACGGATAGCTTCACCATAACCGTCGGCGAAGCCGATATCCTCCTTGGCGACGTAGACTCAAGCGGCGACGTCAGCGGTAAGGATTCAAACGTACTGAAGCAGTATCTCACAGGCTCCTATTCCGATATAAACGAGCCCAATTCCGATATCAATATGGATGGCTCCATAGACGGTAAGGACTCCAATATCTTAAAGCAGATGCTTGCAGGAACCTACGAGCCCGAATATTAATTGATAATGCAGGACCGAAAAATACGGTCCTGCATTTTTTCGAAGCTATGGACAAGGAACGAAAAATGTGATACAATGTCACTATCTTTAAAAACAAGGTAAGTATTATGTATAAGATAGTATATAAAGAAATATTGAATCCCACAGTAACGCTGATGGATATAGAAGCGCCCCTCGTTGCAAGAAAGGCAAGGGCAGGTCAGTTTGTGATCCTCAGGGTAGACGAGGAGGGCGAGCGCATCCCCCTCACCGTTGCAGGCTGTGATAAGGACGCAGGTACCGTCAGGATCATTTTTCAAACCGTCGGCGCAACAACGAAAAAGCTTTCCGTAAAGGGAGAGGGCGAGTATATCTCCGATTTCGTAGGTCCCCTCGGCCGCGCAACTGAGCTTTCGGGACTTAAGAAGGTCTGCATCGTCGGCGGAGGCGTCGGCTGCGCCATCGCGCTTCCCATTGCAAAGGCCCTTTGCGAAATGGGCTGCACCGTCCATACCATAATCGGATTTCGTTCAAAGGATCTGGTGATCCTTGAGGATGATTTCAGAAGAGCCTCCGAAAAGCTCGTTCTTATGACGGACGACGGCAGCGCAGGCAGACAGGGCCTTGTAACTCAGCCCCTCAAGGAAGCCCTTGAGGCAGGGGAGAGCTATGATGAGGTAATTGCCATCGGCCCCCTTGTAATGATGAAGTTCGTCGTTGCAACAACGAGACCTTACGGAGTGAAGACCGTGGTGTCAATGAACCCCGTAATGATAGACGGAACGGGAATGTGCGGCGGATGCCGACTGACCGTTGGAGGAGAAACTAAGTTTGCGTGCGTGGACGGCCCCGAGTTCGACGGCTTCCTCGTTGATTTTGACGAGGCAATGGAAAGAGCGGGAATGTACGGCGAGTTTGAGCGCCACGCATATGAAAAGACCTGTAATCTGTATCGGGGGGTAGAGGAAAATGGCTGATATGATAAAGACGAAAAATCCTATGCCTCATCAGGCCCCCGAGGTGAGAAGCAAAAACTTCTCCGAGGTGGCCCTCGGCTATACGGAGGAGGCGGCCCTCAGCGAAGCTCTCAGATGCCTAAACTGTAAGAATATGCCCTGCGTTGCAGGCTGCCCCGTAAATATCCGCATTCCCGCCTTTATCGAAAAGGTAAGGGAGGGCGAGTTTGAGGAGGCTTATAAGATAATCAGCGAGTCCTCAAGCCTTCCCGCCGTTTGCGGCAGAGTCTGCCCGCAGGAAAACCAGTGCGAGAAAAGATGCGTCCGCGGCGTAAAGGGCGAGGCTGTGGGCATCGGCAGGCTTGAGCGCTTCGTTGCCGATTGGCATAACGAGCATTGTGCAGAGGCGCCGAAGAAGCCCGAAGAAAACGGGCATAAGGTAGCCGTGGTGGGCTCAGGTCCCTCGGGCCTCACCTGCGCGGGCGACCTTGCAAAGAAGGGATACAGCGTCACCGTTTTTGAAGCGCTCCACGTTGCAGGCGGCGTTCTTGTGTACGGTATTCCCGAATTCCGCCTTCCCAAATCTATCGTTAAAAAGGAGATAGATACCTTAAAGGCCCTTGGCGTCCGTATTGAAACCAACGTGGTCATCGGTAAGACCGTCACCGTGGACGAGCTCTTTGAGGAGGGCTACGAGGCCGTGTTTATCGGTAGCGGAGCAGGCCTCCCCAGATTTATGGGCATTCTCGGCGAGAGCCTTAAGGGGGTCTATTCTGCAAATGAATTTCTCACCCGCTCCAATTTGATGAAGGCCTATCGCGAGGATAGCGATACCCCTATAATGAAAGCAAAAAACGTGGCAGTAGTAGGCGGCGGAAACGTTGCCATGGATGCTGCCCGCACCGCCCTCAGACTTGGCGCCGAGAACGTGTATATCGTCTACCGCCGCTCCCTTGATGAGCTTCCCGCCCGCCGCGAGGAGGTAGAGCACGCAATGGAGGAGGGTATCGAGTTCAGACTTCTCAATAACCCCACAAGGATCATTGGATACAGAAATCCCGATGACCCCCGCGATCCCAAAAACGGCAGCGTCATCGGTATGGAGTGTATAAAAATGGAGCTTGGCGAGCCCGATGAAAGAGGCCGCCGCCGCCCCGTAAGAATCCCGGACAGCGAGTTTGTAATGGATGTGGATTGCGTAATAATGTCCATCGGAACGTCCCCCAATCCTCTTATCAAATCAACAACGGAAGGCCTTTTCGTCAATGAAAAGGGCGGTATCATCGTTGAGGAGGAAACGGGAAAGACCTCCCGAGAAGGCGTATACGCAGGCGGAGATGCCGTAACGGGAGCCGCAACGGTCATCCTTGCAATGGGCGCAGGCAAAACTGCCGCAAAAGCAATAGACGAGTATATTATGAATAAATGAGCCCCCTGCAAAACGTAATGGAAAGAACTATAAGAAACGCAATTGAATTGTCTTTCAACACGAAGGTCAAAAAAATCGAATCCCTTGGCGGCGGGTTTTATGGCAGAGCTTTTTCTGTGTCAATAGATGCCGAGCCCTACGAAGTAGTAGCAAAGCTGTATCTGTTTCGTGGGATAGCAAAAAAAGAAGCAGAGCAGCTTAAAATGCTGAAAAAGCATGCGCTGTTAAAAATGCCCGAGGTTTTCGATGTCTTTGATGCTGACGCAATTACTTTAGAGTATGATGTGTTGCTTATGGAGTATATTTGCGGCAGAAACGCAGGATGGATAGACGTGGCAGCATTACCCGAAACATCACGAAAGAATATATGCGAGAGTATCGTTCAAAATCTGCTTGCCTATCATAGCGTTGTAGATGCAGACGGATTTGGTGACGTTGCGGGAAATGAACGGTATCAAACTTGGCAGGAGTATTACTACCCTGTGGCTTGCTCCGTGCTTGAAAAAGCAAAAGCTCTGTATAATGGAGGTAAGCTTTCCGATTTGATTATGTCAGTGTTTGAACGTTCCCTCAAAAGCTTTGACAGCGTTTTTTGCCTTCCCATAACACAGGCAAGATTGATACACGGTGATTATAATACTTGGAATATAATGCTTGATGATAAGTGCGAGCGTGCAGTTGCAGTAATAGATCCTTATAACTGCTGCTATGCAGACAGCGAATACGATCTCTATCAGCTTGATAATGCCAACGGAAAAGGCTACGGTCTGTTAGATCGCTATAAAGAGATAATGACTCTTAGCGATAATTTTGAAGCAAAGCGCCGTTTTTATGAGCTATATTCCGAGGTGTGTCACTATCATGATGCAGGGGTTGCCCCTGACATAATTGCAGTTGAAACGCTTGCGAAAAAGCTTTATGATATTATTTAAAAAAGCAGTTGCCGAAAGGCAACTGCTTTTTAGATATCAGGCAAAGAACTTGTGGTTTCCGACAGCCATAACGAAATCACGGTTGTCCGATACCCAGGAGCTCGTGGCAAGAGCCTCGTTAACGAAGAAGAGGACCCTGTCCGAAACGCTTGCTCCGTCAAGGCAGAGCTTCGCCGCAATAATGCTTTCCTCGCTTGGAGTGCAGTATATGGTGCCGCTCTTTGCGGGAGTGAACTGAACTCCGTTCTTCTTGTCAAAAACAACGGCCTTCACCGTGTTCGGGTAAAGAGAGCTCTTAACTCGGTTCAAAACCACCGTGCCGACGGCAACCTTACCGAGGAGCGACTCGCCCTGAGCCTCTGCGTGAATAATGCGAGAGAGCCAGTATAGGCTGTCAGCATCGTAAAAGCTGTCTCCGCTTGCAAGGGGAGCGCCCGCTTTTAGGGTGGCGGTAAAGCTTTTTGCATCCCAGCCGACAGAGTAGCCGAATGCCTTTGCAATTGCCCTGAGAGGAACGAACATGGTGCCCCCCTCGATAATGATGCCGCTTCCCGCCCATAAGTATCTGCCGTTGGCAACCATATAAGTGCTCATATATTTTGCCGTCAGAGAAAGGCTGTCCGAAGATGCGGAGGCAGTCTTTGCTTTAGCATTCCAGCTGACGCTCTCAACGCCCATGTGCATGGAGAATTCTCTGATGCCCACGTATGTGGTGGAGTTTTTCAAAAAGGCTCTGCCGCCGTACTTCTCCTTGCCGATAAGAATTGAAACGCTTCTGTATCCCCCTCTGCCTTCAACGGCGCTTGCGTGGGATGCCTGTCCCTCGGAGGCATTTTCCTGTGCCGATACCCGAAGGGCAGGGAAGAAGGCGAGAATAAAGGCAAGAAGGAGAGAGATAATACATCGGAAGAATATACGTTGGTTTAAAATTTTGAACATAAGATCTCCTTTCCGCGGCCGAAAGCCGCTCGGGCAAGGGATGCCCGTGGATATTATTTTATCATTGTCCGTTATCTATATCAACAAACAGATTTTCCCATGGAAGCGCTTCCTTATATTGCCTGAACGGCATTTAAATTTACATAATGCAGATTGATTTTTCAGGCAAAGTGTAGTAATATATATGTGTATATGCAAAAAAATATTCTTGTCCCAAGAAAGGATGTCAGTAATGAAAGTGCTAAGATACCTTTCCCTTGTGCTTTCGGCTCTTTTGCTTTGCGCCCTGCTTTGCTCCTGCGGTATTTTTTCCGTAAACCGCCCCTTTGATACGGAGGCGCTGACCACCGAGGCCGATGATACCACCCGCGCTCCCACGGAGTTTGATTCCGTTAAAAACGAATATAATTCAGAGTCCGAGAGATTTATGAAGGACCTTACGGGTAACGACTATAAGGGTGTCACCGTAAAGATAATGACCACAAAGAAGAGCCTCGTCGTTCCCGATGAGAATACGAGCACCGTTCTCTCAAAGGACCTTGAGGAAAGAAACAGTGCCGTTGAGACCACTCTCAACGTTTCCATCATTGCAGACGAGCGGGATGCGGATACAATGTACCGCGAGATCCGCGCCGCAGTTCTTGCAGGCTCCTATTATGCTGATATTATTATGTATCCCCAGAATATGATAGGCAAATTCGTTCAGGGCGATGCAGTCATCAATATGAACGGCCTGCCCGCATTTGAAACGGATCAGGAGTATTATTATCCCTCCTCCGTAATGGCGGGAACGGGAGGCGATGCTATCTATGCCGTAGCAGGCCCCGCATCTCTCAATCCCGATGCCCTCCCTGCAATGTTCTTCAATAAGGATATGGTAAAGGCCCTTTCCCTTGAATCTCCCTATGATCTTGTTGATAAGGGAGAGTGGACGGTGGATAAGTATAACGAGTATCTCAATGCGGCAGAGGCAAAGGAAGAGTATCACGGATATGCCGCTCAGAATACAGCCCCCTATCTCACGGATATCTTCTTCATCTCTCAGGGCGAGAGATATACGTCCTCAACGGTAGGCTATTACCCAACGGTGACTCTTTCCTCTGAGAAGACCGCCGCCGTGGTCAATAAGATAAGAGAGGTAACGGCCCATGAAAAGTCTGCGGGCAGCGCCCTCACCGCCATCAATACCTTTGAGAGCGGAAATACCCTTTTCCTCATAGACCGACTTGATTCCATGAAGGCCCTGGCAAACGCTGAGTGCACCTGGGGCGTTCTTCCTCTCCCAAAGTATGACGCATCTCAGGAGAATTACCTGACCATGGCGTATTATGAGGATGCTCTCTTCTTCGGCGTAGTGACCACATCTCCCAATTATGAGCTTACGGCAGACCTTCTTGCCTGCTTCAATATTATGACCTACGGATATACCAATGATGCATATTGCACCAACGCATCTTATTATTATCTCAGAGATAACGATTCCATAAGAATGCTTTCCAAGGTCCTTGAAAACCCCGTTTATGACTTTGCATATTCCTTTGCAAGCACCTATAATGCAGTTCCCAATGCCACCTTTATGGCTGTAAGAAATAACGTGGCAGGCGTTTCTACCCTTGAGAGATATCTCAATATGTGGACGGGACAGTTCAATAACGCAATGTACGCATTGTTTGATACGACTAACTAACCGGAGGGTTAAAAATATGTACGCAAATATAAAATCAAGAGATGAGCAGAAGGTCCCCGCAAATGTCCTTGAGGCTGCCTTTGGCCCAAGGCTTCACGGCTATACCGATAGCGAGTACCTCACCTGCGATACAAAGTATGTCCTGGGAGCAACGGGCCTGCCTTATTATATGCCCGTGTGCCTCTATGGGCTGAATGATCCCGTTATCAGCGATTATCTTTTTGAGAATAAGGGAACGAGCCACCTTTTCGATTTTGAGGGCGGCCTTAAGCATTATACCGAAAGCGGCGAGGTTGAAGTCCCTACAGAGGTAGCGACTGCGCTTAAGGCTATTTTTGAGCGCCTCGATGCCAGCAAGGGCTATATCGACGACGAGGGCGCTCACGTTATCGACCTTAAGAACGTTCCCGTCGGCCCCCATTTTGACGTAAACCTCCTTCTCGGAAACCGCGTAGGCTTTGAGAACCCTCTTCTCACAACGCCCAAGTCTGCACTTGACTCCTTCGGTCGCGGCTCCTTCCGCGGCAAGGCGGAAAATCAGGTCCTTGCAACAAGATACGTGTGGAGAATGGAAGAAAACGGCGAGCCTGTAAACCGTCAGTTCTATCTTTATGAGAACGGAAAGCAGATATTCTATTCCGCAAACGTGGAGGAGAACGTAAAAACTGCAGTTTGCCGTCATCTCCAGAACAGAACGGTCATCGAGTATGAGACCGAGTGCGGCCTCAAGATCACGAGAACCATCTTCATCGTGCCTCACGAGCATGATATGCCCGAGGCAGTAGAGGCGCAGAGAGTAGAAATAGAAAATCTCACAGACGCTGACCGTGATATCCGTATCGTGTTCACGGGTATGCTCTCCGTCTTCGGTCCCGACGGAATATTCGGCGATATCGTGTATGCAAATATCGTTCACGAATCTGCTGTCGTAACGAATGAAGATCGTCCCGTTTGCGTATCTCCCAGACTCCATCCCAAATACGGCAGATATTGCCGCCGCTTTGCAACCGTTCTTGCAAACGGAGATTATTTTGATGAGTATTGCGTAAACTATCGCGAGTTTATGGGCAGCGGAGATATAAACCATCCCGAAAACGGTGCCCGCCTTTCCAACCGTCAGAACAGAAAGGATGCGGCCTTCTTCGCCCTTGCAAAAACTCTCACGATCAAGGCGGGAGAGAAGGGAATTGCCGATAGCTATGCAGGCATCTGCTCTCACGATGATGACGTAACTGAAAAGTTCCTCCGTCAGTCTCATAATTTCATTGAAAAGTATCGCGATCCCGCCGCACTCAGCGCGGCATATAAGAGCGTGGTTGATTTCGTAGAGAACTACTCCTCCTATATCACCTATAATTCCGAGGATAAGATCCTCTCCTCCTATATCTCAAAGAACCTTCCTTTCCAGGTGCTCTATCAGTCCTTCGTAACGAGAGCCTTTGCGTGGACAAATAAGGGCGGCCGTAAGGTCGGCTTCCGTGAGATACAGGATATGTATGCCTCCATGTATTATATGACGGCTATGGGCAATTCAGGCCTTGCCCGTGATATGATAAGCCAGTGGGCTTGCAACGTGTTTGAGGACGGTTATGCATATCATAACTTCTATTGGGGAGGCGACGGTATCGGTGTCGGAAGTGATGACCAGCTCTGGCTCATGCAGGCAGTATACAGATACGTAATGCTTACAGGCGATATCGACTTTGTAAACGAGATGCTTCCCATTGCGGGAACTGACGGAAAGAAGAGAAGCGTCTTTGATACGATGATGGCTGCAGTGACCTATTCGGGTTGCATCTCCGTCGGCGATCACGGACTTCCTCTCCTTGACCACCTTGACTGGAACGACTGCTTGAAGCTTGACTATGACAGCATCAGCGCTCCCGATAAGATGGAGCTCTATCGCAAGCAGCTTTCCGAGCGCGGTCAGGAGTGGGGCGTAAGATTTGAGAGCCACTATTGCGAAAGCGTTATGAACGCATTCCTCCTGAAGATCGCCTATGATGATATGGCGGCACTTGCCGATCTCTCCGGCAGAGAGAAGGAGGCGGTCTGGCTTCGCGAAAAGTGCGAAAATCTCTGCAGCGATATTCAGAAGCACGCGTGGAAGGGAGACTTCTTTGCCCGTTGCCTCATAAATAACCCTGAGAAGGGATATACCTATCTTGGCGCCGGCGGTGACGGACTTTCCCTTGAACCCGCTTTCCCCGGCTCCTATTGGCTCAATTCCTTCTCCTGGGCGCTCCTTGCAGGCTGTGCAACCGAGAAGCAGATGAGAATAATGCTGGATAGCGTCAATAAATATCTTAAGACCCCCGCAGGTCTCACCCTCACCTCTCCCTGCGATCTTGATAAGGTCTCGGAGACCACCGCAATGGATCACTATTTCCACGGCGACCGTGAGAACGGAGCAGTGTTCAAGCATGCAACGATGATGGCAACCGCCGCAATGTTCAAGGCCTGCAAGACCGTCAAGGATGAAAAGCTCGCCGCAGAATTTGCAGAGTGCGCTTTCTGGATGCTTGACCTCGTTCTTCCTTATCAGACTATGAAGACCCCTTACGTAACTAAGGGCAACCCCCGCTTCTGCACTCAGTATAATAACAGCGAAACGGGTGAGAATATAGGACCTATGCTTTCGGGAACGGCAAGCTGGCTTTCCCTCACCGTCTATGAATTCCTCGGTATTGATCACGTAGACGGCGGTATAGAGCTGAAGCCCGTTCTCCCCTTTGATACGAAGAAGGCAAACTACGTAGTCCGCGTAGACGGCACGGAGTTTGATATCACCGTAAAAAAGGAGCTTGGCTTTGTCCGTCCCACAGATGAGACTGAGTATATCTTTGACGGAGAGGCCTGCACGAGCATCATCCCCAATCCCCGCGACGGAAAGAAGCATACCGTAACTGTTAAAATGTAAATGATCAGATTTGCAAAAAGGCAAAAACTTCACTTTAATATATTACAGCTTCACTTCAAACAGCAGGTTTGAAACTTAACAAAAAGAAACCACCCGAATAAGAACTTTTCGTTCTTATTCGGGTGGTTTTATCTTATACCTTAATTATTCAATAGAGATGATATAGCTGTAAACGGGCTGACCGCCGTTGATGACCATGACCTCAACTCCGGGGAACTTTTCGCTCATGATCTCGGCAACGTGATTTGCCTCGTCCTCAGTAGCACCCTCACCGTAAAGAATGGTAACGATGGAGGCATCGGAGACCTTCGTCATAAGACCCTCAAGACAGGTAACTCTGTCGTCAGAGGTGCAAACGATCTTGCCGTTGTAAAGGCCGAGGGTTTCTCCTGCCTTGATAGCGGTGTCGCCGATCTCCGTATCGCGAACAGCGTAGGTGGAGGAAAGGGTCGTAACGTTGGAAACAGCTTCCTTCATCGTAGCAATGTTTTCCTCTTCGCTTGCGCTCTCGTCAAAGGTGAGCATAGCTGCAATACCCTCGGGAACGGAAACGGTCTCGATAACAACGACCTTTCTTGAGTCAACGATGCGGCTTGCCTGCTCGCTGACCATATAGATGTTCTTGTTGTTGGGGAGAACGAAAACGATCTCAGCAGGTGTCTGCTCGATAGCGTTAACGATATCGTCTGTGGAGGGGTTCATCGTCTGGCCGCCGGAAACGATGTAGTCAGCCGCAAGGTCAGTAAAGAGATCGCGGATACCGTCGCCCATGCAAACGGTAACGAAGCCGTACTTCTTTGTGATCTCAACGGGGCCTGCGGGAGCAGCCTCAACAGTCTCCTCAACTGCCGCGGGAGCCTCAGCCGCCTCTTCACCGGAGAGGTTAGAGTGCTGATGCTTCATGTTCTCTATCTTAACGGTGTAGAGAGAGCCGTAGCGGAGAGCCTCGGTAAGAACCTTGCCGGGCTTGTTTGTATGAACGTGGAGCTTGATGATCTCCTCATCGTCAACGAAAACAACGCTGTCGCCGAGATTCATAATGAACTGGTGGAGCGCGTCTGCAGTATCCTCACCCTTGTACTTTTCGCTCTTTGTAACGATGCATTCGGTGCAGTAAGCGAACTTGATGTCCTCCGTGTTGAAGGAGGAGAAGTCAGCGGCGGGAGTAGCTGCGGGCTTTGCAGATTCAACAGCCTTGACGGGGTTGCCCTCAAGCGCCTTGACCATACCCTCAAGAACGGCAAGGAAGCCTGCTCCGCCGGAGTCAACAACGCCTGCCTGCTTAAGAGCGGGAAGCATATCGGGAGTCTTCTGGAGAGTTTCGTCAGCCGCCTTGTACATAAAGGGGAAGAGCTCGGAAACGTCTCTGATAAGGCCCTTCTTGTATGCGTCCTCAGCAGTTTCTGTCATAACGCGCATAACTGTGAGGATAGTACCCTCAGTAGGGTTCATAACAGCCTTGTAAGCCTCGGAAACACCGCGCTTGAAGCCCTGAATGACCTCATCGCAGTCAGCGTTTTCAACATCCTTCCAGGCCTTCGCGATACCGCGGAAGAAGAGGGAGAGGATAACGCCGGAGTTGCCGCGTGCGCCGCGGAGCATAAGGTTGGCCGCCTTCTGAGAAGCCTCGGAAAGGGGACCCTCAAACTTTGTATAGTCACCGCGCACACCGCTCATGGTGAGGCTCATGTTGATACCGGTATCACCGTCGGGTACGGGGAAAACGTTCAGGTTATTAACGATTTCTTTGTTGTTGTCAAGACAGCAAGCTGCCGAGACTACCATATCACGGTAAATAGAACCTACGATCTTCATTGTTTGATTCCTTTTTTATTTATTTGTAATTCAGCGTTCTGTGCCGAGGAAGAATACAGCGAGAGTGCCGGGGCCGGAATGAGCACCGATAACGGGACCGATGCAGCCTACCTTAACGTCAACGGGATTGAACTTTGCGCGGAGAGTATCAGCGAGAGCATTTGCCTCATCCTCGCAGTCGCCGTGGCAGATGAACATGGTCTGAGTTTCGGGAGAAACAACGGTAGCCTCCATAGCCTTAACGAGACCGTCGATAGCGCCCTTTCTGCCGCGAGCCTTGCCGATGCTGATGAGGTGACCCTCGTTGTCAACGTGGAGCAGGGGCTTGATAGCGAGCATAGAGCCGACAACTGCGGTAGCCGCAGAAACTCTTCCGCCTCTCTTGAGGAAGAAAAGATCGTCAACGGTGAAGTGATGGCAAAGGTGGAGCTTGTTTTCCTCAAGCCAGTCTCTTACTTCTTCAATAGACTTGCCCTCCTTCTTCATCTGAACCGCGATGTAAACGATCATAGCCTGACCGAGAGAAGCGCAGAGGGTGTCAACGGCGTAGAACTTGAGGTCGGGATATTCCTCAGAGATCTCAGAGCAAGCAAGTCTGCCTGTGGAGACGGTGCTGGAGAGACCGGAGGAGAAGCCAACGTAGAGAACGTCAAGACCTTCCTTTGCCGCTTCTGTAAAATACTTTGTGAAATCATCAAGGTTTGCGGCGGAGGTAGTAGCCTTAGCGCCGGCTCTGAGAGCGGAGTAGAACTCCTTAATGTCTACCTGATCGCCGGGACGGGGCTCGCCGTCGTCCATAGTATAGCTGAGTGGAATTACCCTGATGCCCCACTCCGCAGCCATATCAGGTGTGATATCGCTGCCGGAGTCGGTTATAATAATGTAATCATTTGCCATAATCTAAACCATTCTTTCCGTGCGCGGCAAAAAACCGAGCACTAAAAATTACTTTTAAGGGTAATCGTTGCATAATTACCCAATATACGTATTTATTATAGCATACAACACGTTGATATGTCAATAACTTTCGCAATATGAGAAAGGACCATATTTTTGTCCCTTTGAATAGTATGTACTGATATTGTTAAATAATTTTGAAATAATTTGTTATAAAAGTGAAACGGCCTCGCTTGACAAACAGAGGAGAAAAATGTATAATTATTAAAGTAAGAGGGAGTAGTCTGCAGCGCAAGCTGTGGTGCGGTTCGTCATCACGAAGAAATTCCGGACCGTACCCAAGACCTTCGGTTTTGTAACGAGACTTTTACTGCAGCTTTGCAGTAAGTCTTTTTTTATTGCAAGGAAGAAAAAACGAAAGGAAAAATATTTTATGGGTATTTTACTCAATGTCGTACTTCTTCTCATTGGCTTTATTCTTCTCATCAAGGGAGCAGACTTCTTTGTAGACGGCTCCTCAAGCATCGCCCGTCATATAGGCATTCCCGCCTTCGTCGTCGGTCTGACCATCGTTGCAATGGGCACCAGCGCACCCGAGGCCGCAGTTAGCGTAACCGCAGGCATCGCAGGCTCAAATGAGCTTGCCATCAGCAACGTTATCGGCTCAAATATGTTCAATCTTCTTGTAGTGGCAGGCTTTTGCGCGGTAATAAAGCCCTATAAGGTAGAGGACGTAATGCTCAAGCGCGATTTCCCCGTAAACGTTATTATCAGCGCCCTTCTTATCGTAATGATGGCGATAGGCAACGTTCTCGGATATCTCAACGGTATCGTTCTCCTTGTGGGAATAGTGACCTACGTGATTTTCGTAGTGCTCAAGGCAGTGAAGCACCGCGAGCATAATGAAGAGGATGAGATCAAAAAGATCAATCCCGTAGTCAGCGTGATACTCATAATCGTAGGCCTTGCAATGATAATCTTCGGCGGCGACCTCGTCGTTGATAATGCAAGAGATATTGCCATGCGCCTTGGCTGGAGCGAGACCTTCATCGGTCTGACCATCGTAGCTATAGGAACGAGCCTTCCCGAGCTTGTAACAAGCATCGTAGCGGCAAGAAAGGGAGAGAGCGGCCTTGCTCTCGGAAACGTCATCGGCTCAAATATCTTCAATATTCTCTTCATTCTCGGCCTTTCCTCCTCCATAACGGCGATCCCCGTAGATATGTCCGCAATAATCAATGCGATCATTCTCCTGGTGGTAACGGCACTTATATACGTGGCGTGCCTTATCAAAAAGGGAATGGGCAGAATAGTCGGTGCCTTCTGTGTTTTGGGCTACGTAGCATATACCGTATATCTTCTCATAGCAGCAATGTAACAAAAACGGCTGTCGAAAAAGGCGCAGAACAAAAGCCGCAAAACATATAACATTTAGATTAGAGAAAAAATACAGCAAAAAAGTAGAAATCCGCCCTAAAAACGGCGGATTTCATTGTTATAAGCGGCTTTTTAGCCGCGAATTGTCCCTCTGTCGTACCTTTGTACGCCGACGACGGACAATTCACGGCTTCTGCATCCTTCTCGACAGCCCGAGGTTATCTTGCCATATTTGCAATATTCTGCATAATAGCGCCCATGGTGT
>JAZQAS010000003.1:0-18227 GCA_045545335.1 Candidatus Avispirillum sp. | reverse complement strand
CAGAAGCCGTGAATTGTCCGTCGTCGGCGTACAAAGGTACGACAGAGGGACAATTCGCGGCTAAAAAGCCGCTTATAACAATGAAATCCGCCGATTTTCTCGGCGGATTTCTACTTTTTTGCTGTATTTTTTCTCTAATCTGAATGTTATATGTTTTGCGGCTTTTGTTCTGCGCCTTTTTCTGTGTCAATAATTCAGTTTTATTCCACGACGATCTCCTCAAGGGATCTTTTGGGAACGAAGTGGCCGCCGTCGCGGCGATAGTATCTGATATCCCCGTCGCACTCCACTATCTCGGGGCTCTCCTTAGCCTTTCCGATGGCAAGAACGAGGGTTATCTCATAATTTTCGGGAAGAGACAGAGCGGCGGCAATACCCTCCTTATCAAAGGAGCCGATCATACATCCGCCGTAGCCCATCTCGCAGGCACGAAGGAGGATGGTATGAGAGACGATTCCCGTATCCTTATAAAAGGGTACGGTGTTTTTTGCAATGAGCGTATCGTTTACGACTACAATAAATGCCGCAGGGCCGCAGCCCTTCGGAGGTATCTCTTCATCCTTTATGTAGCCTGCCCATTTCGTTTCGGAAAAGACCATTGCCACCTTATCCTCCTCGTATACGGGGCAGAATTTTAGCGCCTGAAGGTTTGCGCTGGAGGGGCAAAGTCTTGTGCATTCTATCATATCAAGAAGCTCTTCTTTTGTCACTTTCACCGAAGGATCAAAGCTTCTGATGCTTCTGTTTTTCTTCAATAATTCTCGTAACATTGTTATAATAATCCTCTCAAAGCACGAAAAGCTTAACGGGGCGAACTGCGCTTCCCCCGTCGAAATCATCCACCTGACCGAGGGCAATAAAGGTTTTGTTATGCTTTATACGCACGTATTCGCCCTTCTCAATGGCAGTTCCAAGCTTTTTCTGATATAGCTCCGTTCCTCCGCGGATGAGCTTTGCATAAAAATCGTTTACGTTTATTTCGGGGCAGTCTGTGAAAAGCTCCTCCGTGGGCATAACGAGAGCGGCTCTTTCCTCAACCGCAAGCTTTTCAAGCTCCTCAACGGTATGAGACGAGGCGAGGGTGAAGCCTCCGCTTCTCGTTCTCTCAAGGGCGCTCATAACGGCGCCGCAGCCCAGCTTCTCGCCGATATCGTGGCAAAGGGTGCGGATGTAGGTTCCCTTTGAGCACTCTATCCTCATTTTGTACACGGTGTCGCTTATCTTTTCAATATCAATGGCCTTTACCGTCACGCTTCGGGGCTTTCTCTCAACGGTGACTCCCTCGCGGGCAAGGTCAACAAGCTTTCTTCCGCCCACTTTTATAGCGCTGTACATAGGAGGTATCTGTTCAATATCGCCAATAAATGAAAGCGCCGTTTGTACAACTTCACCTTCCGTGGGGATATTTTCGCACCTTTCAAGTACCTCTCCCGTAATATCGTCAGTATCGGTGCGCAGGCCGAGAGTCATTTCAGCCACGTACTCCTTATCGCTTGCAACAACGAAATCCGATGCCTTTACGGCTCTTCCCACAAGGATGGGGAGCACTCCCGTTGCCATAGGATCCAGGGTTCCCGTGTGTCCGATACGGGGTGTATCGTAAAGTCGGCGAAGTATCTGCACGATGCGGTGGCTCGTTACCCCCTGGTGCTTATTGATAACGATAACGCCGGTTGCAATATCTATTTTATCCTTACGTCCCATTATCTCACCTCGCCTAAGGCACTTATAAACTCAGAAAGCACCTTTTTCTCGGCGATCTCTGCATTTTCTGCCGAGATCTCGCCCCCTGCCGCCTTTTCATGGCCGCCTCCCGAGAATTTCTTGCATATCTCGGCAACGCTTACGTCGCAGGAGGATCTTGCCGATATTCTGAAGGTCTTTTCTCCGTTCTCCGCGCTTTCTTTGGTTTCTTTCAGGACAAATGAAAGAAGTGAGCCTGCAACGCTTCGGGGAACGTCGATGCAGGAGCCGAGATCGGAGTCGCAAAGGCCCTCCTTTTCAATATCGGCTCTTTCAATAACGGCGTATGTCACCTTGCCCTTTGCCGCCGTCTTCATTTTCTCAATGCACAGCTTCGTTGCCTTGAGAGTGGCAAGGCTCTTTGAATCGTGTATGAGCCTTGATATATCGGCGGTGCTTGGGCCGTTTTTATCTGCGTTTATTACGTTTATCATACACGCGGCGGTCAAATGGGTCTTCAAAGTGGTGTTTGAGTAGCGAAAAGAGCCCGTATCCGCGGAAATTGCCGCGTACAAGAGTCTGAACACCTCCGCATCATCCGAAAGCGCGCCCTCCTCTCGAAGCTCTGCAAAAATACGATAAACTATCTCACCTGCCGCCGCCGCCTCGCCATCAATGCAGGCATCGCAATACTGCTCGCCCATTGCGTGGTGATCTACTGCCAACGAGACCTTTTCAGCAAGGTGTGAAAGTCCGCCCATCTGCTGAACTGAGGCCGTATCTACGGTCATTACGGTATCATATGCCTCATTTTCATTATACGCCATATCCTCCTGACCTCTGAGCAAAAATCTCAGATATTCGGGAACGGGATCGGCGCAAGCGCACCTTGCCTCTCCGCCGAGGGCCTCGTATATGAGCTTCAGCCCAAAGGCTGAGCCCACAGCATCCCCATCGGGGTTTCTGTGGGCGATTATAAGAAGCTTTTCCTTATTTTCGGCCATCTTCAGCAGTTTTTCGGCAACGTCTGCCTCCGTGAGCCGCTTAAATGACGTATTATTCATCAATTTCCTCTTCGTCCTCTTCGTCCTCTTCTTCATCGGTAAATTCGAGGTTATTGATCATTGCGGCTATCTCAACGCCGCGCTTCATAGACTCGTCGGGCACGAAGGTGAGCTCGGGGGTCACTCTCAGGTTGAGAGACTTGGCAAGCTGACCTCTCATAAAGCCTGCGGCGCTCTTAAGGCCCTTTGCAAGCTCCTTTTCGGCCTCCCGGTCCCCGTCCATGCCGAGAACGGAGTAGTATATCTTAGCATATTTGAAATCGGGAGTAACGTCTGCGCCCGTAACGCTGATGAAAGCGCCGCTGACACGGGGGTCCTTAACGTTTCTTAGAATGGTGGCCATTTCAAGGGCAACCGCATCGTTAACTCTGTTTTTTCTGTACTTACCCATTGGTAATTCCTTTCTTAGGAAAATGTTTCACGTGAAACATTTTTAGTATCGTTCTGAAATTGTTTCACGTGAAACAATTATTTGTCGTCAGGTCGCATTGAAAGATAAATAACGAGAACGGAGATATCCGCAGGATTGACTCCCGAAATTCTCGCCGCCTGACCCAGGGATGCAGGGCGTATCTCGGAAAGCTTCTGAGCCGCCTCAAGGCGCAGACCCTTTATCTTAGTATAGTCAATATCCTCGGGGAGCATTCTCGATTCGATCTTCTTCTGCTTTTCTGCCTCGGAGAGCTGACGCTTGATATAGCCCTCGTATTTTATCTCAGTCTCAACGGTCTCAATGACATCTTCGGGAAGGGTCGGCCTGAACTGATCTATGGGAGCAAGATCGGCGTAGGTGATTCCGGGCCTTCTGATTAGGTCTGCAAGCTTTGCACCTGAGGAAAGCTCCGTCTGTCCCAGAGAGCGCAGCACCTCGTTTGCAGAGGTGGGAGAAACGTTAAGGGAATTGAGCCTCTCCGTTTCCTCTTTTTCAAGGCGCATCTTTTCAAGGAAAGCCTCGTATCTCTCGTCGCTTATAAGTCCTGCCCGTCTTCCGAACTCGCAAAGCCTTGCATCTGCGTTATCCTGCCTAAGAAGCAGGCGGTATTCTGAGCGACTTGTCATGATTCGGTAGGGCTCTCTCGTTCCCTTTGTAACAAGGTCGTCTATAAGAGTACCGATATAAGAGGAATATCGGGGCAGGATGATGGGCTCATTTCCGAGGAGCTTTGCCGCCGCGTTCATACCTGCAACAAGGCCCTGTGCCGCCGCCTCCTCGTATCCCGAGGAGCCGTTGAACTGACCTGCGCCGTAAAGACCCTCGATAGTCTTGAATTCAAGGGAGGGGTAGAGCTGAGTGGGATCGCAGCAATCGTATTCTATTGCGTATGCATAGCGCATTATCTCCGCGTTCTCAAAGCCGCGAAGTGAGCAAAGCATAAGATACTGCACGTCCGCAGGGAGAGAAGAGGAAAAGCCCTGAAGGTATATCTCCTCCGTATCCGTTCCCATAGGCTCTGCAAAGAGCTGATGGCGCTCCTTTTCGCTGAATCTGACCACCTTATCCTCGATGGAGGGGCAATATCTTGGCCCCGTACCGTGTATCTGACCCGAATAAAGGGGGGAGCGGTGGAGATTTTCGCGAATTATGGTATGGGTTTTCTCATTGGTATAGGTGATATAGCAGGGCACCTGCTCTATATCTTTAAGGTAATTTTTGTCAGTTCTGGTAGAAAATGGTGTTATTGCGTCCTCTCCGTCTTGTCTTTCAAGGAGAGAATAGTCGATAGAGTCCCGTCTTATGCGGGGAGGGGTACCCGTTTTAAAGCGCATAAGGCGAACGCCGTACTGAGAAAGCTTCTCCGTAAGGCCCTCTGCCGGGAGAAGTCCGTCGGGGCCCGAGCGGCGCGTCACGTCGCCAACGTGGGTAAGACCTCCGAGATACGTGCCCGTTGAAAGGATAACAGCCCTTGCAAAGTGATCTCCGCCGGGAAAAGCGCGAACACCCCGAACTTTTCGGCCGTGGGAGCTCTCTTCTATGAGAATATCCCCCACCTCCGCCTGAATGAGAAAGAGGTGAGGCTCGATCTCAAGGAGGGCCTTCATATTATCGCTGTATTTTCTTCTGTCCGCCTGAACTCTCTTTGAGCGCACGGCGGCGCCCTTGCCCGTATTCAGGGTGCGGGACTGAAGAGTAACGCGGTCAGCCTGATATCCCATCTCGCCGCCCAGGGCGTCTATCTCAAAAACGAGATGACCCTTGCCCGTGCCGCCGATGGAGGGATTGCAGGGCATATTGCCCACGCAGTCAAGGCTGATGGTAAAAAGGGCAGTTTTAAGACCCACCCTTGCAGTAGCAAGGGCGGCTTCTATTCCTGCGTGGCCTGCGCCAACCACTATAACGTCAAAATCGTACTGTGACATAATACCGTCAATTCTTCGTCATTTTCTGATATACCGTCCAGCCCGTGGTCTCGCTGTATGCCGCGATAGTGCCGCTGGAGATATTGGAGATGTACTTATAAATAAATGGGATGATAGCCTTTCCGTCCGTATCAATAACGCCGTAGTTGCCCTCCATATTCCTGCAAACGGCAACGCCCTCCAAAAAGGGCTCGGCGTCAAGGAGCTCGGGGTCGCGTATCCAGTTACCGTTGGTGTTGAGATAGCCGTATTCGCCTCCCTTTTCAAGAAGGAGGATGCCGTCGGAGTAGCCTTTGAGCTTATATCCCGTGGGGATATCGAAGCGAGTGCCGTTGGGGGTCACGAGAACGTCCTCGTCCGTAACTATCTTAACGAGGCCGAATTCCGCGAAATGGTAGCAGTCGTAGGACTGAATACGCATTCTCATAAGTCCGTGGTCGAAATAATAGCTGCCGATAGACTCAATTCCCGAATAAAGAGGGGCAACGAACTGCTCGTTTGCCGTCCACTTAAGGCTTGAGAAGAAGTTTTTGCGGGACTCGAACATCACCTTGCCCTGAGCGTTGATAACGCGCATCTCATTAGTTGTGACCTCAAAGGTCTTTTTCTCCTTTTTGCCCTCGGGGCCCACGTCGTGATCGTAGGACCAGTCAATGTCCATAAAAACGGTAGAGTAGTTCTCAGAGTAGTTGTAGGCCATGGTGTAGGGGAAAAGGGAGCTGAGGGTATCGGGCTCCTCGCCCTCGGGGAGCTCCTTATCGGTGATAAGAACGCCGTCCTTGTCAAACTTGTAGTCGGAGAGCTTCAGCTTAACGGAGGAGAAGGCCCAGTTCATACAGTTTTTGAGGAAGGTATCGCCGTCAAGATCGGTGATGACCTTGGTAGTATTGAAGAAATATCTCTTGAGAGAGGTGCTTGCATTACCGTAATAGGCGGGATAGTCGAAGTAAAGACCGCGGTTATCGGTAACGTCGTTGTAATCGGATTTCAAAAATGTCTTTCCGTTGGGCGCAAGATAGTAGTAATCCCGTCCCTCAACGGTGATATAGCTCGTTTTCTCCCACTTGCGGTTGCCGTCCTCATCCTCGGCAGAGAGCACGGTGGGATAGGTAACGTTATTTTTCGTCTTTTTATAGAAAAGAGGGCGACCTGCAAGGTCTCTCGTATATGCGGGGATAAATTCCTTATCGTTGTACTGTGTGAGAACTGCGCCGTCGGGGCCGATAAGGTACTGTGTGCCGTTATCGTCGTAGATGATGTAGCCCATATAGAGGTCAAGGGCGGGGCGCTCAACGGTGGTGGCAACGGTCTCCTTGGTCTTTTCCGTGCCGTCCTCGTATTCCGTCACCTTTTCCTTGTATACCGTTTTCCAGGAGTAGGTGAAATCTGAGGGCCAGGGGTAGTCAAGGGTGAGCTTTCCGAAGACCATAGAGCTGTCGTAGACCTTATTTGTAACTCGGTAGCCCTGCGCCTTCAGATCGCTGACGGATGAAAAGGTAAGAGGCTTATACTCAGGATTAGCAGGCTTTTCAGCTTCAGGCTCGGTATCAGCCTTGTCGTTTTCCTCATTTTCAGGCTTTTTCGTGTCCTCGGGAGCTTTATGGGTGTCCTCAGGCTCTTTTTCCTCAGTCTTTTCGCTGTTTTTATCGCTCTCATCGGCCGAAAGCACGTCTATAAACATATTAAGATGCCCAGACCATCCCTCGGGGCGCTGTAAAAAGGATATGTCAAGAACTCCCACGTAGTAGAGGGAGACGAGAGCAGTTATAAGGACCGCGCCGATGATAGCGGGCAGTCTTTTTTGCAGATGGATCTTAAAAAGCTCAGTAAGTTTCACGATTGTCACCTTGGTTTTTGCTATTTATGATACTTTGTTCCCTTGTTTATCTCCGTTGCGCGGTATACCGCCTCGTAGAGCATAACGCGGGCAAGCTGATGGGGAAAGGTCAGCTTTGACATTGAGATGCGGGCGGCGGCCGCAGATTTCACCCTGTCGGAAAGTCCGTGGGATGAACCGATAATAAAGCAGATATCGGAAAATCCCTCTCCTGCCTTTGCGTCTATGAGCCCTGCAAGCTCCGTTGAAGAAAGCTGCTTGCCCTCGATGCAAAGGGCAACGGTGAAGGCCCTCGGGGGTATCTGCGCGATGATCCTGTCGGCCTCGTTCTCAAGAACTGCGCGGATATCGCCCTCGGTGGGATTTTTTGCGATCCTCGTTTCCTTCAGCTCGCATTCCTCCACCTTGCAGGTCTGAGAAAGCCTTTTCTTGTATTCGTCGCAGGCCTCGCGCCAATGTCTCTCCGCAAGGCTTCCGACGGTAATAAACTTCAATTTTAACATATTCCAACTTATTATGGAAGATTTCCGCAAAGCGGAAATCAACAGCTTCTTTTCACTTTTCTCTCTTCACTCTTCACTCTTCACTTTTAAAGAGTTCTCGGCCCGTCTCTCCAGGCAACCTTAAAGGTAACCTTGTCGGAAAGGCCCTCGCTTTCAAGAAAAGAGGCAATAGCCTCCCTTGCCTTGTCGGGGGTGTTGTTCTCAAGGCTCAGGTGGGCAAGCATTATCTTTTCCGTTTTGCATCTTGCAAGGCCTGCAATGAGAGCAGCGCTGTCAGCGTTGGAAAGATGGCCGAAGCGGGAGGCAACTCTCTCCTTCAGCGCCCTCGGATAAGGGCCGTTTGCAAGCATATACTTATCGTGATTTGCCTCGATAACCGCCTGCCTGCAGCAGGAAAGGTTCTCGAAGCAAAGCTGAGTAACGTAGCCCATATCCGTCGCAACGCCGGCGCAGTCTCCGTCGTCGCATTTTGCGATATATCCGACGTGGGCGGCGCTGTCGTGGGGCAGGGGAAAGGAGGTGAGAGTAAGGTCTCCGACCCTCTCCTCAAAGACCAGACCCTTGTGGATAACGGCGCAGAGGGCAGCCGCAGGCTTTCTGCATAGGATGCGGGCGCTGGGCTCCGTCACGTGTATGGGGATCTTGCGCTTCTTGCTCATAACGTCAAGGGCAGAGATATGGTCGGAGTGCTCGTGGGTGACGAAAATGGCGGAAATATCGGAAAGTGACATTCCAACTTTCGCAAGCGCCTCGCAAACTGCCTTGCAATTCCTGCCTGCGTCCACAAGAACGGCGGTGTTTTCCGTTTTTATAAGAGTAGAGTTACCCGAAGAGCCGGAAAAAAGGGTGGTAAGCTCTATCATACTATAACTTCACCTACAAGGTCGTAATCCATGGCGTCCGTTATCTTAACGTCAACGAACTCGCCCTCGGAGATCTGACGGGGAGCCGTGAACCATACCTTTCCGTCAATATCGGCGCTGTCGCGGTAGGTGCGGCCGAAGAAGGACTCGGAAACGGGGTCAAAGCCCTCGCAGAGAACGTGCTGGAAGGTGCCAACAAGGCTCTCGTTAAAGCGCTCGGAGTTATCAAGCTGAGCCTTCATAAGAATATCGTAGCGGTCCTGCTTGGTCTGCTCGTCTATCTGACCCTCAAAGTCGTATGCCGCGGTGCCCTCCTCTCTTGAGTAGGTAAAGGCGCCGAAGCGCTCAAACTTCACGTCGCGGATAAACTCGCAAAGCTCGCAGAAGTCCTCCTCCGTCTCGCCGGGGAAGCCGACGATGGCCGTTGAGCGGATAACGATGTCGGGCATTGCGCGGCGAAGCCTTGCAACGGCGTCCTCAATGCACTTGCGGTCGCCGTGGCGGTTCATTGCCTTGAGCATCCTGTCGGAGATGTGCTGAATGGGGAGGTCTATATAGTGGAGGATGCGGGGGTTTGATCGCATCTCCTCAATAAGCTCGTCGGTGATCTTGTCGGGATAGCAGTAGGGAATGCGTATCCTGGGGTTATCCGTATTGTCGCAGATGGCGCGAAGGAGCTTCGGGAGAGCGTATTCGCCGTAGATATCAAGGCCGTAAACGCTCGTGTCCTGCGCGATCACGCAAAGCTCGCGCACACCCATCTCGGAAAGGCCCTTTGCCTCTTCAACTATGTCCTCAACGGTCCTTGAGCGGAGATTTCCGCGAATGGAGGGGATAGCGCAGTAGGTGCAGCGGTTGTTGCAGCCCTCGGCTATCTTTATGTAGGCAAAAACCTCGCCCGTGGTAACTATTCTGTCGCCGCCGAGGCGCAGGCTTTCCTTGTCCTCAAAGGAGGTGTATTTCTTTTCGCTCTTTTCAAAAACGCTGTCAACAGCCTCAACGATGTTGTGTATGGAGCCAACGCCGATGGCAGCGTCGATCTCGGGGATCTCAGAGAGCAGCTCCTCGCGGTAGCGCTCTGCAAGGCAGCCGCAAACAACGATGCCGCGCAGGCTTCTGTGCTCCTTGAGCCAGGCGATATCGAGAATAGACTCGATAGCCTCCTTCTTTGCGCTCTCAATAAAGGCGCAGGTGTTTATGATGATACAGTCAGCCTCAGTCTCCTCGGGGGTAAGGTTGTAGCCCGCCTCCATAAGATGGTGGAGCATGACCTCGGTATCGCAAAGGTTCTTTGCGCATCCGAGGGATACGAAGCCAACGTTGTAGTTATTTCTGTTCATCGGAATATCTCCTTTGGGATTCTTTCGGCTTTTTTGAAAAAAGCCGTAAAAAGGCAGAGGGTCGGGGCATTTTCCCGCTCTCTTAATTCTCCTTCAGAGCCTCAAGTATCTCGGAGATGGAAAAGCCCATTCTTGAGAGGGCCGCGATGCGGTTGTCCATCTCCCGCTTGTCCTCGGGGGGCTCCTTGAATTTCTGGGTTATGAGCCTTCTGAGTGCATAGCCGTATTCCTCGGGAGTGACCTCGTCAAGAGCCGCGAATATGACCCTTCTGTCGTATCCCCGTCCCATAAGCTCGGCGGCTATGCGCTTTTTGCCCCAGTATTTCTTAAGGCAATAGTATCTTGCGATCCTTTTCGTCTGCTCAGCCTCGTTGATATATCCCCGCTCCACCATAAGGTCCGCCGCCTTTTCGGCGTAGGAGCGGTCAATATCGTATCTCGTAAGTCGGGAAATGAGCTTTGCGCGGCTGTAATCGGAGGAGGAAAGCATTTTTTCGGCTCTCGCAATTGCTCGGCAAAGGTTGCTCGTTTCGTAAAGGGATCCAAACTGCCCGTCGTCAACGGTATCTCCCTCGTGAAGCCCCGCATCATACCAGTCGGAGGCTCTGAGAAGCAGAGTGGTCTTGCCCTCTCCGCTCTCAATGCTGTCTGCAGGGGTAAATTCGCAGTTGATCCCCTGCCTTGATTCATAAACCTTTGTCAAAATGTAAGTCATAGTATCAAAAATCAAATTCCATCATCGGTGTCGATGATCTTGCCGTTTTGCGTATGTAACAGTCGGGCGCCCTCGGAAAGTGAGCGGAAGATATCCGGCTCGCAGGAGGTAACTATAAGCTGTCTGCCCGAAAGATTTGTAAGAACGAACCTGCGTCTGTCAGAGTCAAGCTCCGAGAGAACGTCGTCAAGGAGAAAAACCGGGTATTCTCCGCTTATTTTTCTGGACATCTCGCCCTCGGAGAGCTTCATTGCAAGGGCAAGGCTTCGCTGCTGACCCTGAGACGCGTATATTTTTGCATCCTTTGAGTTGAGCCTTATCTGAATATCGTCCTTGTGAACTCCGTAGAGGCTTGCGCCCATATGTATCTCGCGGTCAATATTTGAGAGAAGAGCCTCGTAGAGCTTTTCCTTTCCCGCAGCCTTGATGCTCTCGTTCTCCTCAGTCTCGGCGAGAACGGATGAGCGGTAGGAAACGGTGGGCTTTTCCCGCCCGTCGGTCAGGCCGCAGAATATCTCGTCCATACAAAGGGAGAGCTCAGACATATAGTCAAAGCGCTTTGCCGCAACGTCGGCGCCGTAGGTGGCCATCTGCTCGGCGTAGGTCTCCCAGATATAGCTGTCAAAGGCGCTCTTGCCTGCGCCCTGAGATCGTTTTATAAGGGCGTTTCGCTGGAGCAGGGCCTTGTTGTAGCGGGAAAGGCTGTCAAGATAAGCGGGATAAAGCTGGGAAAGGGCGATATCCATAAAGCTTCGTCTGAGAGCGGGGCCGCCGCTGACCAGAGTCAGGTGGGCGGGGCAGAAAAGCACTGCCCTGAAGGCTCCTATCATTTCCTTCGTACCCGTAAGGCGGGCGCCGTTTCGGGTGATGATCTTTCTGCCCTCTGCAGGTATGGAGGCAGAAAGTGTTGTGGCGTATTTGTCGCCGTCCTTCTGAAAATCAAGGGTGAGGAGAGCGGAAGTGTCCTGAAAGCGGATCATCTCCTTCTCCTTTGCCCCCCGAAAGGAGCGGCCGCGGGCGAAAAAGTAGATCCCTTCCAGCATATTCGATTTTCCCTGCGCGTTTTTGCCCCAGAGCACGTTAACTCCGTCGCAAAACTCGCATCTTTCCTCCTCAATGTTTCGGAAGGAATTAAAGGCTATACTTTTGCATTTCAAGGATCTGTTTCTCCGTAACTTTTTGGATATTGGATTAGATGCAAAGAACTTTAAAAATCAATCATTGTCAAGATCGAGGTCGAGCATTCTGATGTCGAGATCGTCCTCGTCAAGCTCGGGCTCAACGTTATCGGCATCGCCGTTTGCAAGAGCCGCCTTGATCTTTGCCTCTATCTCGTCGGAAAGAGCCGCATCGCTCTCAATGAGCTTTCTTGCGTTGTCGCGTCCCTGACCGAGGCGCTCGCCGTTGTATGCAAACCAAGAGCCGCTCTTCTCAATGATGCCAAGCTCAACGCCCGTGTCGATGATCTCGCCGGACTTTGAGATGCCGCTGCCGTAGAGGATATCGAACTCAGCCACCTTGAAGGGGGGAGCAACCTTGTTCTTAACTACCTTGCACTTAACGCGGTTACCGTAGGACTCGCTTCCGGACTTAAGGGTCTCGGTCTTTCTCAGGTCAAGACGAACGGAGGCGTAGAACTTGAGAGCTCGTCCGCCTGTGGTGGTCTCGGGGTTTCCGTAAACAACGCCCACCTTTTCGCGGAGCTGGTTGATGAAGATAACGATGCAGTTTGTCTTTGCGGCAGCGCCGTTGAGCTTACGGAGAGCCTGAGACATAAGGCGCGCCTGAAGTCCTACGTGAGAAGCGCCCATATCGCCCTCGATCTCCTGCTGAGGAACGAGAGCCGCAACGGAGTCGATAACAACGATGTCGATAGCGCCGCTGCGAACGAGAGCCTCGCATACCTCAAGAGCCTGCTCGCCGGAGTCGGGCTGAGAAACGAGAAGCTCGTCGATGTTAACGCCGAGATTCTTTGCGTAAACGGGGTCAAGAGCGTGCTCAGCGTCAATGTAAGCCGCCTCGCCGCCAAGCTTCTGCACCTCTGCAACGCAGTGGAGAGCAACGGTGGTCTTACCGGAGGATTCGGGTCCGTATATCTCAATTATCCTTCCTCTGGGAACGCCTCCGACACCGAGAGCCATATCAAGGCCGACGGAGCCCGTTGAAACTGCGGAAACGTTCATATTGGGGTTTTCGCCCATTTTGATGATGGTGCCCTTGCCGAATCTCTTCTCCATCTGGGAGATGGCGGTATCAAGGGCCTTCTTTTTTTCTTCGGGGGAAACTGCGGCTACGGGGGCTGCCGCGGGCTTTTTCTTTGTTGCCATAAAAGCTGTCCTTCTTTCTCAATTGGCGCAATCTTTAAGTGAACATTAGTTTTCTTTCGTATGGTCATAATGCGTCAATTATATTTTTATACATAATAATTATATATCATATACCCCCTTCCCGTCAAGAATTTATACTTCATTTCCAAATTTTTTATTTCTCTTTTCTTTTTTGTTTCATTTGCCGCCGTCCCCACCCTTTTCGCCGCAGTCACAAATCAAATGTAAAATAAATTTAACAATCTTGCATAAATCTATTGTAATTTTTTAAAAATCGTTGTACAATATTACATAAACTTAAATAGAATCCGAGGAGGACTCAACATGGCAATAAATATGATGAAAATACCTACCGGTAAGCAGGGACTCAATCTCCGTGTGGCGCAGGGCCATTTTGCAACGAGCCATAGCCATATGAACTATTTTATTGATATCACTATGCAAAAGACCCGTCTCGCCGAGGCGCAGGCAGTAGCCAAGGAGCTTGCCGACTCCTACCGCTCCAATACCATCGTTGATACCATTATCTGCCTTGATAATACGGAGGTTATCGGAACCTGCCTTGCAAGCGAGATGACGAAGATGGATTTCAGAAATATGAACGCCCATCAGACCATCTATATCGTAACCCCCGAGAACACCTCCGGAAGCCAGCTCATCTTCAGAGATAATCTGGCGCCGATGATAAGAGGAAAGCACGTGCTCATCCTTGCCGCAAGCGTGGTAACGGGCTATACGGCCATCGCCGCAATGGAGGCCATCAATTATTACGGCGGTTATGTTGCAGGTGTTGCATGCATCTTCGCAACGAAGAGCGAGTGCAACGGCCATCCCGTAGTTTCCATCTTCGACCCCTCAGACCTTCCCGAGTACGCCAGCTTCACGTCTGCAACCTGCCCCATGTGCCGCGCAGGCATGAAGATAGACGCCCTCGTCAACAGCCACGGCTATTCAAAGCTTGATTAAATCGTTCTAAACGTATAAAATCCGCCGAAATCGGCGGATTTTTTGTTTGGTTCTTAACCATACGATGTAGGGACAGGCGTCCTCGACTGTCCGTTACAGACATAACGCCTCGCTGTAAATATCGTTTCGTTCAGCGGACAGTCGGGGACGCCTGTCCCTACAAAATACAACTCTATTCCTTCGTTGTCATTCTCGAAGAAATATATCTCTTTAAAGCTTTTTCATTTGGTTTATTTAAATTTTCGGGCAGATCGTTCGCGCTGAAAAATTTAAGCATCTTTGCTTCACCGTCATAACAACGTAATTCACCGGTGTACTTCTTGCAAATATACACAACATCAATATTTGATACTTCATCACCGTTAGGATAAACATAATGCATATCTTGCCCTGAAAATATATCAAATAAATTCAATTCTTCTGCAATAAGTCCCGTTTCTTCAAAAAGTTCTCTTTTGGCAGCGTCCTTTATATCTTCATCAAGCTCCAAAGACCCACCCGGACAACCCCAACAATGGTTGTCTGTTCTTAACTGTAAAAGAATTCGCCCTTTATCATCTTCAACGATCACACTTGCACCAATCTGCAATAAAGGCCTGTGACCAACTATCTTTCTAAGATCCATTATATATCCTGACATTGATATACTCCTTATTCCTCGGTATACATTTCATCAAAAAACCAACGCATCGGATTTTCGTAGATATATCTCAAATGCTTCTCATAATCTTCACGATCTCTGATAACGTGATCGTAAGAACGTTCTTGCCATATATTTTGTCCGTATTCTTTATTGCAAAATCTTTTGAATGTAGATACAAACCTCGAATAAACACTGTTTGCCTTTGTTGGAGAGGACTGTCCATTACTGCGAATAAACAATAAAATATGAATATGGTTAGGCATTATAACATAGCTTTTGACTGATATATTATCGTAGAAATCATCTAATTGCTTTATGTATTTCTCTGCAATTTTTCCGTATTGTGTTAATTTTATCTGAGGACGCGGACAGTCGGGGACGCCTGTCCCTACAATACGAGAAAGCATACATTTTCTGTTTTCCGTACAGATCGTTATGAAATATACACCTGTTTTATTATAATCAAAGCTTTTTAATCTCGGTGATTTTCTCTTCTTTAATTCATCCATATACTTACCTATTCAAAACGGCTATCCGAAAAGATAGCCGTTTTAATATTTTAATAGGTCGGAGTATCAAGTCTCCAGCCGTCCTCACTCTTTACAAGAGTGAATTCAACAGGCTTGTCCTCTTTTTTGCCGTCGAGGTAGGAATCAACTGAGAAAACTGCCATATCCTCAGACTTTGATTTTACCTTTATGGAGTCATAATCATAGGTACGCTTTGGAAGTGAGTTCTTTGCAAGATCGATGCGCGCCGTAAGAGTGCCCGCCTCGTCCTCCATATACTTTGCATATATTGCAGACGTTCCGTCACCAGTGGAATATCCCTCAAATGCCATAGAGAAAAGGTATTCGCAATATTCCTCGGAGTAGACCTTCAAGGTCGCTTCCTTTATCGCCTCAACGGACTTATAGGGAGACTCCTCCGTAACGGGAAGAAACTGAATATTCTGAAGGTCAAATCCGTTATCAGCGGCAAATTTCTTTGCTTCCTCGCTGTCCTCTGCGCTTACGGGCAGACCCTTGCCGAAATAGATATCATTAAGAGCAAAAGATTTTTCAATCAAAGCCTTTGCGCTGTCAACTATCTCAGGGTCCTTTGCGTCAACTCCGCAGGAGCAGACGGAAAAGCACACTGCCGCAAAAACAAGAAGAATGGAAATAATTCTTAAAATATTTTTCATATTATTCCTCGCTTACTTCCTCAGCTAAGATTTCCGTATTTTCAATAGCTTCAGCTTCAAAAGCAGGCTCGTCGACCTCGTCGGCAACTCTGTCGGTAACGGCGAGAGAAACTATCCTTGCCTCGTCGGAGGCAAACTTCATAACGGTAACGCCCTTGGACTTCGTAGAGTCAACTATTCTGATATCGCTTGCCTCAAGGCGCTTGATGATGCCCGTATCGGTTATCATAACAACGTCCTCGTCGCTGGAAACGATGGCGATACCCGCAACGGGAGCGCCTGCCTTTTCGATATCGTGGCAGTAAACGCCCGTGTTGGGACGCATCATGCGGCTGAAATTCTTGAAGGGACAGCGCTTGCCCTTACCGTTTTCGGTAACGGTGAGGAGCATATATTTCTCCTGCCATTCCTCGTCGTTGTCGATAAGCGCGGCGCCGACGACGTAGTCGCCCTCAAACTTGAACTTGATAGCGGTAACGCCGCGGCTGGTTCTGCCAACGATACGCACGTCGTTTTCGCTGTATCGGCTTCCGCGGCCCATATGGGTAGCAACGAAAACGTCCTTGCCGCCCTTGGAAACGTCAGCAAATATGAGCTCGTCGCCCTCGTCAAGGTTGATGGCGATCTTACCGCCCTTGCGCTGGTACTCGTACTCGGAAAGGGCCGTCTTCTTGATAACGCCGTTCTTTGTTACCATAATGAGGTAGGAATCATCGTCAAATCCGTTGATATCCAGAATTGCGGTGATGCGCTCGCCCTCTTCGATCTCAAGAAGGTTAACGATGTTAGAGCCCTTTGCCGTATTGGAGGCCTCGGGAATTCTGTAAGCCTTCTTTGCGAATATCTTACCCTTGTTTGTAAAGAACAGGAGGGTGGAATGGCTGTTAACGACGATAAGCTTGTCGGTAACGTCCTCCTCCTTCATCTTCATACCCGTTCTGCCTCTTGCATCCTTGCCCTGAGTCTTATATGCATCGACCTGCTGGCGCTTGATGTAGCCGGTCTTTGTCATTGTAATAACGCAGGTGTGGCGCTCGATAAGGTCCTCAAGGTCGATCTCGTCGTGTGCTTCAACGATATCGGTCTTTCTGTCGTCTGCAAACTTGCGGCGGATCTCGAGCATCTCGTCCTTGATGATCTGTCTGATCTTTTCGTTATCCGCAAGTATCTCGCGAAGCTTGCCGACAAGCTCGTGAAGCTCAGAAAGCTTATCCTCTATCTTCTGTCTTTCAAGTCCTGAGAGACGGCCGAGAGGCATCGTAACGATAGCCTGAGCCTGAACCTCTGAGAGGCCTGCGTTTTCGCTCTGAGCAAAGGCAATAAGTCCGTCCTTCGAATCAAAGTCAACGTTCTGAGTTCCGTCGCCCTTGAAGCGCTCCATCAAGTTGATCTTTGCCGTGGGAGTATCGGGAGACTTTCTGATAATGGAGATGACCTCGTCGATATTGTCAAGAGCTATCTTATAACCCTCGAAAAGGTGAGCCTCCTTGAGAGCCTTTCTCAGCTCAAACTGGCAGCGGCGTGTAATAACGTCCTCCTGATGCTCAACGTAAGCGGAGAGCACCTCCTTAAGGCTGAGCACCTTAGGCTCGCCGCCCTTAAGGGCAAGCATATTGATAGCGCAGGTATCCTGAAGCTGAGAATATTTATAAAGCTGGTTAAGAATGATCTCGCAGTTGGCGTCGCGGCGGCAGTCGATAACTATTCTCATACCGTGGCGGCCGGACTCGTCGCGGATGCCCGTGATACCCTCAACTCTCTTGTCCTTAACGAGGTTTGCAATAGCCTCAACAAGGAGGGACTTGTTTACCTGATAAGGTATCTCCGTTACGATGATGCGGTGCTTTTCCTCCTCGATATCGGCCTTTGCGCGAACGATAACGCGGCCGCGGCCCGTAGCGTAAGCCTGACGGATGCCGGAAAGGCCGTAGACCGTTGCCGCAGTCGGGAAGTCGGGGCCCTTGATGTAGCGCATAAGATCGTCAACGGTGCAATCGGGATGATCCATAAGGTGGATAGTACCGTCAATGACCTCGCCCATATTGTGAGGAGGGATATTGGTAGCCATACCGACAGCGATACCGACGGAGCCGTTTACGAGAAGGTTCGGGAAACGGGAAGGAAGAACGGTAGGCTCTTTTCTTGAATAGTCAAAGTTGGGCATAAACTCAACAACGTCCTTATCAAGGTCGCGGAGAAGCTCGTCGGAGAGCTTTGAGAGTCTCGCCTCTGTGTATCGGTAAGCAGCAGCGCCGTCGCCGTCGATGGAGCCGAAGTTACCGTGGCCCTGAACGAGAGGATAACGGAGAGAAAAGTCCTGCGCCATTCTGACCATTGTGCCGTAAACTGCGGCGTCACCGTGAGGATGGTAACGACCGAGAACGTCACCGACGGTGGTCGCTGACTTGCGGAAGGGCTTGTCGTAGGTAAGATTGTCCTCATACATTGCGTAGAGGATACGTCTCTGACCGGGCTTCATACCGTCGCGAACGTCGGGAAGAGCACGGCTTACGATAACGGACATGGAGTATTCAAGAAACTTCTTTCTTACCTCCTTGTCCATGGAGACGGGTACTATCTTCTGTTCGGGAAATTCTATGTTGTAATTTTCTTCTGCCATTTTTTACCCCACTTTTTTCTCTTCTTTCTTTTTAAAAAAAGAAGCAAAAAAAACTTACGTCTTCTCCTCAAAATTTATTTTTTTTTATTTTTTTTTTTTTTTTAATTTTTTTTTGGTTCTGG
>JAZQAS010000002.1:0-7949 GCA_045545335.1 Candidatus Avispirillum sp. | reverse complement strand
AGTCGAGGACGCCTGTCCCTACAACAATGCAATTGTGAGTACACCGTCAAACTAAAATCCATATACCCTCTTGACAAATCGTTCTATAAGGTGTAGACTATAATTGGTCTACAGAATGTAGAATGAAAGGGGATCATTATGAACGATACGAAGCTTGGGGCGGTTGAGTCCCGTTTTGCAGATATAATATGGGAAAAGGAGCCTATAACAACGGTCTCTCTTGTAAAGGAGTGCGAGGCGGCGCTGAAATGGAAAAAGACCACGACTTATACCGTACTGAAGCGCCTTTGCGAAAAGGGCATTTTCAAAAACGAGGGCGGCACGGTAACGAGCCTTGTTTCAAGGGATGAGTTTTATTCCATGAGAAGCGAAAGGATAGTGGAGGAGGAGTTTTGCGGTTCGCTCCCTGCTTTTCTTGCGGCTTTTTCAAAAAGAAAGCCCCTTTCCGATGATGAGGTGGCGGCGCTCAGGCGGATCGTTTCGGAGTATGAGGAAGAAAGAAAATGACAGAGATATTCATAAAGCTTTTAAACATGAGCATTGCCGCAAGCTGGCTTGTTCTTTGCATCATAGCTCTGAGGCTTGTATTTAAGAAAGCGCCAAGATGGACCATGTGCGTTTTGTGGGCAATGGTGGCGATAAGGCTTTTGTGTCCCTTTAGTATTGAGAGCGCTCTCAGCCTTGTGCCGAGCGCCGAGACCGTTCCGGAAACGATAGTTCATTCTGAGAGCCCCGAGATACATACGGGCATCGAGTATTTTAATTCGACTGTAAACCCCATTATTTCGGAAGGGCTTGCGCCAATTCCCGAGAGCAGGGTAAATCCTATGGAGATAATAGGTGCGGCGGCGTCCGTCATATGGATCGCAGGAATGGCGGCGATGGCGGTCTACGCTACGGTGAGCTATGTGAAAATAAGAAAAAGGGCGGGAGAAGCGCTGGAGGAAGAAAAGGGCGTGTGGATATGCGACCGCGTGGATACTCCGTTTATTCTTGGAGTTTTTCGCCCCCGGATCATCCTTCCCTCGGATCTTCCCGAGGGAGATCGGGAGTACGTGCTCGCCCACGAAAAAGCCCATATTAAGAGGCTTGACCATATCTGGAAGCCTTTCGGCTTTCTTCTTCTGACGATCTATTGGTTCAATCCCCTTCTTTGGGTAGCATATATCCTCTTTTGCCGCGATATTGAAACGGCTTGCGACGAAAAGGTGATAAAACGCTTTGGCGAGGAGGCAAAGGCCCCCTATGCCAATGCGCTCATAAACTGTTCCGCTTCAAAAAGGCTTATCACGGCCTGCCCTCTCGCCTTTGGAGAAACGGGAGTGAAAAGCAGGATAAGATCGGTGCTCAGCTATAAAAAGCCCGGGTTTTGGATAATAGCTGTTGCCGTTATTGCAAGTGTAGTATTGGCAGTATGCTTTTTGACGGATCCTTCAAGTGTGAAAAGCAAAAATATGCAGGAGTTTCTTGAGGAGCAGATAATAGAGCATCATCGCGGCGGATATTCGGACGGGGAATTCTGTTGTACCGAATTCAAGGTTTTGGGAAGCGAAAAGCATAAAGAAGACATAACCGTGTATATGCTGGTTCTGTATCAGGAATATGACAGAATAAATGGTAAGGTCGAACACGTAAGCGGTGCCTATATTCCCACAGCCGTTACTGTAAGAGATGAGAACGGAGCGCTGTCCTTGTCGGAATATTGGGAACCGAGAGACGGTACGTACTATGCAAATGATATTAAAGACAGATTCCCATTGCTTTCGGCTATCAAAGCTTTAAGCGGGGATCGCTATATAGAAAAGCTGGAGGCAAACTGCCAAAAGAAAGCAGAGAAGTATTTTGCAAAAGCATCTGATAAAAGTGATAACGGTGGGCAGACTGTCGGTCCGCAGGTCGAGCCCGACGTAAAGATCTACGTTTGCCACGATTCCCCCGAGAGGGTATTCTCCCCTAATGTGACTCTTTCGGAGCCTGAAGGCACCTTTCACTTTTCGTTTTCGGCCTTTTCAAGCGCATATATAGCGGGAAGATATGAAAGGACCGATGCAGAGCTCATACTGAGAACGGATGGAGACAATTCCAAGGTATACGTGTTCACCCTCGGCGAGGATGATACTCTCATTTTCGATGCCGAAAGGTCTGCAAAAATACCCTCCTTCAGATACGGCGAAGGAAAGGAGCCTCAGTGCCCCGTGCCCGACGGCGCAGTCTTTTCTCGCAGTTACGATTACCGGACGTCTCAGCTTCCCGTGATCGATACTATAGATCACGATTTAAACGGTGACGGCTACCCTGAAAATATCACACTTACCCACGGCCCAACCTCGGGAGTGAACAGCCTTAGGATCCACGTGGTGGACGTAAAGAATGAAAAGGAATACTCAGAGTGGTGGAGCTGTGATTTTGAAAGTGCATCTCTCTCAAGGGATGGAGACCGGCTTGCGGTGGTATTTGAAAGGCGGCTTGCAAACGTAGGCAGTCTCTGGGCCTTTGAAAAGGTCTGTACTTACCTTAGTATTGAAAAAAATGAGCTTGTTATTGAAACAAAGGACAGCTCTACGAGCAGTGTGTATTTGAAATATTATGACCTTGAAAAGAATAAGATCAGCGTTTCTCAAAGCGAGATAAATGCCGTTTGCGAAAAAATGTATGAGATGTATGGCAGAACCGATTCCGACACGGGCTTTGATTACTACTGCGTAGTTGACTGCGCCTTTGATGTTGACGGCGTGAAGTATTATCTCATATATTGGAAGTGGCTCGTTGAGGATGAGAACGGTGAGTATCATCACGCATCAACAATAAACACCTTCGTTATGAGCGAGGATCTTTCAGACCTGCACGGCGCGTACGTTGAAGATGACGGTACCTTGAATATTACTATAATAAAAGTCTAAGCTGAAAAAACCGTTCAGTCCCGAAAAAGGAGGCTGAACGGTTTTTTGTTGAACTTATGATATTTCGTTTTTTGGGCATAATACTGTAAAAGGGGGAGAGAATGGAAGACAAAACTAATATCCTGCTCTCGGAGATGTATAGGAACGTGAAAACAGGCAGCGCAGGTATCGTAAGCGTTCTCCCGAAGATAGACGACCGATTTATGATACGGGAGCTTGCCCGTGATCTTGAAAGGTGCGAAAGCTACACAAGGTCTGTCGGGGATATGATACACAGCCGAGGCGGAGAGCTTCGGGAATTGCCCGCGTCGGCGCGGCTTCGCCTGCGGGCGGGCATTGCCTTTAATTCGGCAGTGGATTCATCGGACAAAAACCTTGCGGGAATATATATTACAGGAGCAAAAAGCTCGGTTCAGCGCCTTGAACGGGCAAGGCGGGAGGCGGAGATCTGCTGTGATGCAAACGTTCTGCGTCTTTGCTCGGATATAATTGAAAGTGAGAGAATGAGTATATCAAAAATGGAGGAATTTCTGTGAGTACATCTGAAAAAGAAAAAATGGACGAAAAGGATACGTCACCGTCCGAAAAGCTTGACGATATCTGCGAAAGCGGCGGCGTGGTTGCCGAAAAGGACGGCTCCCGCATCCACTGCCTCACCGTCATCGGTCAGATCGAGGGGCATTATGAGCTCGGAGAGGGGCAGAAGGCAACGAAATACGAGCATATAATCCCCCTCCTCGTTTCCATTGAGGAGTCGGATGAGATAGACGGCCTGCTCCTCGTTCTGAACACCATGGGCGGCGACGTTGAGGCGGGCCTTGCCATTGCGGAGATGATAGCGGGAATGAAAAAGCCGACTGTGTCCTTGGTCCTCGGCGGGGGACATTCCATCGGCGTGCCCCTTGCGGTCAGCACGAAGAAGTCCTTTATAGTCCCCTCGGCCACTATGACGATCCACCCCGTCCGCGTCAGCGGTCTCGTTATCGGCGTTCCTCAGACCTATTATTATTTTGAGCGTATGCAGGACAGGATAATTAGGTTTATCACCGACCATTCAAAGGTCACGGAGGAGGTTTTCCGCGAAATGCTGACAAGGACCGATCAGATAGCAACGGACACGGGCAGCCTTATCGACGGAACCGAGGCGGTTCGCTGCGGCCTTATAGACTCCTGCGGCTCTCTTTCCGATGCTCTTTCGGAGCTTCATCGGCAGATCGCACAGTCCAAATAAAAATATGCAAAAATCATACCAATAATAACAATGTTATAATTGGATCGAGTATAAAATTGATTCAATCAGTAAATCAAATTACAGTTTGTGGGGGAGTTGAACCAATGTAGGGGCGAGCATTGCTCGTCCGAGATCTGCACGATAGCGAACAAATAAGAATACCGATATTTTGTAATTAAAACAAACAATTCATTTGTAGGGGAGCCGCTTGCTGCTCCCTCATTTCAGAACGGTAGCGAAAAATTAAGAATACCGAAATTTTGTAGGCAAAACGAACAATTCATTTGTAGGGACCGGCGTCCCCGACGGTCCTAATTAACGAAACGATATTTATCGCGAGGCGTGTGTTGTAGTTAGGACAGTCGAGGACGCCTGTCCCTACAACAACGTGTATTATTCCCGTTTCGTTTGTGTATCAAATTTCGTTTTGCTTCGTGTGCTGTTGTGCGGGAGGATGATATCCTCCCCTACAACGATGTTATTGTAAATCTTCCCGCCAAACCAAAATTTGAAATACTCAACAAACTGAAGCCTGTTGATTTTCAACGGGCTTTTTATGTAATAATCAATTGTTTACATATTACAGTTATGATTGACAAAGCTGTACTTGTTTGGTAATATTAATATAGTAATAAATGATCGGGAGGTGATTTTGTGAAAAAATCACTAAAAACACTGTTTCTGGCAATAATTACCCTTGCGCTGATCGGTGCGCTTATGATCGGCGCTTTTTCCGCAGTGGCGGCAAGCGACGACCCTGCGGATACATACGTAAAGCAAACAGCGCCTGCGGAGGACCCGGGCATCGACCTTTGGTTTGAGCATTCCTTCAAAAAGGTAATGACGAGCGATACTACCCCCTCCGATATGGAGACCTATTCTGCCTATATGGCAAAGAACGAGATAGAGAATATTCAGTTCGTTCTCTTCTCCGAGGAGACCGTGTCGGGGCTCAATGCATCCGTCACTCCCTTTAAAAACGAAAAGGGCGATGAGATAAGCGCTGAGATCTTTTATGAGATGTACGTCACCGTTTCAAACTTAAATCTCGGCAATATCTACGGAGCCGAGGGCCCTGAGGACGAGCTTATCCGCGAGGGCGAGACCCCCGACCCCGTAACGCCCCTGAAGTACGTAGCCCCCTTTCAGCTCAACGGCGGCAAGAGCCAGGCCTTTTTCATAAAGCTGAGGACCGAGGAGAATACTCCCGCGGGCTGGTACTCGGCTCAGCTTGATATCAAGAACGAGGGCGGCGAGATAATTAAGACCGCTACCGTTTTCTGCTACGTTTGGGATTTTACTATCTCCGAGGAAACTGCTCTCAAGAGCTCCTTCATAATGTCCAACGACGCCTCCTACGGCGGAAGCTATGAGAAGTTCTACGATTATCTTCTCGATAACCGTCTTATGGCGGCGGATATCCCCGGAAAGCTCACTGAGGATAACCCCTATCTTTCGAATCCCCGTGTAAGCGCAGTCCGTGTTTCTGCGTATACGGAGACAGAGAAGGTGGGATCGAGATATTCCGACAGCAACAACTTCAACCATTATAAGGATATATACAACCGCCTTTCCACAAGCGATGTGTGGGAGGATATAAAGGATAAGCTTTATTTCTATAAGGTGGACGAGCCCCTGCCCGGCGAGCTCGTTGCGGCTACAGGCGGCACCCGTGATACCGTTGACTCTGCCCATCTTGCGAAAAATACCATCGTTAACGAGTGGGGCGAGGACAGCGCAGTCATCGCAATGGCCCACGGCGAAAACCACGCATATCCTTACGGCGGCTATTACACAAAGTCCCTTTGGGAATATCCTCTTTCGGAGCTGAGAGATGCAGAGCAGGAGATCATCGACTACGAGCTTTGCACAGCCTGGTGCCCCAGAATGTACGGCTTTACTCCCATGTCCGAGATCGCCAATACAAACTATCAGGGACTTGAGGAGAGCATAATCAGAACCAACAGCGGCCCCTATTCCGGCACTGTCGGTATCACTATGGGATATTATAACTGGGAGCAGATCTACGGCGAGTTTTCCGACAGAGTTCTCTCTCAGATGGCAATTGCAAATAACGGTGACAGAGATCACGATATAGAGCTCTGGGCATATTCTGCAGGAGCAAACAAGGGCTATACCTATGCAAATCACCTTATCGAAAATACAGGCCTTCAGACAAAGATCCTTTTCTGGCAGCTTTATCAGGAGGACGTAACGGGATATCTTTACTATGCCGTTAACAACTGGAAGGAAATGGACAAGCAGAACGGTAATTTTGCTGACCATACAGTGACCGGCGCTCTCGGCACGGATGAGGATACGGCAATCGGCTGGAAGACCAATCCCTATCCCTTCGGCGCAACGGGCAAGCAGATGTACGGCAACGGCGTTCTCTTCTACGGCGCTTTTCAGGGTTCCATCTGGGATCCTTCAGGCGTTGTGGGCAGCCTTCGCGTTGAGATCATGCGTGACGGCGTTGAGGAATACCAGATGCTCACTATGATCGAGGAGCTTCTCGGAAACGACGCGGCAAAGGCTGTCGTAGGTAAGGTTTCAAAGAACGTCGTTAATTATCTCTCTCTTCCCAAGTTCCAAAGGAGCGCTTGGGACAGCAGCATGGATGAATACGACATTATGGCATCCGTTCGCCGCGAGATGGGCGATACTCTTGAGGCTGCAACAGCTGCAGGCAAGTGCGATCACGACTACGACAGCGGAGTTGTAACGCTTAGCGCAACCTGCCTTAAGGTAGGATATTCACAGCACACCTGTAAGAAATGCGGCGCTACCGAGAGCCGAGTCCTTCCCGCGCTCCACTCCGTAGGTGAGTGCTTTGAGTTTGTTTCAGGCACTGTTGCAAGCTGCACGACCGACGGCCGTGCGCTTATGAAGTGCTCACTTTGCGGCTTTGAGCAGTATCAAAATACCACCGCATTCCATAATGACCCCGATTACTATGAGTATTCTTCGAAATCTGCTGCTGTACATAATATTACTTGTAAGGCTTGCGGCGATATCATAGATACTCAGGCACATAACCTCTTTAACGAGCTTACCTCCACCTGCACGGAGAGCGGCGAGATGATAGATGCCTGCAAGAATTGCGAGTATTATACAGTTCTTTATGCTACAGATGCCAGAGGTCATAACCTTGTTGAAAGCACGGTTGAGCCCACATGCACCGAGGCAGGCTATCAGGGACTTGCCTGCACAAGATGCGATCATACTGAGGCTACTGTAATTGAGGCCACGGGCCACAGCTTTGTTGAAGGCACTTGTACCCTTTGCGGCGAGGCAGACCCCGATTACGTGCCCATCCCCGAATACACCGTCGGCGACGTAAACTCCGACGGCGCGATAAACGGCAAGGACTCAAATCAGCTGAAAAAGTTCCTCTCAGGCTCTGCTATCCCCTCGGAGACCGAGCAGAAGGCAGCAGATATTAAGGCCGATGGAGCGATCAACGGAAACGACGCGAACATCCTCGCCCGCTTCCTTGCAGGAGCACTCGGAAGCCTTGAATAAAACGAAAACGCCTCCTTTGGGAGGCGCTTTCGTTTTAGAGAAGAGGGAAGAGAGAAAAGAGAAAAGAGAAGAGAAAAGGAAGAAAACCGACGGGAACCGTCGGTTTTCTCAGCTTGTCGATAAAGTATCGACAAGCTGAAAAAAGGGCTGTCGAAAAGGATGCAGAAGCCGTGTATTGTCCGTCGTCGGCGTACAAAGGTACGACAGAGGGACAATTCGCGGCTAAAAAGCCGCTTATAACAATGAAATCCGCCGAAAAGATCGGCGGATTTCTACTTTTTTGCTGTATTTTT
>JAZQAS010000001.1:0-4188 GCA_045545335.1 Candidatus Avispirillum sp. | reverse complement strand
GAGCGATGCTCGCCCCTACTGTGCTACAACTCACCGTCAAAACGTAATTTGACTGCTGAAGGGGCTGTCGCAAATGCGACAGCCCCTTCTTTTTGTATTGGCCCTCGACGTTTTCTTTATATTTTGAAACCTATCTTAACGCAAAGGCGGCGTAGGCCGCGGCGCCGTACGGGAGGGCGGCCTCGTCAAAGCGGACCTTCGGGGAATGGAGGGGATATTCGTATCCTCGGCTCTTCTCTCCTGCGGCGAGAGCCACCATGACCGAGGGGACCCTGCGGCTCACGTAGGCGAAATCCTCGCTCCCGCCGCCGCGGGAGCCCTCGGGCAAAACGAGAGGAGCGGGGGAGGCCCCTTTGAATAGGGCGGGTAGGGCGGCGGTCAGCTTTTCGTCGTTTAGAAAGGAGGGACACCCCGAGGTGAATATGACCTCGGCCTCTGTGCGGTATGCTCGGGCAATACCTCCGGCAATTTCCGAAAGACGCGCTTTAATATATTCCCGCCGCCCGTCCTCGTAGCTTCTGAGCGTACCCCCAAAGGTGCAGGCGGAGGGGATCATATTATCGGCCTCACCTGCACTGATCCTGCCTATGGTGAGCACGTCGCCCCCGCCTGTGGGAAGCTCCTTTGGTATAATGCACTCAAGGGCCGATATGATGGCGGCGGCAGAACGGATAGGGTCTGCACCAAGGTGGGGAGTTGCCCCGTGGCATCCTCGGCCGCGGACGATGACGGTAAAAAAATCCGCACCCGAAGCGCCTATGCCTGCGGGAGGGATAATAAGAGTGCCGCACTCAATATCTGTTGCTGCAATAACGTGTAGCATCATCGCATCTGTCACCTCGGGTGAGGAGAGAAGACCGCCCTCTATCATCGAAAGAGCCCCCTCAAGAGTCTCCTCCCCCGCCTGAAAGCATAGCTTCACCCGCCGCTTAAGGTGAGCTCTTCGGTCATAAAGCAGCTGCGCCGCCCCCAGAAGGCAGGCGGCGTGGATATCATGGCCGCAGGCGTGCATAGCCCCCGTTTTTGAGGAGAAGACCTCTCCCGAGTCCTCAAAAAAGGGCAGGGCGTCCATATCTGCCCGAAGAAGGGTGCATTCCTCCCCCTCGCCGATGGTACAGGTGATGCCTCCCGTGGGAAACACCTTTGGGGCGTATCCCATTTTTTGCAAACGCTCAAGGCAATAGCCCTGAGTCCTTTCAAGGCGCATCCCCGCCTCCGCCGATGAGTGTATTGTCCGTCTGTCCTCCCGCATACGGGAAAAGAGATTGCTTGCCGCCGAGTAAAGCTTTTCAAATTCCATAGCCTGCTCCCATTCTTTTTTTGTTATTATGCCCACGCGACAAAATATAATGCTTTGTTACAGTGGCGCAAGTATTTCTAAAAAACGATTGACAAAAGAGAGGTTTTTTGGTAACATTGAAATGAATAATTATATGTAGGAGGTTCTTTTTGTGAAAAAGACACTAAAATCAATTTTTGTTGTTTTCACACTTGCAGTTCTCTGCGCGGCTCTTGTTTTCGGCGCGTTCTCCGCGAGCGCCACAAGCGATGATCCCGCCGACAGCTACGTAAAGCAGACTGCCGAGTATGAAGACGAAGGTCTCGACCTTTGGTTCGAGCATTCCTTCAAGAAGGTGTTCACCAGCGACGTGACTCCTTCCGGTATGGAGACCTACTCCGTTTATATGGCAAAGAACGAGGTTGAGAACGCTCAGTTCGTTCTGTATTCCGACGAGACGAAGGCAGGCCTCACAGCAAGCGTAACGTCCTTCACAAATGAGGCAGGCGATGCGATATCCGCCGAGCTTTATTATGAGATGTACGTAACCACCACAGACCTTCGCGAGGATTTCGTTCTCGGCGCTGCCGCAGGCGACTCCATCATCCGCGAGGGCGAGACTCCCGACCCCGTAGTTCCCTTGAAGAATATCGGCGCTTTCCAGCTCAACGGCGGCAAGAGCCAGGCGTTCTTCATTAAGCTGAGAACCGACGAGGATACCCCCGCAGGCTGGTATAGCGCTCAGCTTGATATCAAGAATGAGGCAGGTCAGGTAGTAAAGACCGCAACCGTGTTCTGCTACGTTTGGGATTTCGTTATCTCCGAGGAGACCGCTCTCAGAACGTCCTTCTTCATTGATAACGAGGCAGGCTACGGCGGAAACTACAAGAACTTCTACGATTATCTTCTTGATAACCGCCTTCTCGGTATGGATATCCCCGGAACACTTTCCTCCGCTAACGCATACCTCACAAATCCCCGTGTTAACGCTGTCCGCGTAACGGGTGACGGCGCAGGTAACGTCGGTAATTACGGTGACGTAAACTCTACCTCAAACTTTGGCAAGTATACCGCTATCTATAACGAGCTTTATAATTCCAAGATCTGGAATCAGGTAAAGGATAAGTTCTATTTCTACACTGCAGATGAGCCCGTAGGTGACGTTTGGGCTAAGTGGTGCGGAAATACCAATCCCGGTGCTGACAGAGTAAACTTCCTCTATGATGCCCTTGAAAAGACATGGAAGTCTCCTATGTCCGTTGTTCCCTTCCACGAGAACCATCCTTATCCTTATTTCACCTATACGAGCCCCATTGAGAATTATTCCACCGCTGAGGTCCACGATGCTATACAGGCTATGATCGACGGCGGCGGCATCTCCATCTGGTGTCCTCAGTTCTATGCGTTCACACCTCAGTCTGAGCTTACGGCAGCAGGCTACACAGGTATGGAGACCGAGCCTATCCGCGAGCTCTCCGCTTCCATTTCCGGCCTTTACTCCTGGGGCGATAACAACAGCGCAACGGGAACGAACGGCGTTGACTTCTTCGTAGGTCATCAGCCCTATTATAACTGGAACAATATCTACGGCGAGTTCTCCGACCGTATCCAGTCCGAGCTCAAGCTTGCAGAGGAGAACGGCGACGTTGCAAACTCTGAGCTTTGGGCATATTCCGCAGGCTGGAACAAGACCTATACATACGCAAACCACCTTATCGAGAACACAGGTCTTCAGACAAAGATGCTCTTCTGGCAGCTTTATCAGAACGATATCACAGGTTATCTCTATTACGGCACAAATAACTGGAATGAATATAATGCCGAGAACGGCAACTATGCTGACCGCACTGTAACAGGTGCTTGGGGTACCGATGAGGATACCGCAGTTGCATGGAAGACAAATAAGCATATCTATCCCAATACAGGTGCTGCTATCCACGGAAACGGCGTTCTCTTCTACGGTGCATTCCAGGGCTCTATCTGGAATAACACAGGTGTTGTGGGAACTCTCCGCGTTGAGGTCATGCGTGACGGCGTTGAGGATTATCAGATGCTCACAATGCTTGAGGACTACCTCGGCGAGACAGAGGCAAAGAACGTTGTTGCAAGAGTTTCCAAGAACGTTGTTAATTACCTCTCTCTCAATAACTTCTCCACAAGCGAGTGGGACTCCTCCATGAGCGAGTATGATATTATGGCGTCCGTTCGTCGCGACCTCGGTAATACACTTGAGGCGGCAGTAGTTGCAGGCAAGTGCGACCATAGCTTTGATGATGGCGTTGTAGCAGTTGAGGCAACCTGCCTTAAGGTCGGTAAGACTCTCTATACGTGCACAAAGTGCGGCGCTGAAAAGGATGAGGTCATCCCTGCGCTCCATAGCGAGGGCTCCTGCTTCAAGGTAGTATCCGGTAATGCGGCAACCTGCTTTGCAGACGGCAAGCAGCTTCTCGAGTGTACGGTTTGCGGTATGCAGAGAGAGAAGACAACTACCGCGTTCCATAACGATGCAGACTGCCTCAGATATGAATCCAAGAGCGCGGCTGTTCATAACGTTATCTGCTCTGTATGCGATGAGATCATTGATACAGCAAGCCACGTCTACTTTGAAGAGAATACCGCAACCTGCACAGAGGCAGGCGAGCTTCAGAACGTGTGTCTCTATTGTGAGCATTACACGGTAGTTGAAGAAACAAATGCAAAGGGCCATAACCTTGTTGAAACAACGGTAGAGCCCACCTGCACCGAGAACGGCTATTCCGGTCTTGCTTGTACAAACTGCGATTATACAGAGGCTACCGTAATTGAGGCCACGGGCCACGGCGACGGAGCTACGGAAACTAAGGCTCCCACCTGCGAGGATGCAGGATACGAGAGAGTAGTTTGCGAAAACTGCGGCGAGATCCTTTCAG